>JAJYTW010000376.1 GCA_021792855.1 Actinomycetes bacterium
CGCAGGTAGGGGTACTGGCTCGGGTAGGTCCTGGCCGTGGGTCGGCCCGCCAGCGCATAGGTCGCGGTGATGATCGGCGTGGCCGCGCTGGTGCCGCCGACCTGGTGCCAGCCATCGAACCGGTAGGTGTCGTAGACGGCGACCCCGGTCTTCGGGTCGGCGACGGCCGAGACGTCGGTCTCGGTCCGGTTCAGGCAGCCGTTCGGCGCGCTGGCATCGGCGGTCTGCCAGGACGGCTTGGCCTCGATCGCCGAGCAGCCAGATCCGGTGCCCGGCCCGCCGGTGGGCGTGCCCCAGGCCGACTCGGTCCATCCGCGCCTGGTGCCCGGCGCGCGGCGCAGCGTCGTTCCGCCGATGGCGGTCACGTAACCCAGGTCGGTCGGGTAGGCGGTGCCGTAGCCGGTGTCGCCGGCGGCGAAGTCGAGCACCACGCCGGGATGGTCGAAGTAGTGGCGCGAGGCGGCCGGGCCGGGGACGAAACCGGGGAACTCCGAGCCGGACCAGCTATTCGACACCTGCCGGGCCCCGAGGCGCACGGCGGTGTCCACCGCCGTGCCGAGGTCGGCGATCGAGGCACTGCTCGCCTGGACCAGCAGGATTCGGCATCGCGGGCAGATCGCCGAAACCATGTCGAGGTCGAGCGATTCCTCGACCGCCCATCCGCTATTCGGCTTGGGCAGTGGCGAGCTTTTCCCATTCTGATTCACGATGCGGAGACAGCCATTCGACTCCGGACAGCGGCCAAGGCCGAAGTGCCGCCGATAGACGGCCAGATCGGCGGCGGCACTCGGATCGCTGTAGGCGTCCACGATCGCCACGGTGGTCCCGCGTCCGCCGCGCCGCGACGCGACGGTCAGGCGGTACGCGCTGCGCAGTGCCTGCGGCCCGTATCCGGGCACACCGTTAGCGGCGCCCGCAGACTGGGTGGCCGGTGCCGCGAGGATCGACGCGCACTCCATCTGGCCAGGCCGGACCGGTGCCGGACAGACATATTGCTGACCGCCGGGCAGGGCCGGGCGGGCGAGGGCGGTGGCGGGGACACCCGCCGCGGCCGCGGCCACGGTCGGTGCGGTCCCGCCTGCCGGGGCACTGGCCAGGGCCGGGGCCGTCGCGGGCAGGCCGGCGGCGATTGCCACGAGTACCGCAGCGGCGGCGAGAATGGCCGATCCCGGACGCGACAAGATAGCCACGAACCCTCCGATAGCGACGGTTGTTACCGGCTCAATAAAATGCCGAGCCAGCCGCTATTTATATCAGAGTCCGGGACCAGGGAATGCGCGTGATCGTATCGGCAAGAATAACCATCAATTACTAATGTATGGAACGGATTCCTGGTATCTGATCGCTCTTGCGACCGCGGGTCCCGCCCGGTTCGGCCGGACGCAGGTGGCTCGCCGGGCGTGGGTGCAGCGCCGCCGGTGACGGCCGGTGCCTGGCGATCGCGAAGGACAGCAGGCCAAGGACGGCAGACACGGCCGCGCTCAGCGCGTACAGGTCAGCGAGGGTCAGTCCGGCCGTGCGGAGCGGGCCCACCCCGAAGGCCGCGAGGCCGTAGCCAAGCTGGTAGCAGGCGATCACCCCGCTGGCGACCGACGCGGCGAATCCGGTGAGCTTCTCCTGGCCCAGGCTGATCGTCAGCGGCAGCAGCGCCGAGCAGCCGAGCCCGGCCAGGCCGAAGTAACCGACCGCCGCCCACGGCGCGTCCGGCGGCAGCGCCGCGATCAGCAGGAACGCTCCGGCCAGGGCGAACGGCAGCAGGTGGTAGGTCACCCTGGTCGGAACCAGTCGCCCGATCGCGGCGAACAGCACCCGGCCGGCGGTGACCATCGCCCAGAACATGGTCAGCGTCAGCGAGGCCACCGTCGCGGATACATGCAGGCCGGTGAGGTCGATCTGGGACCAGTTCCCGTTCATCGTCTCGACGAATCCGTAGCCGACCGCGAAGAGCGCGAACGGCCAGAACCGGACCGGGATCCGGGCGGCCGGTCTGGCCCCGGCGGTGCCGGATGAGGCCGCCGGTGCCGTTGCTGATGGTGGCTGGGCCCCGGGCCCGGCGGCGGCCTGACCGGTGGCCGTCGCGTCGTCGCGCAGCGGAAGCCGCAGGCTGATCGCGGCGAGGCCGGCCAGCAGCAGGCCGGCCAGGATCGGCAGGCCGACCCAGGCGCCTAGGCCGACGAAGATCGCGACGAACACCGGCGCCGCCGCTGTGCCGAGGCCGAGCAGTGCGTTCAGCACCAGGACCGAGCGATCCACCGCGCCGGGGTGGAACGCCGCGGTGTAGGTATTGATCGCCGGGACGGTCAGTCCGAAGCCCAGCCCGAGGCAGGCTGTCGCGGCCAGCAGCAGCGGATAGCCGGCGGGCCGGCCGGCCACCGCGGCGCTGGCCGCGAGCAGCGCCATCGAGGCCAGGTTCGCCGTCAGGCCGGCCAGATAGACGCTCTTGCGGCCGAACCGCCCGGACAGCGCGGATCCGGCCAGTGACGCCGCGATCGCGGCGATCACCTGAGGCGCGAACATCAGCCCGTACTGCCCGGCCGTCAGGCCTGGGTTCCGCAGATGTGATCCGGTGATAGTGCCTGAATCTATGGCCTGACCTGCGGGAATGGTGGCTGGGCTGGTGACGGGGCGTGTCACTAGCCG
>JAJYTW010000092.1 GCA_021792855.1 Actinomycetes bacterium
GTGCCGGGGCGGGCTCGCTCAGCATCGTCAGCCCGGCACCGGTGCCGGCGCCCGCGCCGTGGCTGGCGCGGGGCCCGGGCCCGAGCCCGCCCGGGCCGTCCCCTTCCTCGGACTGAAGCACCAGCGTAACCACGTCGGCGTCGTAGGCCAGGTGCACGATCGCGACCCTTGCCCGGGCGTACTTGACCGCGTTGCGGAGTCCTTCCAGGGCGGTGTCGATCAGCAGGTCCTCGACCGGCTGCGGCAGATCCCTTCGCTCGCCCCGGCCGGTGAGCCTGACCTGGCAGCCGGAGGTCCGCTCGAACAGCCGGATCTCGCCGGCCAGCCGGGCGCCGAACGCCAGCCCGTCGGACGGCTGGTTCAGCCGGCGCAGCGACTCCCGCAGCTCGCTGCGGGCCTGGGCCGCCGTGGTCTCGATCTCCTCCAGGGCCGCGGCCAGGGCATCCGGATCGGCCTGCTGCCGCGCGTAGTGCGCGGCCACCCCGATCGTGAACAGCATCTGCGCGACCGAGTCGTGCAGCTCAGTGGCCAGCCGCTGCCGGTCCCGCAGCCGCACCAGCTCGAGTTCCTGCCGCCGGGCGGCCGCGGCCCGCAACGACAGCTCGGCGTGGGCGGCGACCAGTTCGAGGGTCCGCAGGCTCTCATCGGCCGTCGGCCCGGCCAGCCGGGTCCCGGTGTACAGCAGCGCCTCGACCCGGTCGGGCCCGCTGACCGGCACGCAGGCCATCCCGTGCAATCCCTCCACATCGCAGACCACGTGCACGAAGTCCCGGCTGATCGTCGGATCGTGCAGGTAGTCGGCGACCTGGTAGGGGCGGTTCCTGAGCAGCACCTGCCCGCCCAGGCCGGCCCCCGGGCGGACGACGATCTGGCGGAAACGCGGATCCCGGATCCCGTCGGTGATCGACATCGGGTACGCGGCGGCCGGGCCGGCGACCGCTACGAACGCGCTTTCCACGCCGAGAACCTGCCTGGTCACGGCGGCGGCGGCGGCCAGGATCCGCGGCGTGGTCTGCTGCGACCCCACCGCGCGGGCGATGATCTCTGCCGGGGATGCCACGCCGCGCCCCGGTCAGCCCTCGGCCGCCAGGATCGGCCGGAGGGCGTCCAGCGTGGCCGGATCCTCGATCGTGGACGGCACCGGCTCGTCGGCGCCGTTGGCGATGCCGCGCATGGTCTTGCGGAGGATCTTGCCGGACCGGGTCTTGGGCAGCGCGGTCACGACGTCCACCCGGCGCAACGAGGCCACCGCCCCGATCCGGTCCCTGATCAGCTGGACAAGCTCCGCCGACAGCGCCTCCGGCGCCGCGGTCACGCCGGCCTTCAGCACCACGAACCCGCGCGGGACCTCGCCCTTCAGGTCGTCCCGCACGCCGATGACCGCGCACTCGGCGACCGCCGGGTGGCTGGCGAGCACCTCCTCCATCTCGCCGGTGGACAGCCGGTGCCCGGCCACGTTGATGACGTCGTCGATCCGGCCCATGACGTACAGGTAGCCGTCGTCGTCCCGGTAGCCTCCGTCGCCGGTCATGTAGTAGCCGGGATGCCTGGACAGGTAGGACGCGACGAACCGGTCGTCGTCCCGCCACAGGCTGGGCAGGCAGCCCGGCGGGAGCGGGAGCCCGACCACGATCTCGCCGGTCTGGCCCGGGCCTGCCTCGGCGCCGTCCGGGCCGAGCACGCGCACGTCGTACCCGGGCACCGGCACGGTGGGCGACCCGGGCCTGGTGGCCATCGGCTCCAGGCCCATCGGGTCGGCCACGATCGGCCAGCCGGTCTCGGTCTGCCACCAGTGGTCGATGACCGGGATGCCGAGCAGGTCGCCGGCCCACCGGTAGGTCTCCGGGTCGAGCCGCTCGCCAGCCAGGAACAGGTACCTCAGACCGGACAGGTCGTACTTCCGCGCGTGCTCGCCGGCCGGGTCCTCCTTCTTGATCGCCCGGAACGCGGTCGGCGCGGTGAACAGCGCCTTGACGCCGTGCTCGGCGACCACCCGCCAGAACGCCCCGGCGTCCGGGGTGCCCACCGGCTTGCCCTCGTACAGCACCGTCGTGCAGCCCGCCAGCAGCGGCGCGTACACGATGTAGGAATGGCCGACCACCCAGCCGACGTCGGAGGCTGCCCAGAACACCTCGCCCGGGCCGGTGTCGTAGACGTTCGCCATGCTCCACCGCAGCGCGACGGCGTGCCCGCCGTTGTCCCGCACCACGCCCTTCGGCCGGGCGGTCGTGCCCGAGGTGTACAGGATGTAGAGCGGGTCGGTGGCCGCGACCGGGACGCAGTCCGCGGGTTCGGCGCCCGCCAGCGCCGACTCCCAGTCCACGTCCCGGCCCTCGACCATGGCAGCGGCCGCCTGCGGTCGCTGCAGGATCACGCAGTGCTCCGGCTTGTGCTCGGAGATCTCGATCGCCCGGTCCAGGATGGGCTTGTACTCGATCACCCTGCTGACCTCGATCCCGCACGACGCCGAGACCACCACCTTGGGCGCCGCGTCGTCGATCCGGACCGCGAGTTCGTGCGCGGCGAAGCCGCCGAACACCACCGAGTGCACCGCGCCGAGCCGGGCGCAGGCCAGCATCGCCACCACCGCCTGCGGGACCATCGGCAGGTAGATGATCACCCGGTCGCCGGCCACAACGCCGAGGCCTCGCAGCACGCCGGCGAAGCCGGCCACCTCGGCGAGCAGTTCGTCGTAGCTGTAGACCCGGCCGGCGCCGGTCACCGGGCTGTCATAGACCAGCGCGGCCTGGCTGCCCCGGCCATCCCTGACATGCCGGTCCACCGCGTTGAAGCAGGTGTTCATGATCCCGTCGGGGAACCACCGGTAGAACGGCGGATTCGAGGAGTCCAGCACGACCGACGGCTCGGTGTACCAGTCGATCGCCCTGGCCGCCTCGCCCCAGAACCCCTCGGGATCGGCCAGGCTGCGGCGGAACTCCTGCTCGTAGCGACCCATGACGGCCCTCCTTCGCTTGTCCGGATTCTGCCTCAGTGCCTGGCCAGCGGCCAGACCGGCAGCACCGATCGCTGGTAGGAAGCCTCGCAGAGCTCGGCGCAGGACAGGTAGGCCGCCATCGCCGCGACCAGCAGGCCGAAGTAGCCGCCGGCGTGGATGAGTCCGGTGCTGCCGCCGTAGTTGCCCGCGGCGAGCAGGAAGAACGTGATAGCAAGCACCGCCAGTGCCAGGACCACCATCACATTGGTGCGGAAGGACGCCAGGAAGATCCACACGGTGAAGATGCCGAACCCGTACAGGTACAGGCCGAGCGCGTGCCCCACCTGGGCCGGCGGGATGTCCTTAAGGAAGTACTGGCCAATCGCGAACAGGGACAGCCAGAACGCGCCGTAGGTGCTGAACAGCACGCCGGTGAAGGTGTTCCCGTTGCGGAACTGGATCACGCCGGCGATGAGCTGGGCCAGGCCGCCGAACATGAACGCGACCGCGAACACGACCGGCAGGGTTCCGCCATCGACCAGGCCGGCGTTAATCATGCTGAGCATAAAAGTGGTCACCGCGAAGGCGGCGAGGGCGAGCGGGCCGGAGTTACCCCACTGCGCGGCGGCGGGCGCCGCGGGGGCCGGGACGGCCGGGTCCGCGTGCTGGGCGTGCTGGCCGGTAGTCGTCATTGTGATCCTCCTCACACGGATGAGTGTTAATGGGAGGATGAACCAGATCGGGACCTGTGGACAGCGCCAAAGGTCCCGATCTGACCCCCGCCTAAAGTAGGCCCTACGAAAGTAGCGGGGACCGCCGCGCGGGCCGGCCGCCCGGTTAGGCGAAATGGCGTGGATTCCCCGATGATGACCGCACGGGCCAATCATCAGAGGGGACTTGCGAATGTGCGGTATCGCGGGCTGGGTCGATTTCGAGCGGGACCTGTCCACCGAGCGCGCCGTGATCGAGGCGATGACGGCGACAATGGCCTGCCGCGGCCCGGACGCCGGCGGAATCTGGCAAGCACCGCACGCCCTGATCGGGCACCGCAGGCTCGCGGTGGTCGACATCCCGGGCGGCGTTCAGCCGATGACCGACGACGCGGTCGTGCTGACCTTCAGCGGGGAGATCTACAACTTCAGGGAACTGCGGCACGAGCTAACCGGGTTCGGGCACGTCTTCCGCACCAGTTCCGATACCGAGGTGCTGCTCCGCAGCTGGCTGCACTGGGGCAGTGATTGCCTGACCAGGCTTAACGGCATGTTCGCGTTCGCCATCTACGACGCGGGCAGGCGCGAGGTCGTGCTTGCCAGGGACCGGTTCGGGATCAAGCCGCTCTGCTACGCGGTCACCGGTTCCGGCGTGCTGTTCGGCTCCGAGCCGAAGGCCGTGCTGGCGCACCCGGAGTTCGCCGCCGAACTGGACGCAGACGGCATCGCCGAGCTGTTCGCGCAGTTCGGCACCCGCACGCCGGGGCATGGCGTCTACCGGGGGCTGCGGGAGGTGCGGCCGGGGCACCTGGTCACGGTGACCGCGTCCGGCGCCCGCTCGCGGGCCTACTGGCGGCTGGCCGCCCGGCCGCACACCGACGACGTGGCCACCACCGTCGCGACCGTGCGCGATCTGCTCGCCGACATCGTCGACCGCCAGCTTGTCGCCGACGTGCCGGTCGCCGCGCTGCTCTCCGGCGGCCTGGACTCCAGCGCGCTCGCCGCGCTGGCCGCCGGATCGCTGCGCCGGGACGGGCGCGGGACGCTCGCCTCGTTCTCGGTCGACTTCCCCGGCAGTGAGCGCGACTTCCGCCCGAACCTGCTGCGGCCCAGCCACGACGAGCCGTTCGCCCGGCAGGCGGCGGCCCACCTGGGCACGGCGCACCAGACGATCGTGCTGGACGCCGCCGAGCTTGTCGCCGCGCAGCGGGTCCCGATGCGGGCCCACGACCTGCCCGCCGCCGGGGACATCTACACCTCGATGTACCTGCTGTTCCGCGGCCTGCGCGAGCACTCCACGGTCGCGTTGTCCGGGGAATCCGCCGACGAGGTGTTCGGCGGCTATCCCTGGTACCACAACGACCGGCTGCTGGCGCTGCCGACGTTCCCGTGGGACACCGGGTCGTGGGCCGGCCTGCTCCGTCCGGAGGTCGCGGCGGCGGCCAGGATCGACGAGCGGGCCGCCGTCAGGTACTCCGACGCGCAGGCGGAGGTGCCCAGGCTGGACGGCGAGGAGCCGCGGCAGGCCAGGATCAGGGAGGTGCTCTATCACGGCCTGACCCGGTGGCTGCCGTTCCTGCTCGATCGCAAGGACCGGCTCAGCATGGCGGTCGGGCTCGAGGTGCGGGTGCCGTTCTGCGACCATCGCCTCGCCGAGTACGTCTGGAACGTCCCGTGGGAGATCAAGCAGATCGACGGGATCGAGAAGGGCCTGCTCCGGCGGGCCGTCGCCGACCTGCTGCCGGAGCCGGTGCTGCGCCGGCCCAAGAGCATCTACCCGACCAGCGCCGACCCGGCCTACGCGACCGCGGTGCACGCCCAGATGCGAGCCCTGCTGGCCGATCCGGGGGCGCCGCTGTTCCAGCTGATCGATCATGGCGCGCTGAGCGAGGCGTACGCCGCTGACCCGTCCCTGCCGGGCCGGGCCGGGGTGCAGCCGAGTCCGCTGGTGTCCGCGGCGTTCCTGATCGACGTGAACCTGTGGCTCGCCGAGTACCGGGTCCGCCTGGTGTAGCGCACCGTCGGTGAGCGCTCCGGCCAGGCGCCGGAATTTCCTAGTAAGCACTTGGAGAATTCTCTCGGGCTGCGTTCAGGGACCACTAAGCCTGGCCAGGCAGGCTATCGTCGTGCCACTTAACGCCTCCGCCCCTCCGACGTCCGAACTGCCCGCCTCCAGCTACCGGCCAGCCGGCCGGTCAGCCCGGGCTGACCGGAGCGCCGCCGACTGGCGGACCGGCGGACCGGCATCGCGGCGGTCCCGGCGGTCCCGCCGGTCCACGCCGCACCGCCCGGGCCCCGCGCCCCGGCACGGGATCGCCGACCTGCTCGCACTGCTGGCAGGGATCGGCTTCGGCGCCACGATGGCCACCGAGATCGCCAACGAGAGCCAGGCGACACTCATGGCGCCGGGCGGACTGCTCAGCGCGGTCGGACGCCTTGCTGGGTTCGGCGGCGCCTACCTGATGCTGATCATGATCGTGCTGATCGCCAGGCTGCCGTGGCTGGAGCGATCGGTCGGCCAGGACCGACTGGTGCGCTGGCACCGGCGAGTCGCCCCGTGGGCGCTGGGACTGATCATCGTGCACGTCATCACGATCACCCTGGGCTACGCGGCGGCGACCAGGGTCGGCGCCTGGCATGAGCTGTGGCTCTTCATGACGTCCTACCGGGACATGCTCGCCGCCGCGGCGGGCTTCACGCTGCTGATGCTGGCCGGCGCCGCCTCGGTGCGCGCCGCCCGGCGCCGGATGAAGTACGAGACCTGGTGGATCGTCCATCTGTACATCTACCTCGGCCTCGCGCTCGCGTTCGCGCACCAGATCCTGGTCGGCGTGCCGTTCCTGAACCACCCGCTCACCACCGCGCTGTGGATCGCGGTCTGGTCGGCGACGGCCGGCCTGGTGCTGGTCTACCGGGTCGGGCTGCCGATTGCCCGCAGCCTGCGGCACCAGCTCAGGGTGGTCGAGGTCCGGCCCGAGGGGCCTGGCGTGGTCTCGATCATCTGCCAGGGCCGGGACCTGGACCGGCTGGCGGTCTCGGGCGGCCAGTTCTTCATGTGGCGTTTCCTCACCAGGGAACTGTGGTGGCACGCGCACCCGTTCTCGCTGTCCGCGCTGCCGCAGCCGCCTTACATCCGGGTGACCATCAAGGACCTCGGCGACACCACCGGCACCGTGGCGAGGCTGCGGCCGGGCACCCGGGTGGCGATCGAGGGACCATACGGCGCGTTCACCCGCCATGCCCGCTCGACCGACCGGGTGCTGCTGGTCGGCGCCGGGGTCGGCAACACCCCGCTGCGGGCGCTGATCGAGGACCTGCCCGACCGGGCCGACGTGGTGGTGATCCTGCGCGGCTCGGCCCCGGAGGATCTGGTGCTCAGAGACGAGATCGCCGCGCTGGTACGGGCGCGCGGCGGCAGGCTGCACGAGGTCGTGGGCAGCCGGGACCGGGTCCGCTTCGACAGCCGGGCACTGCGCAGGCTGGTTCCCGACATCGCCTCCAGGGACGTGTACGTGTGCGGGCCTGACGGGTTCGCCGCCGGGGTCGAGGCGGCCGCCGCCAGGCTCGGCGTGCCGGATGAGAGCTTCCACCGCGAGGCGTTCGACTTCTAGACCACGAAGGACCCACCAACGACATGAACGACTGCAAGGGGCTGATCCGATGAAGCGAGCGCCGCTCGTGCTGACCGGCACGGTTGCCGGCCTGGCCGGGGTGCTGTCCTTCCACTCCTCGCCGGCCAAGGTGACGCTGGGCGCGGCCGGACCCGCCGCGACCGGCACGTCCGCATCGAGTCCGGCCGCCTCCGGCTCGTCAGGCTCCTCCTCGTCCGGATCGGGGTCGTCCGGCAAGGCATCGTCGGGATCGGGCAAGGCGTCGTCCGGATCGTCCTCCGCCGGTTCGTCCGGGTCGTCCTCCGGCCCGGCGGCAAGCGGAACCCGGTCGGCGGTGGGGCCGTCGGTCAACTACTACTTCGGCGTGCTCTCGGTCCGGGTGACAGCCACCGGATCGAAGATCACCAAGGTCAGCATCGCGTCCATCAACGACGGCGGGATGCCCCGCTCCCAGTACATCGACCAGCAGGCGATCCCGATGCTGGAGCAGGAGGTCATGCAGGCCCAGAACGGCAACATCCAGGGCGTGGCCGGGGCAAGCTACACCAGCGCCGGCTTCGCGAAGTCACTCCAGGGCGCGCTGAAGTCGCTCGGCCTGAAGTGAGCCAGGACCGGCGGATCGTGCTCCGGCGAGCGGGGTCGGCGCCGTCCGTGCCCGCGCTGGCGCACCAGGAGACGGTGATGGGCACGGTCGTGACCATCGACGTCTACACCGCCGGAGGCGCGCCGGGCGCGGACTTTGACGCCCGCATGGCCGCCGCGGTGGCCAGGCTGCATGAGGCCGACGCCGTCTTCAGCACCTGGGACCCGGCCAGTCCGGTCAGCAGGCTCCGGCGCGGTGAGATCGACCTCGCCGGCTGCCCGCCGGAGGTCGCGCGGGTGCTCGACGCCTGCGCGGCGGCCCGGGATCGCACCGACGGCTGGTTCGACCCGTGGGCGATGCCGGGCGGCGTCGACCCGACCGGCTACGTCAAGGGCTGGGCCGCGCAGCGGGCACTGGCCGAGTTCGCCGCGAGCGGCGCGAGCGGGGTCCTGGTCAACGCGGCCGGGGACATCGCCTCGGCGGGCCTGCTGCCGTCCGGGGAGCCGTTCAGGATCGGAATCGCTGATCCGTTCGCGCCGCAGCGGCTTGCCGCCATCGTCCGGCTCACCGGCACGATCGCGACGTCGGGCACGTACGAGCGCGGCCCGCACCTGATCGACCCGCGGACCGGGGAGCCCGGCACCCGGGCGGCCTCGGCCACCGTGACCGGGCCGGACCTCGGACTCGCCGACGCGCTGGCGACGGCGCTCGCGGTCGCCGGGGAGACCGGCCTCGACCTGCTCGGCCGCTTCGACGGCTACCAGGGCCTAGTGATCGGTCATGATCGGTCCCGCGCCTGGACCGAGCACTTCCCGTTCGCGCCGCGCGGCGGCTAGCCTCCCGGGCCGGACCCGCGGGTCGCCAAGATCACATCGGACCGGGACCGGGCCGGCGTGCCGGGCTGGGACACTGGAATCATGACTGAATTGAGCTACTCGGAGTCGGTTGTCATCAGCCGCTCGCCGGAAGATCTGTACGACATGATCGCCGATGTCACCCGGATGGGCGAGTGGAGCCCGGTCTGCACCTCGTGCTGGTGGGACGAGGGCGACGGACCGGCCGCGGGCGCCTGGTTCACCGGCCACAACGAGACCCCCGAGCGCACCTGGGAGACCCGGTCCCAGGTCGTGGCGGCCGAGCGCGGCAAGGAATTCGCCTTCTGCGTCGGCGGGAACCGGGTCCGCTGGGGTTACACCTTCGCCCCGGTCGACGGCGGCACCCTGGTCACCGAGTCCTGGGAGTTCCTCCCCGACGGCATCGCGATGTTCCGGGAGCGGTTCGGCGACGACGCCGACGCGCAGATCGAGGACCGGCGGGCGACCGCGCGCTCGGGCATCCCGGCCACCCTGGCCGCGGTGAAGCGGGTCGCCGAGCAGGCCTAGCCAGCAGGCGGCGGGTCTCGCCCGGAACCGGCGGCTCTCGCCCGGAGCCGTTCCTCCCCGGGCGGCACCCCCGCTCTCCCGGTGCCGCGCTCCCCGATCGCCCGTTCTCCCGCCGCGCGACGACCGCTGCATTCCCCGTGCACTATGATGCACTCATGGATGAGAGTACCGCCGCGCTCGCGCTGGCGATCGGCGCCCGGGTCAGGCAGGAGAGGCTGGCCCGCCGCTGGACCCTGGACCAGCTTGCCGACGCGGCCGGCGTGAGCCGCCGGATGCTGGTCAATGTCGAGCAGGGCGCCGCGAACCCCAGCGTCGGAACGCTGCTGAGACTCAGCGGCGCGCTGGGCGTCGGGCTGCCGGCGCTGGTGGAGCGACCCGAACGGCCGGCGGTGCAGGTAACCCGGGACGGCGCCGGGGCGGCCCTGTGGACCGGCGAGTCCGGTGGTCGCGGCGTGCTGGTCGCCGGCACGGAGCCGCCGGACGTGGTGGAACTGTGGGACTGGAGACTGGGGCCTGGCGACCGGCACGGCAGCGAGGCGCACGCGCCAAGGACCAGGGAACTCGTGCAGGTGCTGGACGGCGCGATCACGGTCGAGGTCGCCGACCAGGTGGTGCGGCTCGACACCGGTGACGCGGCCGCGTTCCCCGGCGATGTGCCGCACTCCTACGCCAACCCACGCGACAAGCCAGCCAGATTCTCGCTGGCAGTGTTCGAGCCGGGCGTAGGAGCACGCCCCGGCGCCCGATCGGAGGCGACCGGTGCCTGACCAGCGGACGCTCGATGAGTTCCTGGCCGGAGCCCGGGTCGATCCGGCGGTCTTCGCGCTACGGCCCGACTACCGGGCCCTGCTGCTCGCCGTCGACGGGATCGCCGCGGGACCGGGCGACCAGGCCAGCGATGCCCTGCTCGGCGCGGCCGAGGCGGCAGCACGCGAGGCGCTCGGCGAGCGGCCAGCCGAGCAGATCGCGCACGTGGCCGCGTGGCGGGAGGCCTACCGGGCGTTCGGCGCGAAGCCGAGCCGCACCCGCAACAGCCTGGAGGCCCTGCTCCGCCGGGCCCCGGCCGGCCTGCCCAGGGTGAACCGGCTCACCGACATCTACAACGCGATCTCGGTGCTGCACCAGATCCCGCTCGGCGGGGAGGACCTCACCAGGTACGCCGGGCCGCCTCGGCTGATCCGGGCGGCCGGCTCCGAGCCGTTCGACACGATCGCGGAGGGCGTCCCCGTCACCGAGCACCCCGACCGCGGCGAGGTGGTCTGGTGCGACGACGCGGGCGTGACCTGCCGCCGCTGGAACTGGCGTCAGGCCCGCCGAACGCAGCTCACCGAGCAGACCACCGCTGCGCTGTTCATCCTGGATGCGCTCGGCCCGGTGACCGACCAGCAGCTTGCCGCGGCCGCGGACGACCTGGCCGGCCACCTGTCCGGGCTCGGCCCTGGCGTCCGGGCCGCCCGGCGGCTGATCGCCGGCGACAACTGACCACGGCAGCTGACCGCTGACCACGGCGGCTTCAGGCAAGGAGACAGGAATGTTCATTCACCCCTGGGACGGCACCCTCGGCCCGGACGAGTGGCGGGAGTGGCTGGCGGAAACCGACCGGTTCGGAGTGCTCGCGGTGGGCAACCTCGACCCGGCCCGGGCCCCGCTGCTGCTGCCCGCCCACTTCGCCCCGGCCGGGGATGAACTGCTGCTGCACCTGGCCCGCCCGAACCCGGTCTGGCCGCACCTGGCGGCGGCCGCCGAGGTCCGGCTGGCCGTCACCGGCGACTACGCCTACATCCCCTCGTACTGGCGGGCCAGGGCAGGCGGGCCCGACGAGGACGGCGTCCCGACCAGCTACTACGCCTCCGTCCAGTTCGTCTGCCGGCCGACCATCGTCGACGACCCGCAGGGCAAGGCCGAGATCCTGGCCGCCCAGCTTGCCGACGCCCAGCCCGAGGGCCAGCACGCCGAGGTCGGCGTCGACAGCGAGCCCTACGGGCGGATGCTGCCCGGCATCCGCGGCGTCCGGCTGGCCGTGCTGAGCGTGGACGCCAAGTTCAAGTACGACGACCACAACCCGGTGGAGCACCGCGAGCGCGTGATCGGCTACCTGGAGCGGCGCGGCCGGGTCCTGGACGGCGGAACGGCCGCGCAGCAGCGGCGGCGCCTCGCCGCGATCGGTGACTGGCAGGCCTACCGGAACCGCCCATGATCAGGCGCCCCCAGGGCGGTGCCCGGCCGGTGCCGCCCTGGGGCCTCGCGCTGGGCTCGATGTTCTCGGTCCAGCTTGGCTCCGCGCTGTCGATGCCGCTGATCGCGGCCGTCGGCCCGGCCGGGACCGCCTGGCTGCGGTTCAGCGTGGGCGCACTCATCTTCCTGGCCGTGACCAGGCCGCCGCTGCGCGCGATCCGGGCGCGCGACCTGCCGACGCTGCTCGCGCTCGGGGTCACGACCGGGCTGGAGACCACGGCGTTCCTGGCGGCGATCCAGCGCATCCCGCTCGGCACCGCGGTGGCGGTCGAGTTCCTCGGGCCGCTGACCGTCGCGGCCGTCCGCAGCCACAGCACCCGGGCACTGGCCTGGCCGGCCATCGCGGCCGGCGGAGTCGTCCTGGTAACCGAGCCCTGGCGGGGCGATGTCAGCCCGGCGGGACTCGGTTTCGCGGTCCTGGCAGCCGTCGGCTGGGCGATCTACATCCTGCTCACCCAGCGGGTCGGGGACCGGTTCACCGGCATCGCGGGACTCTCGCTCACCACCCCGGTCGCGGCCGCGACCGCGGCGGTCGCCGGAATCCCGCAGGCCGCCGGCCACCTCACGCCCGGCATCCTGGCCGCCGCCGCCGGGCTCGCCATCTTGCTGCCCGTCCTGCCGTTCGCGCTGGAGATGCTGGCGCTGCGCCAGATGACGCCGGCCGCGTTCGGGACCCTGATGGCGCTCGAGCCGGGTTTCGGCGTGCTGATCGGGCTGCTGGTGCTGCACCAGAGTCCCGCCCCGGTCCAGCTTGGCGGCCTGCTGCTGGTCATCCTGGCCGGCGGGGCCGCCCAGCGCGGCGGCCGCCGGATAACGACAGCGGGGCGGGATCGCCTGATCCCGCCCCGCTGCCGCTCGGTTCCGGTCCCGACGGGCGATCAGCCCGCCGGTCCCTTTTCCAGCACCACGGTGGCTGACCGCGACTGACCGCCCTGAGTAGTCCAGCCGATGGTCACCTGGTCACCGGGATGGTGCTGCTCGAGTGCCTTCTGCAGATCCAGCGGCGAGGTGACCGCGTGGCCGTTCACGGAGTCGATCACGTCCCCGCGGGCCAGCCCCGCCCGGCTCGCTGGCGACCCGCCGAACACGCCGGCCACGACCGCGCCGGAGTGGGCAGGCAGCCCGTAGGACCGGGCCTGGCTGGCCGACAGCACCCCGACGCCCAGGAAGCCGGTCGCACCGATGTGCACGGTGGCGGTCGCCGTGCCGGACCTGATCTGCCTGGCAATGTTCATCGCCGTGTTGATCGGGATGGCGAAGGCCTGGGTCTGGCTCTGGCCGCCCTGGAACTGGAAGCCGCCCGACGCGGCAGTGTCGATCCCGACCACCTGCCCGGCGGTGTTCACCAGCGGCCCGCCCGAGTCACCAGGCTGGATCGGGGCGTTATGGCCGATCAGTCCGTGCAGGTGCTCGGAGGTCCCCGCCGACGAGTCGGTCGCGGTGATGGCCGCGTTGAGCCTGATCACGTGCCCGGTCACCACCGACGGGGTGCCGCCCTTGCCGCCGGCGTTGCCGATCGCGACGACCTTCTGGCCGATCTGGACGCTCGCGGAATTGCCGAGCGTCACCGTCTGGAGTCCCGAGGCGTTCTGCAGCTTGATCACCGCCACGTCGTGGCTGCGGTCGTAGCCGATGACCTTGGCCCGGTAGGTGCGCCCGTTGCCGATGTCCACCGCGCGCAGGGAGGTGGCGCCCTCGATCACGTGGTTGTTCGTCAGCACCACCCCGGACGAGGTAAGCACCATGCCGGTGCCGGCTCCCTCGGCCCCCTGGTAGCCCATCGTGGAGTACACGTCGACCAGACCGGCGTCCACCTTGGCGACGATCTGGGAGGTGGTAAGCACCGGCGTCCGGCTGATCGCGCCGGAGTTCTGCACGCCCCAGAAGGCGGCGACGGCGACCACCGCGGCGACGCCCACGATCAGCAGGCGGCGGCGGAACCGGTGTTGCTTCGCCGGCGGCTCGGACGGGCCGCCCGGCAGCCCGGGACCGCCGGGTCCGCCCGGGCCGGTGCTCCAGGCGCCGCCGGGACCCGGGCCCCACGGGCCACCGGGTGATCCCGGACCGGCCGGGCCCCACGAGCCGGGCGCCCAGCCCGGTCCGTACGGACCAGCGGGATGACCAGGAGGAACAGGATTGGACGGCAACGGCCAGGGCGGCGGCGGTGCCTGACCGGATCCCGGCTGCTCCGGCGAATCGTAGTTCGTGGTCATCGGAACATCGACTCCCTCGTCACGTCTCGACCGTTCCTGCTCGGGATCTATAGTCGACGACGTACCTGGGAGCCTCCTGAATACTCCCTGACCGCCGCCTTGATCTTTCGATACCTCCGCTAACACGTGTCATCGGCTCTCTGATACCCGGTATCGGGGACACTTTGCGGTTCTATGCCGAAAATCACCCTGACCGGGACACGGCCGGGCGTCACAGGTCGCTGGCGGCGACCAGGCCCTCCAGGATCGCCTCCTCCACGGTGCGCGGGGCCAGGCAGTCGCCGATCCCGACGGCCGGCACCCGGCCAGCCGAAAGCTCCTCAAGCAGCGTGGAGTCTGACCGGTGCCCGCAGGCCAGCACCAGGCCGGCGACGCCATCGACCAGCACCGGGTCCTCGGTCAGCACGTGCTGCAGGTAGACGGTGTCGTCGTCGACGCCATAGGGCCTGACCAGCGGCACGACGGTCACCTTCGCCTGGTGCAGCGCGGCGAGGTTGGCGTCCCTGACGTACTGCTGGAGGTGCTCGCCCGGCGCGTACCCGTTGACCGCGAGGGTGACCCGATGCCCCCGCCCGGCCAGCAGTCGGGCGGCGCCGATGCCAACCCAGTCACCGCGCCAGTCCACCACCACCGCGTGCCCGGACGGCAGTTCGCGCCCGGACACCACCTCCCAGGCATCGGCGATCACCAGGTCCCCGCCGATCTCCAGATCGGGCCGGTACGGCCGGGCGCCGGTAGCCACCACGACCAGGTCCGGCGCGTCCTGCCGGACCGTGTCGGCCGTGACCCGGCTGTTCAGCACCACCCGGGCCGGGGTCCGGCCCAGCTCACGGGCCAGGTTGGTGATCGCGCCGCCGAACTCCGCCCGGCCGGGCAGCCGCTCGGCGAGCAGGACCTGGCCGCCGAGCCGCCCGGCGGCCTCATGCAGCACGACCTCGTGCCCGCGCTCGGCGGCCACGGCCGCCGCCTTCATCCCGGCCGGGCCGCCGCCGGCGATCAGCACCCGGCGCGGCCGGGCGGCCGGCTGGCGCCGCCCGTACCGGATCTCCCGGCCGGTCTCCGGCCGCTGGATGCAGGAGATCGGGTACCCGGCGTGGAAGTGCCCGATGCAGGCCTGGTTGCAGGCGATGCACGCCCGGATGTCGTCGGTCTGGCCACGGGCCGCCAGGTCCGGCATGGTCGGGTCGCAGATCAGCGCCCTGGTCATGACGCACGCGTCGGCGTCGCCTGAGGCGAGGATAAGCTCGGCGTCCTGCGGCTGGTTGATCCGGCCGGCGACCAGCACCGGGACCGGCACGGCCTGCTTCATCCGGCGGGCGGCCGGGGCGGTGTACCCGGCCCGCCAGTTCATCTCCGGCACGATGTGGTCCGACCCGGCCAGCGTGGCCGAGGTGCCGGTGGTGACGCTGACGTAGTCGATCAGGCCCTCGCCGGCCAGGTCCGCGCAGGCCGCGATCGCGATGTCCTCGGCCAGGCCGGCGGGTTCCCGCTCCGACATCGAGATCCGGACGCCGACCGCCGCGCCCGGACCGGCCTGCCGCCGGACCTCCCGCGCTACCTCCCGCAGGAACCGGAGCCTGCCGGACTGGCTGCCGCCGTACTCGTCGGTGCGCTGGTTGACGTGCGGGTTCAGGAACTGGGCCGGCAGATAGCCGTGACTCGCCACGATCTCGACGCCGTCCAGGCCGGCCAGGATCAGCCGGGCGGCGGCCGCACCGTACCCGGCGACGATCTCGGCGATCTCGTCCGTCCGCAGTGCCCGCGGCATGACGTGGAACCGCTCGTTCGGCACCGCCGACGGCGCCACGCTGACCGGCGCGGTGCCGTCGGTGGACTCCATCACCTCGCGGCCGGGGTGGAACAACTGGCCGAACAGCGTCGCCCCGTGGGCGTGCACGGCCTCCGCCAGCCTGGTGTACCCGGGCAGGCAGGAGTCGTCCACCGCCATCAGCACGTGCGAGGTGTAGCGCGCCGACTCGTGCACCCCGGCCACCTGCACGACGATCAGCCCGACCCCGCCCTCGGCCCGCGCGCTGTGGTAGGCGATCAACTGGTCGGTGACGTTCCCGGCCTCGACCATCACGGTGTCGTGGCCGGAGGACACGATCCGGTTCCGGATGACCGCGGGGCCGATGGACAGGGGCGAGAACAGCCGCGGGAACGCGGGACCTTCGGTCGTCATGCTCGTGCAGCCTGCCAGATCATCGCCGACCGGTAGCGGCCGGGTCGGGCGGCCGGTAGCGGCCGGGTCGGGCGGCTCGACCGGCCATCCGGCGGCCGAACGAACCACTTAGAGTCACTCCTTCCCACCTACCACCCCAAGTGGCTTCACATATAGGTCAATTCGGGCGTGATCATGGGCCTAAGGGATGGTAGGTGCCCGCGAGGCATGCCTTGCATTGCTTAGTTGCGCAATCACGCAACTAGTAGTACGCTCGCGAGCGTGCGCATCACGAACGACCCGGCCCGGTCATCCGGGAACCGCTCAGACCATGCCGCGACGCAGGCCGCGGCGGCCGAGCGGCTTGAGTCGTTCGGCACGCACGCGGACCTGTGCCGGGTGCTCACCGACCCCAAGCGGCTGA
>JAJYTW010000093.1 GCA_021792855.1 Actinomycetes bacterium
AGCTTCCTGCGCCGCCACGACATCGACCTGGGCGGCGGTCGGATCATGATGCTGGCCGGGGCGCGGATACTCGGCTACCAGTTCAACCCGCTCACCGTGTTCTGGTGCTACGACGAGGCCGGCCGGCCCGCCGCCGTGCTGGCCGAGGTGCACAACACCTATGCCGAGCGGCACGTCTACCTGCTCCAGCCGGACGAGCACGCCCGGGCCGAGGCGGACAAGGAGTTCTATGTCTCGCCGTTTCTGCCGATGCGGGGCCGGTACCGGCTCCGGCTGCCCGAGCCCGGCGAGCGGCTGCGGCTCGGGGTCAGCCTGGACGTAGCCGGATCGCCCGCTCTGATCGCCAGCGTCCGGGGCCGTCGGGCGCCATTCACGATCCGGCGCCTGATCGGTTACTCCATCCGATATCCGTGGGCATCACTCCGGGTGACCCTGCTGATCCGCTGGCAGGCCATCCGGCTGCTGGCCCGGCGCGTTCCGCTGGTCCCGCGGCCCGCGCACGCACCCCAGGAAGGCGTTCAATGACCGCACAGAGCACAGGCCGGGACGCTGGCACGGCAGTGTCGCCGTCCCGATCCCTCGCCGGGCCGGGCGAGTCGCCCAGTCGCTCGGCGGCGGCCACGGCGGGAACCTGGCCGCGGCTCCCCGCTCCGGGAACCAGCCGGGTGCGGACCGCGATCGCCCGGGCGCTGATCTCGGCGATGGCCGCCCGGCTGCCGATCCGGATCGGCCTTCCGGATGGCTCGTCCATGGGCCGCGGCGGGCCGGGCGCGCCGGTCCTGGTGCTGAACGATCCTGAGGCGTTCTACGCCCGGGTCGGCACCGGCACCGCCGGATTCGCCGAGAGCTACATGGCCGGCGACTGGGACAGCGCCGACCTGCCCGGGTTGTTCGCGGTGCTGGCCGCGCACATCACCGAGCTGGTCCCGGCGCCGCTGCGGGGCCTGCGCCGGATCTACATTCCCGGCCGCCCGGCCGAGGAAGACGGCACGGTCACCGGTGCGCGCCGCAACATCGAGCGCCACTACGACCTGTCCAACGACTTCTTCCGGCTCTTCCTCGACCCGACGATGACCTACTCCAGCGCCTACTTCGGCCCTGGCGACACGCTGGAGCGGGCCCAGCAGCGCAAGATCGACCGGCTGCTGGACGCCACCGGGACCGGCCAGGGCACCCGCCTGCTGGAGATCGGGACCGGCTGGGGCGAGCTAGCGCTGCGCGCGGCCGCGCGTGGCGCGGAGGTCACGACCCTGACGATCTCGACCCAGCAGTGGGAGCTTGCCAGGGACCGGGCGCAGGCCGCGGGTCTGGCGGACCGGATCGACCTCCAGCTCAGGGACTACCGCGAGGTGCGGGGCAGCTACGACGTAGTGGCCAGCGTCGAGATGATCGAGGCGGTCGGCGCGTCGTACTGGCCGGACTACTTCCGCGCGATCGACCGGCTGCTCGCGCCCGGCGGCCGGGCCGGGATCCAGGCCATCACGATGCCGCACGACCGGATGCTGGCCACCGTGAACGGCCAGACCTGGATCCACACCTACATCTTCCCCGGCGGGCAGATCCCGTCCATCCGGGCGATCACCGAAACCCTGGCCCGGCACACGAGCCTGCGGGTAACGTCGGACCTGGCCATGGGCCAGCACTACGCGAGGACCCTCGCGGAGTGGCGGACCCGGCTCGCGGCGGCCGAGGACGATGTCGCGGCGCTCGGGTTCAGCAGGCAGTTCCGGCGGATGTGGGACCTGTACCTGGCGTACTCGCAGGCCGGGTTCGAGTCCGGGTACCTGGACGTGCACCAGCTTGTGCTCGAGCGGCCCTGGCGGTAGCCGCCGCCCGGGCCGGCGCGAGCCGAGGGGAGCTGACGATGAGCGAGGCCGGGCGGGCGACCTCGGCCGGGCACGGCCCGATGGCCGCGTTCGACGCGATCGCGGCCAGGCGCAACGTGCGGGAGTACGCCGCCCGGCCGATCGCGCCCGCCGACTTGGACCAGATCCTCGAGGCGGGACGCCGGGCCCCGTCCTCGCAGAACACCCAGCCCTGGGACTTCATCGCGGTCACCGACCCCGGGCGGCTGCGCGCGCTAGCCGGGGTCTGGCGGGGCGCTGGTCACGTGGCAGGCTCGGCGGCGACCGTGGCGCTGGTGGTCCGGGCCGATGAGGCCGCGTCCGGCCGGGTCCAGTTCGACCTCGGCCAGGCCGCGATGGCACTGATGATCGCCGCCGCCGGGATCGGCATCGGAAGCTGCCACTCCGCGATCGGGGATCAGGACCTGGCCAGGGACCTGCTCGGCTACCCGGCCGACCGGACCTGCGCGCTGCTGATCTCGCTCGGCTACCCGGCCGGGCGGCCGCTGGCGCCGATCCGGCAGCCGGACCGGCGGCCGTTCGATCAGGTGGTGCACCGGGACCGCTGGTAGCGGCCCGCCGCCGGCACTGCGATCAGCCGCGTCCGGTGCCGATCTGATAGGCCGTGAAAGCGGTCCCGAAGACCATCAGGAACACGCCGAAGGACCGCCGGATCACCGGCCCGTTGATCTTGTGCGCGAGCAGGCTGCCGGCCACCGCCCCGGGAATCAGGCCGGCCGCGAACTCCCCGGCCAGCATCCAGTCGATGTGCCCGAGCGCCCAGTGCGTCACCAGCGTGGGGATCGCGAGCACGGTGATGACCAGCAGGCTGGTGCCCACCGCCTGCCGCATGCGCAGACCGAAGACCAGCAGATAGAGCGGGACAAGCAGGAACGCCCCGCCGTTGGCGAGCAGGCCGGTGAACACGCCGACCGCGGCCGCCGAGGCCGCGAGCAGCAGCCGGTTCTGCCGCCGCCGGGTGCCCTCCTGCCGGGTCGACTCGCCGATCGGGCGGACTACCCGGGCGCCGATCAAGATCAGCACGACGCCGGAGAGCACCAGCAGGACCGGGCCGCCTGCCAGCCGGGACAGCAGCGCCCCGGCGACCGTGCCGGGAATCCCGCCGAGCACCGACCAGGCCGCGGCGCGGGTCCTGGCCTCGCGTGAGCGCAGGTATGGCACGGCGCCCAGGGCCGCGGACGGGATGGTGGCCGGCAGCGGCGAGGCGACCGCGATCAGGCCCGGCGCGCCGAGCAGGGCAAGCAGGGGCGTGGCTACGGACGAGCCGCCGACCCCGAACAGGCCCATGGACACGCCTACGCCGAGGCCAGCCAGCACGATCACCGGCCAGGCCGCCAGGTGGGTCACTGCCGGCCGCGCCAGACACCGGACACCTCTCTGGTCTAGCAGTCCGGCGCCTCCCGTCGGTCGGGCCGAACGTCCCGTCGCCCGGGACGTTCGCTCACTGTCCAGGCGGCCCTGGCCCGCCGAGCGTGGAAGGAGACAGTGTCCACGGGAGTAATGCCACCGTGCCGATACGGCGGCTGGGGGATCCGATGAGCGAGCCGGCCGGCCGCGGCCGGATTCCGAACGCGCACCACGGGATCGCGGCGCATGAAGTGGTGCTGCTGCTCGGCACGGACGCGGTGACCGGGCTGACCGGGGCCGAGGCCGAGCGACGGCGGGACCGGTTTGGCCCGAACGCGCTGCCCCGTGACCGCCGCGCCGGTCCGCTCCGCCGGGTCGGCCGCCAGATCAACAGCCCGCTGGTCTACGTGCTGATCGCGGCTGGACTGGTGACGCTGGTGCTCGGCGATCACGTCGATTCGGCGGTGATCTTCGGGGTCGTGCTGCTGAACACGGCTCTCGGCTACGTCCAGGAGTCCAGGGCGGAGGGATCGCTCGAGGCACTGCGCCAGATGTCGCGCAGCACCGTTCGGGTGGTCAGGGACGGCCGGTCCGTCCGGGTTCCGTCGGAAGACCTGGTCCCCGGCGATCTGGTCCGCATTGAGGCCGGTGACAAGGTACCTGCGGATCTGCGGCTGATCAGGGAGTCCGGCGTCGAGGCGGACGAGTCCGCGCTGACCGGCGAGTCGGTCCCGGTGGTCAAGGACGAGGTCGTGCTGCCGCCAGACACGCCCGTCGCGGACCGGCGGAACATGCTCTACTCGGGAACGCTGGTGACCAGCGGGACCGGCGCCGGGGTCGTGGTCGCCACCGGTGCTGCCACCGAACTCGGTGAGATCCACCGTCTGGTTGGCAGCGCCCAGGGCCTCGCCACCCCGCTGACCCGTAAGCTGGCACGGTTCAGCCAGGTGCTCACCGGCGCGATCCTTGCGCTCGCGGCGGTGACCTTCGTGATCGGCGTGGCCCGGCGGGAGAGCGCGCCGGAGATGTTCACCGCCTCGGTCGCGCTCGCGGTCGGAGCGATCCCCGAGGGCCTGCCCGCCGCTGTGACCATCACCCTGGCAATCGGAGTGGCCCGGATGGCGCGACGGCGTGCGGTGATCAGGCGCCTTCCAGCGGTTGAGACCCTCGGCAGCACGACCGTGATCTGCTCGGACAAGACCGGCACGCTCACGCAGAACCAGATGACCGTCCGGAGTGTCGTTACGCCTGACGCCTGGTACGAGGTGACCGGCGCCGGTTACGGCATTGACGGCTCGATCAGGGACGCGTCCGGCGGCCCGGTCGGTCTGGCCGCTGACGAGGCGCTGCGCTGGACCGTGCTGGCCGGGGCCGGGTGCAACGACGCCGGGTTGCACGAGGCCGACTCGGCGGTGACGATCACCGGGGACCCTACCGAGGGCGCCCTGCTCGTGCTGGCCCGCAAGGCGGGCCTCGGGTCCGGGCTGACCGCACCGATGCTGCCGCGAGTGGACGTACTGCCGTTCACCTCCGAGCGGCAGTACATGGCGACGGTGCACCAGAACCCCGACGGCCTGGCAGCCGAGGGCATCGGACGCCCGCCATTCGTGCTGCTGGCCAAGGGCGCTGCCGAGCGTCTCGTCGGCCGCTGCGCGAGCGAGATGACCGCGTCCGGGGCGACCAGGCCACTGGACGCCCCCGCCGCGGTGGCGGCGGCTGAGCGGCTGGCCTCAGCCGGAATGCGCGTCCTGGCGACCGCGATCCGCCCGATGGCCGGCCCGGCGGACGCGGACGACAGCCTGATCGACGGCCTGGTGTTCACCGGACTCCAGGCGATGCTCGACCCGCCCCGGCCCGCGGCGGCGGCCGCGGTCGAAGCGGCGGGCCGGGCCGGCGTCCGGGTCAAGATGATCACCGGGGATCACGCCGCGACCGCGGCAGCCATCGCCGGGCCGCTCGGCCTGCTTCCCGATCGGTACGCCGGTGACGTGCTGACCGGCGCCGACCTGGACGCGCTCGGTGCGGCCGAGTACCCGGACGCGGTCGAGCGGGCCCGGGTGTTCGCCCGGGTGTCACCAGAGCAGAAACTCCGGCTGGTAGAGGCGTTCCAGGCCCGCGGCGAGGTGGTCGCCATGACCGGCGACGGGGTGAACGACGCCCCGGCGCTGCGACAGGCCGATATCGGGGTGGCAATGGGGCGCGGCGGCACCGAGGTCGCCAAGGACGCCGCGGACATGGTGCTCACCGATGACGATTTCGCCACGATCGAGGCCGCCGTGGAGGAGGGCCGTGGCGTCTTCGACAACCTGACCAAGTTCATCGTCTGGACGCTGCCCACGAACATGGCCGAGGGCCTCGTCATCCTGGCCGCCATCGTGGCGGGCAGCGCGCTGCCGATCCTGCCGACCCAGATCCTGTGGATCAACATGACCACGGCGGTCTTCCTCGGGCTGATGCTCGCCTTCGAGCCGAAGGAAGCCGGCATCATGACCCGCCCGCCCCGGGATCCCGGCCGTCCGCTGCTCACCGGCGTGCTGCTCTGGCGGATCGGCCTGGTGTCGGCGGTCCTGGTCGGCGGCGCCTGGTGGCTGTTTGAGTGGGAGATGGCGAACGGCGCGTCACTGGCGGCGGCCAGGACGGCAGCGGTCAACCTGTTCGTGATGGTCGAGTTGTTCTATCTGTTCAGCTGCCGGTCGCTGACCCGCTCGGTCTGGCGGATCGGGCCGCTGAGCAACCGCTGGTTGATCGGCGGGGTGCTGCTCCAGGTCGGCCTGCAGATGGCGCTGACCTACCTGCCGGGCATGGACGGCCTGTTTCAGACTGCCCCGATCTCGGCGTCGGCGTGGCTCAGGATTCTCCTGCTGGCAGCCGGATTCTCGCTGGTCATGGCTCTGGATAAGCGGTTCACCCGGGATCACGTCTAGCGTGCGCCGACGCTAGGCCGCGATCAATGCGGAGCGCGGAAGATCTGCCAGGACTCCCGCAGCGCGTAGTAGACCAGCACGTAGCCGGCCACCGGGTCGGCCTGCCACCAGCCGGCCAGCGCGTTGAGCAGCAGTCCGGCCAGCACCGCTGTGGCCAGGATCCCGTCCACCAGGGTGACCCGGCCCTCGGTGGCCAGCACCGGGTTGCCGAGCGCCCGGCCAGTCCGCGACTTGCCGGTCGCGAGCGCGAACATCACGACCGCCGTGATCGCGGTCCAGGCGATGCCCGCGACCGAGTGCCGCGGCCGGAACCCGCTGGCCAGCGCCCAGGTGGACTGGACCAGCAGATAGGCGGCGAGGGCGAGGAAGGCCGCGCCGATCAGCCGGAGGGCGCGCCTCTGGCGGTCCTCGCCGGTGCCGGAAAGCTCCCAGACGACGACGATCGAGGCGCCGATTTCGATCAGCGAGTCCAGCCCGAAACCGGCCAGGGCGATCGACCGAGCGGCGATGGCCGTGACCGCGAGCACCCCCACGCCGACCACGTTCCAGCCGAGCGTGACGTATTCGAGCGCGAAACCGCGCCGCAGCAGGGCCGTTCTGGCCTGGGAACCAGCTGAGGTCATGGGGTCATTGTGACATGGCAGACCAGCCACACTCGGACATATCGGATTGGCGGGACGTTCCTCAGGGACGCGCCGGGCACTCCGATGGGATATCACCCCGGCAAGGTGAGCCGCGGGTCCGCCGGGAATCACAAGATGATCACGGGAACGGCCCCGCCGGGGCCGCCCGGTCGGCCAGCACCGGCCGGTGCCGGGCCGCCGACGAGAACGCCGAGGAGGGCTCAGCGATCGCGACAGCGGCGAATGGCCACGGCCCGGCCCGGGCCTGCTGGCGGGCCTGGGTCGTGGTGGCGATCACCGGGATGTCGGTGATCTCGTGCGGCGGGCAGGGTGGCCGTCCCGGCGCGATGCCCGCCGACGGCACGCCCGCGTCGGCAGCCGCGATCTGCCCGGACCTGGTCGCACTGCGGGTCGCGCTGAACGACCTGATCCTGGTCCGGGTCGGGCCGGCGGCCGGAGCCGAGATCGGGGTCCGGGCACGGGACGCCGGCCACCGCCTCGACGTGCTGGCCGCGCGCACCGCCGGGCGCTGGCGGATTCAGGTCGCCGCGCTGAGGTCCGCCATCGGGGTCGTCCGGGACGCCGCGGCCCGGCTAGCCGCGCACCCGGACAGCGCCTCGATCACCGCGGTGACGCAGTCGCTCCAGGGCGCATCGGCCGCGGCCGAGGGACTTCTGGCCGTGATCACGGTCGACTGCCCCGGCTCGTACCCGCCCGGCGCTGCTCTGGCTGGTGCACACGTCCGGCCATCCCGGGTATGGGCAGGGGAGTGAGCCGCGCGCGGACCACGTGGCATGGGAGGCGAGGATCGTGACCACTAGCACCGTGCGACCCGGTGTTGTCGAGGCCGCCAGGCTGCTGTTCGAGGCGGGAGTGATGTCGCACTCCGGCCATGGCAACATCAGCGCCCGGGCGGGCGCGGACCGGTTCGTGCTGACGTCCACCGGCATGATCGCGAACCTCACCGCGGACCAGGTGGCCGTGGTGAGCCTGGATCAGGGCGAGGTCCTGGACGGGACACTCGGCCCGGAGAACGCCGAGATCGTGGCCATGCACGGGGTCGTCTACCGGGCCCGGCCGGATGTTGGCGGCATCGTGCACACGCACTCGCCGTCGGCGACCGCGTTCGCCCTGGCCCATCAGCCGATGCCGTGCCGGTCCGAGTCGCTGCTCCGGTTCGGCCAGGCCGAGCCGGTCCCGGTGGTGCCGTGGGGCCCGCGCGGCTCGGACGTCTCGGTGCGCGGTATCGCGGCCGCGCTGGCCGCCGCGCCGACCACGAACGCGGTGCTGCTGGCCAACCACGGACTGCTGGCGTTCGGGCCGGACCCGATGGCGGCGGCCAGGCTCGTTATCGCTGTCGAGGATTCGGCCGAGGTCGAACTCGCCGCGGCCAGGATCGGTGGCGGCGTGGAGTTCCCGCCCGGCGCGCTCGAGGCGGTCAGGGAATCGATGGCCCGGACGCGCGGGTAGCCCTGACCCCGCGGGTCAGCCGGGCGGCCGCAGCCAGCGTAGGTGCTCGCAGTCGCCGAGCAGTTGCAGCCGGCGCCAGAGCACGGCGGTCGGCGAGACCTGGGTGGCGTGCAGCAGGGCGGCCCGCCGCTGGACCTCCCGGTCGACCCGGACGCACAGGTCGATCTGATCCGGCTGCTGGCCGGCGAAGTGCGCGCCGGTCTCCTGGCTGAGCTGATCGGCCACGACGGCGGGCAGCGCCCACGCGAGCACCGGCAGGCCGGCCGCTAGGCCGTAGTCGACCGCCGCCTGGGTGGCCGCCTGGTGGTCGGGGTGCCCGGTGATCCCGGTGTCGTCGAAGACCAGCAGGCCCTCCGGCCGGTGCCGCTGAGCCATCCCGGCGACATGCCGGGCGAGTTCCCCGGCGCCGATGCCCGCCAGGCCGCCGTCCGGGTACTCCAGCAGCGTGAACCCGACCGCGCCGAGGGCCGCCGTGGCCTGGCGCAGTTCCTCCTGGCGCGCCGACCGCAGGTCCGCCCCGGTCTCGTTCAGGGTGGATGCCTCGCCGTGGGTGTAGCAGAGGATGTTGACGTCGGTGCCGTTGCTGGTCAGCTGGTGGATGATCGCGCCGAGGCCGAAGGACTCATCGTCTGGGTGGGCGACCACGACCAGCGCGCTGGACCAGGGTGGCAGGTGCTCCGGGCGGGACCCGGCCGCGTGGCTGCCCTGCGGCCGGCTCCCGCCTGGATCAGATTGCGTGGTGGTCATCTCGGGCCGGTTTAGCGGGCCCGCAGCGGCGCGTGTGCCAGCGGCGCGCCGAGACAGACTCCGGATGCCCCCGCGGCGAGCGGGACAAGACCGACGATGGCGACGACCAGGCCGCCGACTCCGCCTACCGCGGCGCCCACCGCGATCAGCGCCAGGCCGACGACAGCGCGAGCGGACCGCCCAGCGGGCGAGTTCATGAACCGGACAACCCTCATGACGCACCTCCTCTAGAGATACCCCCATGGGTATATCTGCCAGGTCTAACCAGCGATGTGCGGTAAGCATTCCCGGCGAGGGAGGCGAATTAGCCCGATCGCGTGGCAGCGTGCGGCTCCGGGGATGCCGGGGAGCGCGCGGAGCGGCTGGCACGAGCTGACTCTGCCACCGGGGCGCCCGGACCGGAAGCCGGCGGCGCGGTCTGGTGCGTTGGATCGTTAAGATTCGCCTTAACGTTGGATCGGAGATCCTCGGTGACACTTAACCAGTTGCGCACCTTCCTCGCGGTCGCCGAGACCGGTTCGGTGCGCGCCGCGGCCGAGCAGCTTGTGGTGACGCAGGCCGCGGTGTCCGCCTCGCTCGCCGCGTTGCAGCGGTCGCTCGCGGTGGCGCTGGTGGTCCCCGACGGTCGCGGGCTCCGGCTGACCGAGGCGGGCCGAGCGTACGCCGGGTACGTCCGCCGCATCCTCGGCCTGCTGGACGAGGCGAGCCTGGCCGCGCGCGCCGCCGCCGACCCGGATCGCGGCGAACTGCGGATCGCGGCCGTGACGACGGCGGCCGAGCAGATCATCCCCGCCATCCTGGGCGGCTTCCGGATCCGGTACCCGCACACCGGCATCAGGCTTGAGGCGGGCAACCGGGATCGCGTGCACGCTCTGCTCGACCGGCATCAGGTGGACATCATCCTGGGCGGCCGTCCCGAGCCGGGCTGGGACGTCACCGTGCATGCGATCCGCCCGCACGAGCTAGTCGTGGTGGCCGCGCCCGACCTGGCCGCCCGGGCCCGCGAGTCGGCCGCCAGCGGGTTGCTCGCCTGGCTCGCCCGGCAGACCTGGCTGCTGCGCGAGCCCGGGTCCGGTACCCGGGCGACTACCGACACGCTCCTCGCCGAACTGGACATCGCCCCGCCGACGCTGGTGGTCGGATCGAACGGGGCGATCCGCGAGTCCGCGCGGGTCGGTCTCGGCGTGACCCTGGTCTCCAGGGACGGGGTCGCCGACGAGCTTGCCGCCGGGAAACTCGCCGTGATCGACGTGGCAGGCACGCCGCTGCACCGGGACTGGTACCTGGTCGCGCAGCCCGGGGCGCTGATGGCGCCGGCCGCCAGGCTGGTTGCGCACGCCATCGCGGCCGGGGGCTTCCGGCGCCCGGTAGCCAACGAATAAGTCAAGGCTTAAGAGTTCGCTGAAAACATTCAATAGACAGTCAATTAGTCCCATGTCATCGTGGATCCGAACACACGACGACGATGGAGATCGCCATGGCCGCAGGGCAGGATCGCTGGAGCGCAGGGGTCATCCCGTACGCGCAGATGGGCTACTGGCAGCCCGACTACGTGCCGAAGGACACCGACGTGCTCGCGTGCTTCCGGATCGCGCCGCAGGACGGCGTCCCGCCGGAGGAGGCCGGCGCGGCCGTGGCGGGGGAGTCCTCCACCGCGACCTGGACGGTGGTCTGGACCGACCGGCTCACGGCGCACGAGCACTACCAGGCCAAGTGCTACCGGGTGGACCCGGTGCCCGGCCGCGAGGGCGAGTGGTTCGCCTACATCGCCTACGACATCGACCTGTTCGAGGAGGGTTCGATCCCGAACCTGACCTCCTCGATCATCGGGAACGTGTTCGGCTTCAAGGCGCTCAAGGCGCTGCGCCTGGAGGACATGCGGATCCCGCTGCACTACGTCAAGACCTTCCAGGGTCCGGCGCACGGCATCGTGATGGAGCGCGAGCACCTGAACAAGTATGGTCGGCCACTGCTCGGCGCGACCACCAAGCCGAAGCTCGGCCTGTCGGCCCGCAACTACGGCCGGGTGGTCTACGAGGCGCTGCGGGGCGGCCTGGACTTCACCAAGGACGACGAGAACATCAACTCCCAGCCGTTCATGCGCTGGCGGGACCGGTTCCTGTACTCGATGGAGGGCGTCAACCGGGCCGCCCAGGCGACCGGCGAGGTGAAGGGCCACTACCTCAACGTCACCGCCGCCACGATGGAGGACATGTACGAGCGGGCGGAGTTCGCCAAGGAACTCGGCAGCGTCATCATCATGATCGACCTGACCATCGGGTACACGGCGATCCACTCGATGGCCAACTGGGCCCGCAAGAACAGCGTCATCCTGCACCTGCACCGGGCGGGGCACGGCACCTACACCCGGCAGAAGACCCACGGCGTGAGCTTCCGGGTCATCGCCAAGTGGGCACGCCTGATGGGGGTGGACCACATCCACGCCGGCACGGTGGTCGGCAAGCTGGAAGGCGACCCGGCGCAGACCCGCGGCTACTACGACACGCTGCGCAACTCGTTCACCCCGGCGAACCTCGGCAACGGCATCTTCTTCGACCAGGACTGGGGATCGATGCCGGGCACCATGCCGGTCGCCTCGGGCGGCATCCACGCCGGTCAGATGCACCAGTTGCTTGACTACCTCGGCGAGGACGTCATCCTGCAGTTCGGCGGCGGCACGATCGGGCACCCGATGGGCATCTCGGCCGGGGCCGAGGCCAACCGGGTGGCGGTCGAGGCGATGATCAAGGCCAGGAACGAGGGCCGCGACTTCGTCAAGGAGGGCCCGGACATCCTCAAGGCGGCGGCCAAGTTCTGCCAGCCGCTGCAGATGGCCCTGGACACCTGGGGCGACATCACCTTCAACTACGCCTCGACCGACACCCCGGACGTCGTGGCCACGCCGACGAACGCCTGAGCTACGCGCCCGATAGGAGCAGTCACATGAGGCTTATGCAGGGGACCTTCTCCGCGCTGCCGGACTTCACCGACGACGAGATCAAGGCCCAGATCCAGTACGCCATCGACAACGGCTGGGCGCTCGGGGTCGAGTTCACCGACGACCCGCACCCGCGCAACGTGCTGTGGGAGATGTGGGGGCTGCCGATGTTCGACACGCGCGACGCGGCCGGGGCGATGACCGAGGTCACCGCCTGCCGGGACGCCTACCCGAACCACTACATCCGGGTCACCGCGTACGACGCGAGCCTGGGCCGGCAGACCACCGCGCTCAGCTTCATCGTGAACCGGCCGCAGCACGAGCCGGGCTTCCGGCTGGACCGGCAGGAGACCGCGGACCGGCAGATCCGGTACACCCTGCACTCCTACGCGGCCGACCGGCCGTCCGGTGACCGGTACGGCAACGGATCGGTGTGAGCGGATCGTCATGAGCGAACCAGCACGGGATTCCCGGCCGAACCCCGCGCCATCCGGTTTCGCGATGCCGCGGCCCGGTGCCTCCTCCGGGGGCGCCGGGACCGCGGCCGCGGGGGCTAACGGGAACGGCGAGTCCGCCGCCGACGCGGGCGCGCCCACGCCGCTCGACCCTGAGCAGACCGTCGACCTCGGCGCGGAGCAGGAGATGCTCAGGATCAACGAGATCCTCGGCCGGCTCGACCGCGAGTTCGTCGGTCTCGCTCCGGTGAAGACCAGGGTCCGCGAGATCGCCTCGCTGCTGCTGATCGACCGGCTCCGGCAGCGGTACGGGCTCAGCTCGTCCCGGCCCAGCCTGCACATGTGCTTCACCGGCAGCCCTGGGACCGGCAAGACCACGATCGCGCTGCACATGGCCGAGTTGCTGCGCGAGCTTGGCTACCTGCGCAAGGGCCACCTGGTCAGCGTCACGCGCGACGACCTGGTCGGCCAGTACGTGGGACACACCGCGCCGAAGACCAAGGAGGTCCTGAAGCGCGCGATGGGCGGGGTGCTGCTCATCGACGAGGCCTACTACCTGTACCGGCCGGAGAACGAGCGGGACTACGGGCAGGAGTCGATCGAGATCCTGCTCCAGTACATGGAGGCGAACCGGGACGACCTGGTGGTGATCCTGGCCGGCTACGCCGACCGGATGGACACGTTCTTCCGTTCCAATCCGGGCATGGCCTCCCGGATCGCGCACAACCTCGACTTCCCCGACTTCACCCTGGACGAGTTGCTCACGATCGGGGGCCTGATGCTTGACCGGGAGCAGTACCGGCTCTCGCCGGAGGCGCAGCAGGCCTTCGCCGAGTACGTCGCGCTGCGGATGACCCAGCCCAGGTTCGCCAACGCCCGCAGCATCCGGAACGCGCTCGACCGGCTGCGGCTGCGCCAGGCCGGCCGCCTGGTGAACGCCGGCCGCCCGATCGGCCGCGACGACCTGCTCCTGATCGACGAGGCAGACGTGCGCGCGAGCCGGGTGTTCGGCGGGGGAACGGCGGATGGCGGGGGAGCGGCCGACGGCGGCGTTGCGAGCTGATCGCTCCGCTGCACGCTCCGGGCGAGCCGGTCGCGCCTCCACATGGAATGGCCCGGAGGTTGCTCTCAGCTCCACCGTCGCGATTCCGGCTCCCACGACCCGCAGGCGCTGCCGTTGAGGAGCGGATCGATGAGCGGGCGCACGACCGCCAATGCCTCATCTAGCGTCTGGGCCGTATCCAGGAGCGAGCGCCGAGCCTCTGCTGCGTAGCCGGGTTCCCACAGCGCGCGATCCGGAACGTCGAAGCTCGTCGGCAGGACCAGCCCGCGCCGCTCGAACTCGGATCTCAACGCAACGCACTGGGCGGCGGCCTCCACGGAAGCGCCGGTCACGATGGCTACAAGATCCACCAGATCGCGGTACCGAGTCGACGGACGGCGCTCCTCGCCGTGGCGCTCATACGTCGCTGCGATCTTGTCGGCGACGTGGTCCACCAACGGGTAGGCCCGGTAGCCGCGCTGTTCCACCTCGGGGATCACTCCGCGGGCCAGCGGCGGGACGTCCTCCGGTTGGCCCGTCATGCGGAGGTCCGATCCGACTAGGTCGACGTGGAACTCTACCCACGTCGTCGCGCCGATGGTGGCGTTCACCGGTAGCCGCACCGAGTGGTTGCCGATGTCGATGCCACCTCCGATCTCGAATCGGAACCAGTCACCGAGGTCGGTTGCGGCTGCCCGCCGCACCTCCTCATCGGCGATCTCCCGTGCCACCTCCCGATAGAGGTCCACGTCGAGACTGCCTCGTACGCCGATGTCACGGGCGAGGAGCGCCGTCGCCCCCTTGACGATCCATCCGTCGTCGATCAGATACAGCCGCGCGAGCAGACGGTCATAGCCGACCTGGCGCTGCAATTGCTGGAGGGTCCACCGTCCCTCCTTTGCGGCCGCCTTCAGCCGGTCCGTGAGCACCCGCCGGAAGGCGGCCGGCGTGGCGTAGCGATCGCCGGCACTCACGGCGTCGCCTTCGCCTTTCGATCGAGGTCCGCCTGGGCCTCGTCTATCCACCGGCTGATTTCGGGATCGCCCGTCATGTCAAGAAACCAGCGCAAAAGCGCTAGCCCATCTCCTTTGCGCAGCCCGAACCGGGCCGCATGAGGGGCGAGGCTGTCTGCAATGGTGCCCGGGTAGTCGTAGATGCGACGGATGGCATCGGCGACGAGACGGGCGACGGCATCGGGGTCCTCGTGGTCGCGAAGAAGATCGGAAGCGATGCGGGAGGGGCGGGTTACCGGCAGCCCCCTCAGGCTGATCCACTCTGCGTTCGTGAGCGGCCGGACATGGAAGCGCACGTCGGGCCGGCGGGTCTGACGGCGCTTGGGGAGAGTGAATTCGTGCTGGTCCGCAGGCAGGTGACCGAGTCCGTACATAGCGGCCGCTGACCGGTGTGAGACCACCCCCTCCCGGGCGGTCCGCTCCCAGGCCGGGAGGCTAGGCGCGAGCTGGAGCCACGCTGCCCGGAGTTCCATGTGATCGGGGATCGGAGCGCCGACCAGCCGGTACACGCCGGTCGCCACCCGGTCCAGAACCCCTCCCGGTGACGTCAGGCGGTCGAGGCTGGTGGGCCCAATCCCCTCGTCCTCCATCTGGCGGCGGGTGATGAGCCCCCATTGCTCCTGGGCCAGATCCTGCAGCCGAGGCAGGACCGAAGGACGTGACATTGCTTCAATATACCCCTCATACGGGGGAAGTCGCAGCACTCTCTAACTTCTCCAACTTCATAATGCCCCTTATACAGGGAGTAACGCAGTACCGAGGCCGGGACTCGCCTGGAATCACAGCTCACTGTGCAGCGGCCTACTCGGTGTCGACCCCAGCCCTGGGGCGCCGGGGACCTGGGCAACTCTGGACCTGAAGCAGGCCTGGGCGCCAGGCGGCGGGCTAGGCCAGCAGGCGGCCGAGCAGCGCGGCAAGCCGGTCGATCGCCGGAGCGTCGTCCGGGGCGGGCTGCGGGGATCCGAAGGGCGAGCGGCCGGCTGGGACCGCGGGCAGCGTGGCGCGGGTGAACTCCAGCGCGGAACCAGCGACGTCCTCGGGGAAAGGGGGCCGCTGGCCGCTCGCGCGGGCGAGATCCCAGCCGTGCACGAGCACCTCGGTAATCCGCAGGTTCACCGCGACCCGTCCGGGAACGACGCCGAACGGCACGGTCACAACCCGGTCCAGCGCACCAGGCTCGGCAAACGCATCCAGCAGGGCAGCGGCCGAGGCGCGGAACTCGCCAGGGAGCGCCGTGTCGGCCTCGGCCCCGCTGACATCAGCCGGCGCCGCGCCCGGGCGGCCCGCCGCGCCGTCGGTTCCGCGCAGCGCGCTGGCGAATAGCCAGTTGCCCCCAGTGAGATGACCGACGAGATCGCGCACGGTCCAGTCGGTGCACGGTGTCGGCGCGTCCCAGTTCTCCGGGCGCAACCCGTCGATCACCAGCGCGGCGACGCCGAGGGCGCGGGATAGCTGGCCGATCGGATCGGTTACCGGGGTGCTCACATCGTCCTCCTGCTCGCGTTGGCCGCCATGTGCCCATTCAAGCCGTGGCCACCGACAGCCGCCGGGTGGCCGACCGCGCGGAACTGGCGAGGCGGTGCCTGAGCATGCGCTGGCACGTCGGGGAGCAAGGACGGCCTGCTGGGCCTGGTGTTCGACGAGCTAATCGGCGAGGCGGACGTTCCCGATCCCGATCCCGCGCACTGGCAGGAACAGCTCAAGGATGTCGCCCGGGCACAACGGGAGGGGAGCCTGCGCCACCCCTATCTGGTGCGCATCTCCATCGGCCGGACCCCGCTCGGGCCCAACGCGCTGCGCTACTCCGAGCGGGTGCTCGCGATCC
>JAJYTW010000377.1 GCA_021792855.1 Actinomycetes bacterium
TCTTTCTCCGCCCACCCGACGATCTGGCCGCGGTCGTTCGCGCCGGTGGCGAACGAGTCCGGTCCGCCGAGCGTCGGGAGCGCGCGCATGACGCCGGACCGCCAGGCGAACCCGCGGCAGACGTGGTTCGTGACGGTCGGGAAGAACGCAGCGCAGCTGAAGGCCTCGCCAAGCGGGTTGGCCGACGGCGTCTCGGCGACACCGACCACGGTCCCGTTGTCGGTGGTGACCGGCCAGAGCACTGCGCTGTTCGGCCCGCCGAGGGTGCCGAGGTCGATGATCTTGCCATCGCGCCACAGCGCCGCCCTGGTCACGGTGTCGCCGGGCAGGTTGGAGGTCCCGGCCACCCAGCCGCGGTTGTTGATGCTGTTCCCGGCGCTCGCGGTCCCGCCGAGCGAGGGCAGCACGGTGACTCGGTAGGACATCGGCGGACGGCGGGCAACGTGTTCGGCCGCGCTGGCCGTCGCGGTTGCCGCGAAGATCAGCGGAACGCCGAGCAGGGGCGCTGCCAGCAGCGCTGGCCAGTGGCGGAGATGTCTCATGGTGCTCCCTCGCGGTAGCTCGGACACGGGACTGGACGCCGGCCGGCGAGTGGCTCCCATCGTCCCCGCCCGGCCCAGGGGCGCGGCAAGACAGATCCGGTCAGCTCGATCACGGTTCGGGGTACGGCGCCGGCCGCACGGATGCGCCGGCCGCACGAACGGCGCCGGCCTGTCCGGATCTGTCTGGCCGTACGGCCCGTGCGGGTCGATCATCGAGATGATGACCAGTTTCACCGCCGTCACGACGACCGGCATCTACTGCCGGCCCGGATGCGCGGCGCGGCCCAGGCAGGATCACACCCGGCTGTTCCCCACGGCGGCCGCCGCCGAGGCGGCGGGCTACCGGGCCTGCCTGCGCTGCCGTCCGTACCGCGGCGCGCCGCCGAGCGGCGGGCTGAGCCCGGAACTCGTCTGCCGGGCCGTGCGGCTGATCCTGGGCGGCGCGCTGGACGGGCAGACCGAGCAGGATCTTGGCCGCCGACTCGGAGTGTCCGGCCGGCACCTGCGCCGCCTGTTCACCGAGCATCTCGGCTGCACGCCCACGCAACTCGCCCGCTCGGCCCGGGCGCACTTCGCGCGCAGGCTGCTGGACGAGACCGACCTGCCGGTCAGCGACCTTGCCTTCGCCTGCGGTTACGGCAGCGTCCGGCAGCTCTCCAGGGACTTCCGCGCGATCTTCCGCGCCACGCCCACCGAACTGCGGTCCCGGCGCCGGGCAGCCGACCGGAACGCCGCCGACGGCGGGCTGGAGCTTCGGCTCCCGTACCAGCCTCCGCTGTGCTGGCCCGCTCAGCTAGATTTCCTGGCCAGCCGCGCCATCCCCGGGGTGGAGCGGGTCACGCCGGGCGGGTACTGCCGGACGGTCCGGATCGGCGGCGACCCGGGAGTGCTCGAGTTCCGCCACGGGGGTCCTGACTTCCTGCTGCTTCGGGCGCACCTGCCGCACTGGGCTGGCCTGATCCACATCGTCGCCCGGGCCAGGGCGATCTTCGGCCTGGACGCGGACTACGAGGCGGCCCGTCGGCACCTGGGCGGCAACCCCCTGATCGGCCCGCTGCTGGCCCGCCGGCCCGGCCTGCGGCCGCCGGGCTCCTGGAGCCTGCTGGAGACGGCCGCGCAGGTGATCATCTCGGAGGCGGCCGGCCCGGAGCGTGCTCGTGACCTGATCGGCAGCCTGGTGCGGTGCTTCGGCGAGGAGGTCGCCGGGCTGGACATGGTGGGGCTGACCCATCTGTTCCCGACCGCGGCCGCGCTAGCCTCCGGTGACCTGAGCCGGGCCGGAATACCGGCTGGTCCCGCCGCGCTGCTCGCAGCACTCAGCCAGGCCATGCTCGGTGGGGCCATGCTCGGTGAGGCCATGCTCAGCCAGGCCGCGGCCGGGCAGCCGGAGCGGCTCGCCGCCGGGCCTGGCCTGCCGTCCGCGCTGCTGTCGCTACCCGGAATGACGGAGCGGTCTGCGCAGGCGATCGCCCTGAGACTGGGCGAACAGGACGCCTGCCCGGCGGCTCGCCCGGGCAGCGGTCCAGGCGAGCCAGGTATCGCTGCGGAGCACGCGGACTCCGCGACGGCCGGAGCGTGGCGGCCATACCGCGCGTTCGCGGCCAGCTACCTCGGCTGGTCCGCACTGCATGCCGAACCGGGACCCGCCGAACCGGGACCCGCCGAACCGGGACTCGCCGTACCGAGCCGGTCAGGCGGAACTAGCGCCGGCGCCGCTTCTTACCACCGAGCGGGCGGTACCAGGTGAACGGCCCGGCGCCGGTAGAGACACCGGGCCGGCCGCCCCCGACGTGCAGGCGCGCCGCCCGCGGGCCGATGCTGGCCCGCACGCCCCGCTTGGTCGCCCGGACCCGCACTCCGGGCAGGATCCTGAAGTAGAAGCCCATGTCGCCGCCCCAATTCCGATCGGTGCCGGGTCCGCCGTCGGCCCGTCCCCTGCTTTGTATCACCGGCCGACGACAATCCGGCGTTACCGGACCCTGGCCGGGTGCACGTCGCTTTTGTAGGTGACTGACGCGTAGTTTCCTGGCGGGCTGGTCAGGCGGCGTCTGTCTGGTTGTGGGGGCTGCGGCAGACGGTTTCTG
>JAJYTW010000094.1 GCA_021792855.1 Actinomycetes bacterium
CATCGCGAGACCAGCCTGGGCAGCCACCAGACCTGGTCCTTGGCATTGGTGCAGGATGCCGCGAGCACCTGGGTGCCGGCGGTCAGGCTGCCGCCCGGGTCGGTCAGGCACCGCCCGGCGGCCGCGTCGCGAAGCTCGTCCCGGCCCTGCCGCTGCCAGTCCTGCCACCGGGAGCCGTTGCAGTGCCGCAGCACCACCCCCGGGGTCCCGGAGGCCGTGGTGACCGCCGCGCATAGCCCGCCGGAGAGCAGCCGGCTGCCCCTGAGCGTCCACTGCTCGGCCGCCGCTCCGGTGCCGCAGTCACCGAGCACGACCGGGGCGTTCGCCGCCACCCGGCTCCTGGCCAGGCACTCGCCCAGCATCGCGCTGGTGATCGTGCCGGTCCTGGCTGCGGTCACCGCCGCCTGCGCGAGGTCGATGTAGGGCCGGGCGTAGGCGTCGGAGTCATACGTCGCCCAGGGCGAGAACGCGGTGCCGAGGTCGGAGTAGAGGTACGCCTGGCCGGCGTTGCAGGTGGGGTCGAACGCGCAGGCGTTGCTGACCTTGGGCGCGTAGACGTTGTTGAACTGCCACAGGCCGCGGTCGTAGGAGGTGGTCCCGCTTGGGCAGTTGATCGCCTTGCCTGGGGTGTAGTAGCCCACGCCCACCGTGCGGCCGTTGGCGTCGCAGGCGTAGACGGTCGCCTGCCCGCCGCTCTCGGCCATGCAGATCGCCGCCGCCGTGACCAGATCGCCGCTGTAGTAGCCGTTGTTCGCGAAGCCGGCCCGGCTCGCGTACCGCACGCAGGTCTGGGCCGCGGAGACCGCCGGGACGGCGGCCGGCCAGCGCAGCGCGGGCAGCGGGGCGATCAGGTGATGCGGCGGCGCGATCCCGTAGGGCCGGCCGGCTCGCGGCGCCGCCGGGACCGCGGCGGCCACCATCGGCCACGCCAGGACCGCCGCGAGGGCGGCCAGCGATACTGCTGTCAGGGAACCGATCCGCCGTCGTACCCAGGCCACCATCAGAGCGTTCCTTCCCGCCAGGCGAACCGAGGAATAACTGTATGTAGTTCGCTGACTACTCTTAGTGCTCGTCTATGACAGTGCCACGCGAGGTGCCCTCGCGTCCGGCGTTCGCGCGCGTCTGCTCAGCGCGCCAGATGGCCGCCGGCCCGACCGTGCCGTCGCCCGGCGATGCGGGCATCTGTAAAGAGCACGGCCGGTCACAGCGGCCCCGTGCGGGCCTCCCATCTGATGCCCGCCCAGGGGGCAACAGATGGTAGCTTTCCCAGCACAAAGAGTGATAACCGCGTTCGGTGCGCGGCCGGTCTCAGGCCCGCGTAAAGCCGATCTGATCGCCCTGCGACACCTCGACCGAGACCGCGAGCACCTCACCGGCGATCCAGTCCTGGTAGCCAAGCAGGTCGGCGTCGGAACGGGGCAGGATCAGCCGGATCCGGTCCGACAGGCCCAGCCCGGCCTCCTTGCGCATGGTGTTGACCTGGTGGATCGTCTCGTAGACCCGGCCCTCGCGGCGAAGCTCATCATCCAGGCTGGTGTCCAGTGCCACGGTCAGCCCCTCGTCGGAGGCGACCGACCAGCCGGCCTTCTCCAGCCGCTCGACCAGCACCTCCGTCGGCTCGAGGACGAAATCGAGCACCCCGAACCGGCCGTCGCCAAGGTCGGTGAACTCGCCGGCGTCCAGCGCCTTCTTGACCAGCGGCATGCTGGCGCCCAGCCGCGGAGCCAGCACCGGGAAGTTCGGCCGGACCCGCAGGCCGCTGCTCTCGATCCGCTCCAGCCGGACCTCCTTGACCCGCAGTTCGTCGGCGATCTCGGGCAGGTAGGCCCCGATCCCCGGGGCGCCCTCGACGATCAGCGCGCGCAACGGCTGGCGCAGCTTCAGCTTGGAACCGGCCCGGGCCCGGCGGCCCAGGTCGACAACCTGCCGGACCGCGGCCACGTCGGCGAGCAGCCGCTCGTCGATCGGACCAGGCTGGGGCCAGCCGGCCAGGAACACCGACTCCGGCGCCTCCGGGCACGGGCCGACCACCAGGAACCGCCACAGGTGCTCGGCCAGGAACGGCGTCACCGGCGCGATCACCCGCAGCCCCTGGACCAGGCTCGCCCACAGGGTCCGCAGCGCCGCAGGGTCGCTGTTCCAGAACCGCCGCCTGGACCGCCTGATGTACCAGTTCGACAGGTCGTCCAGGTAGGACTCGAACGCGCGCAGCACGGTCACGGTGAGGTACTGCTCGTAGCCCGCGGTCGCCTCGGCGACCAGCTTGCTGGTCCTGGCCAGCAGCCACCGGTCCAGCGAGGCCAGGCCCGGCCAGGGATCGTCGGTCCCGGCCCGCCCGGCCGTTCCGAACGCCCGGTCGAGGTCGGCGAACTCCGGCGTGAACCCGGCGGTGTTCGCGTAGCTGGCGAGGAAGGAGACGCTGTTCCACAAGGTGAGCAGCTTGCGCTGGATCTCCTTGCCGGGGCCGAAGCCGAACAGCAGGTTCTGGTTCGGCGGCTGCGCGCAGTACTGCCAGCGCATCACGTCCGCGCCCATCCGCGCGAACGCGTCCTCGGCCCGGATCGTGTTGCCCCACGAGCCGTGCATCTCACGGCCCTTCTCGTCCAGCATCTTCTCGTAGCCGAGCACCCGCCGGTACGGCGCGCGGCCGGTCAGCGTGACCGACATGAACAGCTGGGAGTAGAACCACAGCCGGATCTGCTCCCGCATCTCCGAGACCCAGTCGGCCGGGAACCACTGCTTCCAGTACTCGTGATCGGGCAGGTCGGCGGTGGTCAGGCCGCGGGCCGCCCCGGTGCCATACCCCTGCGGCACGAGATCCGGGTTCTCCCAGCCGAGCGTGGAGAACGGCACGATCCCGGCATCCAGCCAGACGTCACCGACCTCGGAGATCCGCCGGACCGCCTGGCCACACTCCGCGCACCGGATCGCGATAGCGTCGATCCAGGGCCGGCGCAGTTCCTTCAGGTCCGCCAGGGCCTCGGGATTCGCGGCCCGGGCCGCGAGTTCCTCCCGCGAGCCGATCAGGTTCAGGTGCCCGCACGAGCACGGGTAGAACGGCAGCGGCAGGCCATAGTAGCGGCGCCGGGAGATGTTCCAGTCGGACATGTTGACCAGCCAGTCGTCCATCCGGCTGCCCATATACGCGGGAGTCCACGCCACGTCCCGGTTGGCGGCCCGCATCGGCTCCCTGATCTCGTCGACGCGGATGAACCAGTCGTCGGAGACCCGGAAGATCAGCGGGGTGTGGCAGCGCCAGCATTCGGGGTAGCGGTGGGTGATCTCGGCCACCGACACCAGCAGGTCCTGGCCGCGCAGGTGCTCGAAGACCCGGTCGGCCACCTCCGAGGTGGCCAGACCCGCCAGCCATCCATACTCCTGGTAGTACCGGCCGGACTCATCGACCGGGTTCAGTACCGGCAGGCCCTGCGCCTTGCCGAGATCGAAGTCCTCGGCGCCGCATCCGGGCGCGATGTGCACGACGCCGGTGCCGTCCTCCATCGACACCTCGTCCCAGGCCACCACCCGGTGCTCGACGCCGGCACCCGGCGCCAGGTCGTCGAACGGACCGCGGTACCGCCAGCCGGCTAGCTCGGAGCCGGGCAGCACCTGGGTGAACTCGGCGCCCTCCGGCGCGCGCTGCACCGCCATCCAGTCCCCGTTGGGCAGACGGCCGTACTCGGCATCCGGGCGGACCGCCGCGGCCACGTTGGCCGGCAGCGTCCACGGCGTGGTGGTCCAGATCACGATCGCCTCGCCGGGCCGGTCAAGCAGCGGGAACCGGACCGTCACCGACGGATCGGCGCGGTCCACGTAGCTTCCGACAAGCTCGTGCGCCGAGATAGATGTGCCGCACCGCGGGCACCATTCGGTCGGCCGGTCGCCGACATAAAGCCAGCCCCGCTCGTGCACCACCTTCAGGAACTTCCAGATGTAGGTGATATTGGTGTCCGAGAAGGTGTAGTAGTCGTTGCCCCAGTCCATCCACTGGCCTAGGCGCTTCGACCCCTCGATAAGCTCGGTGGCCGACCACTGGACGACCTCGCGGCACTTGGCCGCGAACGCCTCGAGTCCGTACTCCTCGATCTCGCGCTTGGAATTAAGGCCAAGCTGCTTCTCGACGCCAACCTCGATCCACAGGCCCTGGCAGTCGAAGCCATTCTGGTACCGCTGGTGATAGCCATTCAGGGCCTTGTACCGCTGGAACACGTCCTTCAGCGTGCGGCCCCAGGCGGTATGCACGCCGAGGTTCTTGTTCGCCGTGACCGGCCCGTCAATGAAGCTGAACCTGGGGCCGCCGGCGTTCATCACGCGCAGCTTGGCGAAAATGTCGCTTCGGTCCCAGAATTCCAGGATCGAGCGCTCCAGGGAATCGGCTTCTGGCTTGTCAGGCAGGGCAGGGAACATGGCCGGGAGTCTATCGCTCCCGGCCCACCGGCCCGTTCGGTCGCCGCCCAGCCCACTCAGGTCGGCTCAGCCGGCGAGCACCAGGCCGCGCAGGTACGCCGCCTGGCCGGCGTGCTGCAGGTCGTCGGAGATCACGCTGACCAGGCGGACGCCGAGGCTGACCGGCGGATCCCAGCGCTCGTCCACGATGGTGTCCAGGCCGGCGTCGGTCACGGTCGCAAGGAACGCCAGCGTCCTGGCGTGCACCTCGTCGTGATAGCCGGTCAGCAGGTCGGCGGAGGGCACCCGCACGGCGCCGGCCTCCTCGCTGCTCTGCCCCCAGCCGGTCGCCTCGTCGCCGAACGGCAGCGCGAATCGCTCGGCCCAGCCGTCGGCCGTCCAGGCCTGCTCGGTCCCGGCCACCTCGCTGACGTGGTCGTCCTGGACCCGGGTCAGGTGCCACAGGAGCCAGCCGATCGAGTTCGCGTCGGGTCCGGGCCGGAACGCAAGCTGCTCGGCGGTCAGGCCGGCGGCGGACTGGTGCACCACGTCCCTGATCCGGCCGAAGGCGTCGGCCAGAAGCTCGGCTGTCTTCATCGGTGCCCCCTGCACTCGAAGACGGGGAAGGATGTCCATCATGACACCACGACGAAGCAGCATCGAGATCAATCCGCTCTTCGCCCGCCCCGGCGAGGCGACCGAGCGGCCCAGGTTCGCCCTGGCCGACGAGCCCATGCTGCCGGAGACGGCGTATCAGATCGTCCACGACGAGGCCATGCTGGACGGCAACGCCCGGCTGAACCTCGCCACCTTCGTCGGCACCTGGATGGACCCGGCCGCCAGCACGCTGTACAGCGAGGCGTTCGACAAGAACATGATCGACAAGGACGAGTACCCGGCTACCGCGGCCATCGAGGAGCGGTGCTGGCGGATCCTCGCCCGGCTCTGGCACGCGCCCGAGGCGCACCACGCCATCGGCACGTCCACGATCGGCTCGTCCGAGGCCTGCATGCTCGGCGGCCTGGCGATGAAGCGGCGCTGGCAGCAGGCCAGGCGCGCGGCCGGCCAGCCGGCCGACCGGCCGAACATCGTGATGAGCTCGGCGGTCCAGGTCGTCTGGGAGAAGTTCGCCAACTACTGGGACGTCGAGCCGAGGTACGTGCCGGTCAGCCCCGAGCACCCGACGCTGGACGCGCACGGGGTCGAGTCACAGGTCGATGAGAACACCATCGGCGTGGTCGCGATCATGGGCGTCACCTACACCGGCGCGTACGAGCCGGTCCGGCAGATCGCCGAGGCACTGGACCGGATCCAGGCCAGGACCGGCCTGGACATCGGGATCCACATCGACGCGGCATCCGGCGGATTCGTGACGCCGTTCCTGCAGCCGGAGCTGGAATGGGACTTCCGGCTGCCCAGGGTTCGCTCGATCAGCACCAGCGCGCACAAGTACGGGCTGGTCTACCCGGGACTCGGCTGGGTGGTCTGGCGCGGTACCGACTACCTGCCGGAGGACCTGATCTTCAACGTCAGCTACCTGGGCGGCTCGATGCCCACGCTGGCGCTGAACTTCTCCCGGCCGGGCGCCCAGGTGCTGCTGCAGTACTACAACTTCCTGCGGCTCGGCCGGCACGGCTACCGGGCCGTCCAGCAGGCGTCGTTCGACGTCGCCAGGCATCTCGCCGACGAGATCGCGGCGATGGCGCCGTTCGAACTGATGGGCGACGGCCTCGACATCCCGGTCTTCGCCTGGCGGCAGAAGGTCGGCTACACCGACAAGTGGGACCTGTACGACCTCGGCAACCAACTGCGCCAGCACGGCTGGCTGGTGCCCGCCTACCCGATGCCGGAGGCGATGACCGACCTGACCGTGCAGCGGATCGTGGTCCGCAACGGACTGTCCATGGACCTTGCCGACCGGCTGCTTGAGCAGATCAGGTCGTCGGTCAGGTACCTGGACGGGCTGGACGGCCCGCTGCCGCACGAGGGTCGGGTGACGACCGCGTTCCACCACTGAGCGACCGAGGCCGGCGGCCTCCTGCGGGCGCGCTCAGGCGTCCGGCAGGAGGCCGTCATCGGTCAGTGGCAGGGACCGGATCCGGCGGCCGGTCGCGTCGAAGATCGCGCTGGCGATGGCCGGCGCGACCGCGATCATCGGCGTCTCGCCAGCCCCGGCCGACGGCAGGTCCGGCCGGTCAAGCAGGATCACCTCGATCGGCGGCACGTCGGCCAGCCGCGGCACCCGGTAGGCCGAGAACGCGGCATTGCCGATCACGCCGCCGGTGAACCTGATCGCCTCATACATCGCGCCGCCGAGCGCCATCACGGTCGCGCCCTCAATCTGGCTGGTGACCGCGGCCGGGTTGACGATCGCGCCGCAGTCGTAGCCGGTGATCAGGGAGGTGACTCTGACCTGGCGGTCCCGGCCGATCATGACCTGCGCGGCGGTCACCACCCGGCCGTCCTTCTCCAGGCCGCAGGCGATCCCGACCCCGAGGCCGGGAATCGGCTCCCGGCCTGGTTCCCAGCCGATATGCCCGGCGACCGCCCGGAGGACCTCGGCGAGACGGTCGTCGGCCAGGTTGCGCAGCCGGAACTCGACCGGGTCGGCGCCGGCCGCCCGGGCTAGCTCGTCGATCGCCGACTCCCTGGCGAAGTTGTTCGCGGTCGCCGCCAGCGCCCGGTAGGAAGCCTGGGGGAGCGGGCTCGCCGCTGGCTGGTAGACCAGCCGCTGATCGGTCACCCGGTACGGGGTGCCGATCGCCGCGGCTCCGGAGTTGATGTTGGTGTGCGTCCAGCCGGACAGCTGCCCATCGGCGGTGGCCCCGGCGGCGATGTCGATCACCGCGGCGGGCCGCAGGGTGCCGACCGTGAACTCCTCGGCCCGGCTCCACGACAGCCGTACCGGCGCGCCGGCCTCCCTGGCGCAGGTCGCCGCCTCGATCGCGACCTGGCCGGCGTGCTTGCCGCCGAAGGCGCCGCCGGTGGCCGGAACGATGATCCTGACCCGTTCCTCGCCGATCCCGAGCGCGGCTGCCACCTGGGCGCGGACCGGGAACGGGGTCTGGGTGCCGGTCCAGACCGTGACCCGGTCATGGTCGTCCCACGCCGCAACCGCGATACGGGTCTCCAGCGCGGCCGGGGCGATGTAGGCGGCCGTGTAGGTCTGGGTCACCCGGACGGCCGCCGACTCCAGCGCCGTCGGAGCCGACCCCTCCTGGTGCTCGAACGGCCCGCCGAACCGTCCGCCGCCGCCGTCCGATGGATGCGACCGCAGGTATTCGGCGATCCCGTGGTCCGACGGCGCGTCCGGCACCCGCCAGCGCGCGGCGGCGGCCAGGTCGGCGATCGCCGCGGCCGCTGTGGCCGGGTCGTCAGCCACCACGGCGGTGAGCCCGCCGGACTGGATCAGCCGCGTTCCTGGCCGGTTGCCGAGCGCGCCGGGATCCACGCCGAGCAGGACCGACCCCGGTACCGGGGGCCGCAGCACGGCCGCGTGCGCCAGGCCGGTCAGTCGAAGGTCGGAGGTGAACCGCCGGCGACCGGTAACCGCGGCGACCATGCCGGGCGCCAGGTGCGGCCGGCCCGCCTGCCGCCAGGTGCCGGGATCGGACAGCGGCACCGGGCCGGTCACGGTCTCCACCCGGCGCTCGCCCGGCCGGACCGGCAGCAGGCCGCGGGCGAACGCCGCCGCGCGGCGCAGTTCACTGCCCGCGTCCGGCATCGACCGGCTGCCGAAGGTGCCCATATCGTAGGGGCACAGGTCGGTGTCGCCCATGGTGATCCGGACCGCGTGCAGCGGCACGCCAAGCTCCTCGGCGACCAGCAGGCGAAGCGCGGTGCGGTTGTCCTGGCCGACATCGACCTTGCCGGTGAAGGCGGTTACGGTGCCGTCCGGCGCGACGTGCAGCCAGGCGCCGCCGCTAGCGGTCCAGGCCCCCGCCCCGGGCGGGAGGGGAGCGGCGACGGCCACCAGTCCGTCGCCGAGCGCGCCGAACCAGTCACGCTCGGCCGGGTCGGTCAGGTCCCACGGCCGCGCGGGACGGTAACCACCGGCGCCGGGCGATGGCGGCTGCCAGCGATCGGCGTCCGGTCCCGGGTCCGGCGCGTCGGCGAGGGCCGCCGTCAGGGCACTGGACGTGCGACCGGCGTCCGCCGGGCCGCCGACGCTCCCCGTGCCCGCCGCGCTCCCCGTGCCCGCCGCGCCGCCAGGGCCATCGGCACTCTCGGAAGTCGCGGAACCGGTCAGGCCCGCTGCGCGGTGGACGGCGCGGCGGATCCGCTGGTACGACCCGCAGCGGCAGATCTGGCCGGCCAGGGCGGCCTCGATCGCGGCGTCGTCGGGATCCGGGTCGGCGGACAGCAGCCCGACCGTGGCCAGGATCATGCCCGGCGTGCAGAACCCGCATTGTGCCGCGCCCTCCTCGGCGAAAGCACGCTGCACCGGGTGCAGGCCGACCAGCGGGTTCTCGTCCGGCACGACGTCGGCCGGCCTGGCGGCGGCAGCGGCCCCGGGAGTTCCGTTAAACAAGCCCTCGATCGTGGTTATGTCATGACCGGCCGCCGAGGCAGCGGTTCGCTGGCAGGACCTAACCGGCTCGCCGTCGAGCAGCACCGTGCAGGCGCCGCAGGCGCCCTCGCCGCAGCCGAGCTTCGCCCCGGTCAGGCCGAGGCCGTCACGGATCGCCTCGAGCAGCGTGCCGCCGCCCGGCACCACGGCCTCGGACCGGTTGACCCTGATCGTTACCCGCTCGTCTGGCATCCGCTCGTCTGGCTGGCCGGCTGCGTGTGTCATGCCAGCCATTGTCCCGCAGACCGGGTCGATGGCCCGGGCCTTGGCGCTAGCCGCCCGCCATCGCGCCAATGACCAGCAACGGCTCCGTGCCCGCCCGGACCGCCTCGGGCAGCGGCTGGTCGGGGGAGTCGTGCGACAGGTCCTGCCGGCATGCGTAAAAGCGCACGAACGGCCGCCGCCGGCCCGTCTGATGGTCCCGCATCGTTCCGCGCAGCACCGGATAGGCCGACTCCAGCGCGTCGAGCACCGCTGCCAGGGTGACCGTCCCGGCGTCACCGGACGCGCTGACCGGAAGCGCCACCTCGCCGGTCACCCGGGCCAGCGTGCGCAGATGTGCCGGCAACTCCACCCGGATGGTTACCTGGCCAGCCGCCGACGGGGCGGTCATGGCAGCGTCTGGACTTCCACCGAGAGCACGGCGGGCAGGTCCCGGACGATGGCCGACCAGCTGTCACCGCCATCGGCCGAGGCGTATACCTGGCCGCCGGTCGTCCCGAAGTACACGCCGCACTCGTCCAGGGCGTCCACGTCCATGGCGTCGCGCAGCACGTTCACGTAGCAGTCGCGCTGCGGCAGGCCGTTGGCCAGCGGCTCCCACTCGTTGCCGCCCACAGTGCTGCGATAGACCCTGAGCCGTCCCTCTGGCGGGTAGTGCTCGGAGTCGCTGGTGATCGGCACGACGTAGACGGTGTCCGGCTGGTGGGCGTGCACCGCGATGGGGAACCCGAAATCGGTCGGCAGGTCACCGCTGATCTCATGCCAGTTCCCGCCGCCGTCGTCGCTGCGCATCACGTCCCAGTGCTTCTGCATGAAGAGCACCTCCGGGCGGGCCGGGTGCATCGTGATCCGGTGCACGCAGTGACCTTCGTCCGCATCCGGATCGGGGATCGAGTCCGACCGCAGGCCCCGGTTGATCCGGCTCCAGGTCGCCCCGGCATCGTCGCTGCGAAACGCGCCAGCCGCCGAGATCGCGGCATACATCCGGCCCTCGTTGACCGGGTCGAGCAGGATCGTGTGCAGGCACATGCCGCCGGCTCCCGGTGCCCATTGCGACCCGGTCTGATGGGTGCGCAGCCCGGCCAGTTCCGACCACGTAGCGCCACCGTCGGCGGACCGGAACAGCGCGGCGTCCTCGACCCCGGCGTACACGGTGTCCGGGTCGGTCAGCGACGGCTCCAGATGCCAGACCCGGGCGAACTCCCAGGGATGCGGCGTGCCGTCAAACCACTGATGGGTACCAGGAACACCGGCGTAGCTGAACTCATGGCCGACCGGATGCCAGGTCGCGCCGCCGTCGTCGGAACGCTGGATCTGCTGTCCGAACCAGCCCGTCGACTGCGCGGCGTAGAGCCGGTCCGGATCCGCCGCCGAGCCTTTGAGGTGATAGATCTCCCAGCCGCCGAAGAACGGACCGGCGACCTGCCAGTCCGTCCGGCTGCCGTCAGCGGACAGGATGAAGGCGCCCTTCCGGGTACCCACGAGCACTCGTACACCAGCCATCGCGACTCCTGGTAGCCAGCAGGAACTCCGCATGATCACGGTCCGATCGCCGCCTGGTGCACGGCGATCTCCGCCCGGTCCCGGCAGTCCCGCCACGACGTCGCGCTCACTGAAACGCAGCTAGAGCGGTCGGAACCAGGTTCGTGCTGCCGACTCTAGATGCCGCCACCGACATTCCGGGGCGGTCCGCCGAGATTGGGCCCGCCGATCAGGACCCGTAGCCAGGGTGGCCGTACGGGCCGGCGGTGTACGGGTCGTACCCGGCCCGCTCATCCCGCGCGAATGGCGCCGCGCCGGGATAGCCCGGGTCCTGGTCGTAGGGCACGTCGGCATAGTGCGGTTCGCCGTAGAGCCCCGCGTCCTGCGACCCAGCCCCATACGAACTTGGTCCATACCCGCCGGTGGTGTCGGCGCCCTCGTCGGATGGCGCCGCGTAGTACCCGACGGCGGGGTGGCCGGAGCCCGAGTAGGCAGAACCCGAGTAGGCAGAACCCGAGTAGGCAGAGCCCGAGTAGGCAGAGCCCGAGTAGGCAGAGCCCGAGTAGGCAGAGCCCGAGTAGGGACCGGGACCCGAGTAGCCGGTTCCGTAGCCGCCGCTATCACCAGCCGAGTACGCGACCGCCGCAGGTGCGGCCGGACCGTAGCCGCCGGACGGATAGGGCACCGCCTGGCCACCGCCGGCCGGGTACGCCGCGGCCTCCCGGTAGCCGGCGCCGCCACCCGGCGAGCCCGCGTACTGTCCGCTGAACCGGCCGTCATCGTGCTGGCCCGGTCCGGGTACGCCGACCCCGTGGTGGCCGCCCTCGGCACGCGCATGACCAGGCTGGCTCGTCCAACCACCACGATCGGCAGCAACCCGATCGGAGCGCGCCCGGCCATCCCCTCGCCGGTCCGGGTCGGACCAGACCGGTTCGGGCCGGACATCGCCGGGCCGGACATCGCCGGGCCGCGCCGCCGGCGGGCCGGCCGACCCGGCCGACGGCCAGGACGGGTGGTCCGGCCACCCGAGCGGCTCGGCCTCCGGGTAGCCAGGTCCCGGGTAGCCAGGTCCGGGGTAGCCGGGTTCGGGATAGCCAGCGGTCGCGGCAGCCTGGCGGGACGGGCTGTCAGACCGGCTGCGCCGGTAGGACCGCCCGTCATCCGCCGTGATCCGCGGGAATGACGGGCTGGTCAGCGGATCATCGTCGGATCCTGGCTGGACCCGTTCCGGCCGCCGGGTGGCTGGCGCTGGCGCGGGTGGGCCGTCCGACCGCCCGATCCGACTGGCCGGCATCGAGATAGTCCGATCGGCCGCGTCGATCCGGTCGTAGTCCGCCCGGCTGGCGCCATAGCCGCCGACCACCGTTCCATAACCAACCTCGTCTTGACGCGGCCGGGAGACTCGCTCGCGGGACGGGATCTCCCGCGCGGCGGCGTCTAGGCGGCCATCCCGGCGGTCGCCAATACCACGGGCGCCGTCACCACGGGCGCCGTCACCACGGGCGCCGTCACCACGGGCGCCGTCACCACGGGCGCCGTCACCACGGGCAGCATCGGCATGACCGCCGTTGGCGCGGCCGCGACCGGCACGGGCAGCATCGGCACAACCGGATGCGGGTCCGGCAGAGTCCGTCCGCGGCCGGTCAGCGGCAAGCTCGGCCCAGTAGTCGGCGTCCGAAAGCTGCTCCCACTCGCCGCTCGGCCAGTCACCGGCATCCTTCTTGCCCCGGCCCGTCCGCGGGCGGATCTCGGGCAGCGGTCCGGAATCGACCACCGCAGGTACGGGGGAGCGCCGTCCGTCGCCGCGGACCGTTCCGGCCCGACCCGCGCGAGACCGGTCAGATCCGGCCCAATCAGCTTCGGGCCGGTCCGACGACCGGCCGGTCCGGCCATCGCCACCCTGGCGACTCGCCACGCGGGCCGACCCGTCCTCGCGATCCAGGCGGCGGGCCCTGGAGCCACCACCATCGGTGAAATCCGGTTCATCGGCGAGATCGACGACGTCCCGGCCCGGCCGTCGCCTGCGATCGGCGCCGCTAGCCGATGGCCGCCCGGCCGACCGGGTGTTACCGCCTTGCCCGGCCAGGCCCGGAACCGCGACCAGGTCGCCGGTATCGCCACGCTCCCGCCCGGCACGGCTGCCATGCTCACGCTCGGTCCGGCCGACCTCGTCCCGACCCCGCCGCCCAGCATCGTCCCGACCGCGCTCACCGGCTTCCGCGCGGTCCGGTCGACCGGCACCCTGCCCGGAGCGCTGGCGCGGGCCGCGCTCGGTCCGGTGGTCGCCGTCGGTCCGGTGGCCGGTCTCGCCTCGGCTCGGCTGTCCGGCCTCCGCCCTGTTACGCGAGGTCCCCTGCGAGCGGCCGGATGCCGCCGCCGACCGGCCGGACCGCTGCCTGGCCCCGGCGCGGTCGTGCCGCTGCTCGGAACCGTCCAGACCTAGGCCGAACCCGCCGGTGTCCTCGAAGGATCCGGTGTCCTCGAGGACTCCGGCGTCGTCCGCATCCAGACCCTCGTCATCTGCCCGCAGGTAACGCATTCCGGTGAGGACGACGATGATGATCAGCGCGACGACGGCCGCCAGGATGATCAGTGCGATCTTCGACATCCCACCATCCAAGGGATATTGCTACGCGGTGGCCCCTACCGGCCCACGCAGCCATCGACGCGGGCTTCTGGTTTCGCGGACACCTAGACGAAATACGAGAGTAAATCGCTCAGGAGTGATTCTGTCGGAGCACTATGGCACGCGTCATGAGTTTCGTGAAGTTTACGTTGCTATGTATACACTTGGTGAGCGTGAGGCTACGGATTGGCACTGGCTGTGAGCCGGCCAACCGCTATCACGTGCGGCGCGATCGCTTGCCAGGCCGCGGTCAGACTCGCGCCAGGGCCAAGCACGCCGTGCGGCCCGGCAAGCCTGGCGACGTTCAGGGCGTAGACAGTGAACCGGTAGCGGTGCGGCCCGCCGACCGGGCACGGCGGGTCGTAGCCGATCTGGCCCCTGCTGTTCCTGGCCTGCCGCGCGCCGGGCGGCAGTCCGTTCTGCGGAATGGCGATGGTGCTGCCGCTGATGTCGAACACGATCCAGTACACGTACGGCTCGATCGGCGTCGCGGAATCATCCACCACGATCGCGAACGACCTGGCCCGCTGCGCGGGAGCGCCAGACCACTGCAGCGGCGGACTCAGCCCGGCCCCGTGGCAGGTGTACTGCCGAGGCAGGCTCACGTCCGGGCCAAACGCGGGACTGGTCACGGTCATCACCCGAGGCGCCTGGAGTCCCTGCTGACTCAGTCCGCCGAGCACGCTACAACCCGACGCGAGCGGGATCAGCGCTACTACTAGCGCGGCCCTCGCCAGCCAGCGCCGCCCGGGCCGGCTCGAAGCACCGACACCGCGCCTCACGCTGGCTCCCTCCACCGGATCCGGTCAACGAGCATCGCCGGTCGGATCTTACGCGGCGACGGCACCCGGGCGGGCTGATGACCCGGCATCCCGGCCGACGGCTACTCCGTCTGGCCGGCTAGTCCGTCTGGCGCGACGTCCCGAACATGATCTCGTCCCAGGACGGCACCGACGACCGGCGCGACCGGCCACCCGAGGGGCGGCGAGCCGACCTGGCCGGTCGCTCACCGGACTCGGCGGTCTTGTCCTGCCGGTCCGCGGTCGCGGCACGGCCCTCCGCCGCCTCGCCAGCCGAACCGGGCGCGTCCGGCCGCCCGCCGGCAGGACCCGTACGGCGGGCGCCATCGGTCGCCGGGCCAGCCTGCCGCGGACCCGCCGCGGACCGCTGCCCGGTCGCTGGTCCCCGCGTCGCCCGACCGGCTGTCGCGTCCGCGGCGGCCGCATCCCCTCGCGCCGCCGACCGGTCCTGTGCCGGGCGCGGCCGCGCAGCGGGAGCCTGAGCCGACGCAGCCTGAGCCGATGGGGCCCGGACGGGACGCTCCGGCACCCGGCCGGCTGCCGACGCCGCAGGCTGGCCGGAGGGGGCCGGACGCATCGGCGGCCGGACCGGCTCCCGCTGCCCGGCCGACGTCACCTGGGCCGCCGGCACCTGGGCCGCCGGCAGCACGGTCTCGCTCGCCGCCGGCGCGGGCACCACCGGAACGGAACCGGCCGGATCCGCGCCCACCGGCGTGGCCCGGCGCACCGCCGGGCCGTGCTGCATCCCGGTCGTCGCGGCGGGCGGCTCGGCACCGGACCGCCGGGACGGATGAACCACCGGGCCGTGGTCGTCCTGGCGATGACCGCCATGCGCCGAGCCGGCCGAACGCACACCGATCGGCGTGACCGTGGCAGTGACCTCCGGCTCGCGTGCCCCGATCCGCGCCTGCCACTCCGCCTCGCCCAGGCACAGCTTCGCGGCCTCGTCGTCATCGGGGAGGACGTGGCTGCTCCTCGGATCGAATGCCCACTCCGCCATGTGCATCCGGCCGCCGATCGTGTACGCGAGCTGGACCTGCCAGAACCCGTCCGGCCGCCTGCGCGAGTCCCACTCGATGTCGTCGACGCTCGCTCCGATCTCGGCAAGCCGGTCGGTCACGAGTTCGCCCAGTCGCGGCCCCGGGCCGGTCCCGGCGTCACCGAAACCGCGGATCGACGCCCGCTGCGCCTCTTCCGCCCAGCGCGCCCGCTCGGCCAGCGGCGGACCCTCGAAGCGCTTGATCCGATCGACCGGAAGCCCGGCGGTGTCGGCGATTTCCTCGGCCGTCTCACCGGCGCGGATCCGGTCCTGGATCTCCTTGGGTCGCAACGGACTCTCCACTTCGATCTCGTACTGAGCGAGCCGGGAGAACTGGCCTCGCGCCACGGTCCTGAGCCGCTCGTCGATGGGCAGCGCAAAACGCCCGCTTCGGCCGGGAACCGCGAGAACCGCATAGCTGCCGTCCTCGCTGACTGCGACGATGCGCAGTTCCTGCATCAGCGTCCCTTTCACGCTGCCCGCCGCGCAGGCGAAGCACGGACCTCCCCAGAGGATGAGTCTGGCTGGCCGGAGTCCAACTCGCCAGCACCGCAGTCGGCATGTCCGGAAACCGCCGGCAGATTTGCACCGATCGACGGGCGATCGGGCCCTGGTGCCGCGGCAGGGCCGTGGCCAGCACGTATCCGCAGAGTATTCACCTAAGCGGGCGCCGGCCCGGCGAACCCCCATAATCGCGTCCGGCGCGGCTTGCGCCGGACGGTCCGGGCAGCCGAGACTGCCGGGGACGGACCGCACCGCCCGGGAGGACGAGATGGCGCAGATGCCGGAGGACGTGCTTGCCAGGCTGGCCGCAGAGGCGGCGATCAGGGAGGTGCTCGCCCGCTACTGCCACGCGATCG
>JAJYTW010000378.1 GCA_021792855.1 Actinomycetes bacterium
GTAGCGGCGGAGCCTGGCGGCCATCTCCGCGCCGGAGCGCAGGTAGGCGCCGCCGGACGCGGCCAGCCAGCCGTCTATCTCGTTCAGGCTGCTCCGGGCCCGGATCGCGGCCAGCGCCTGGGCCAGCCTCGCGTCGGCCGGGGTCGCGTAGTGCACGTTGTTCGTGCCGACCACGCCGAGGTCCTGCCGGGCGGCGAGCTCGAACAGGGCGTCGTTCCGCTCGTCGTCGTCCGGCGCTCCGGCGGTGATCAGCTCGACGAACACGTTTTCGCCGCCGAACAGTGCGGTCAGGGTACGCAGTTCCGCGGCCGCGGCGGACAGCGGGTCGCGGGCGGGCCGGGCCGGCACGGCCCGGTCCAGCACGGCCCGGTCCAGCACGGCCCGGTCCAGCACGGCGCGATCCAGCACGGCGCGATCCAGCACGGCGCGATCCAGCACGGCCTGATCGAGCGCGGCCCGGACCGCGCCCTTGCGGCAGCCGGTCAGGATCGCCCAGTGCCCGCCGTGCGCCCGGGCTAGCTCGTCGAGGTCGTAGACCGGCCGGCCCTTCTGCCCGCCGGCCAGGTGCGCGGCGCTGATCACCTGGCACAGCCGCCGGTAGCCCTCCGGGTCGCGGGCCAGCACCAGCAGGTGCCGCCCGGCCGGGTCGGGCACCCCGGTCCTGGTCGCTCCCCGGCCCAGATCCAGGCTGAGCTCGGCGCCGAACACGGTCTGCAACGCCGGCGCCCGGCCGGCCGCCGCCTCGCGCCCGGAGAACCGGGCAGCGGCCTGGGCGAACTGCGGCACCCCGTACATACCGTCGTGGTCGGTGATCGCGATCGCGGTCAGGCCGCGTTCCGCTGCCTCGGCGATCAGTTCCTCGGGAGCGGATGCCCCGTCCAGGAAGCTGTAGGACGAGTGGCAGTGCAGTTCCGCCCACGGAGCCGTTTCCGCACGCGGAGTCGCCGCCCGCGGAGTCGCCCGGGCCCCGGCGCCTCCGGCTCTCCCGGCTCCGGTACTTCCGGCGTCCCCGGCGCTTCCAGCCGCGCCGATCGCCCGGGCGCCACCGGAGTCGCCAGCCCCGCCAGGGCGGGCCGGCTCGTCTTCATCGCCGGACTCATCATCGCTGCCAGGCTCGCCACCGCCGGCTGGGTCATCGATCCCGGCCCCGCGCCGCCAGGACAGGCGGCGCTCGAACTCCCGCCACGGCACCGGCGGGTTGTCCCAGCCCAGCGTTCCTCCAGGTGATGCTCACGGCCTGGCGTCCCCGGCGACTTCCCGGCCGGACCCGGGATGCCGGCCGGATCACCGATCCCTATTCGTAGATACTAGCGACTGCCGTGGCAGGAATCTATTAATTATCGAATCTATTTTCTAGTCTCAGCGGCGATCCAGTCCCGGACCCTGGAGGCCGGCAGTTCGGCGCCCTTGGCCAGGTACTCATCCCGAGCGCGGGTCGCCAGGGACCGGCCGGCCTCCGCGTCCCCTGCCGCCCGGAACACCCGGGCGCAGTCGAACAGGACGTCACCCCGCAGGGTCAGGTTGTCGGTCTGCCCGATCAGGCTCGCCACGTGCTCCGCGGCCAGCGTCGCCCGCTCGTGGCGGCCCGCCGCCGAGTCCAGCAGTGCCCGTACCGCCGCGGCCATCAGCCGGGTAACCGGATCGCTCATCTCGGTGCTCGGGTCATCCCGCCGGTCATCCGCCCCGGCTTGGTCACCCGGCCCGTCACCCGGACGTGACCCCCGGCCGTCTGGCCGACCTCCCGCATCAGCGGCGGGGCCGTCGGCGATGACCTCCCAGGCCGCGGCCGGCCGTCCCCCGGCCAGGAGTTCCCTGGCCGCACGGACCTCCAGCGTCCGCGCCCCGGGGACATTGACGACGACTCGCAGATCCGCGGCAGCCGCCAGGTACTCCTCCGCCGCGATCAGATGCTGGCCAGCCACCGCGTGCACGAACCCGGCGGCCTGCCGCACCACGATGGCCGCGAGCCGCAGACGCAGGTCCTCAGCGTAACTCCGGGCCTCGGCGAGCCAGTTCATCGAGGCTGCGAGGTCGCCGGTGAGCGCGAGCAGTCCGGCGCTGGTCAGCGCGACCGGTGCCAGCAGCGCCCGGTTATCGGCGAACCTGACCCGCAGTTCGTCGCAGAGCGCGAGCCCGTCGCGGGCCGGTGTCGGGCCCCACAGCGTCACCTCGCAGATCCCGGCCAGCAGCCGGTCTTCCTCAGCCCTATCCCCGAGCGCGCGCGCATGGGTGACCGCCGCCCGCAGCGACTCCTCGGCCGGGCCAATCCGGTCGCCGGCGACCTCCAGCATCGCCGCCAACTGGTGCAGCCGCCCCTGCGACAGGTGGTCCCCTGGGTCGCCGGCCAACCGTGCCGCGATCGCGGCCGCGTCCGCGGCGACCTCCGTCAGCGGCCGGAGATTCATCCTGGCTCCGATAATCAGCCGCTGGACTTCGCAGGCCGTCGCCGCTCTCGGGTCGCTATCGCACTGCCGCTCGGCGACGGCCACCGCGTCCAGCGCCTCTCGGTTCTCCATCAGCCCCATGTGCGCGTCGGAGATCCGCAGCGCCAGCGCGGCGTGCCGGGAATCGTTCGGCGGCAGCAGGTC
>JAJYTW010000095.1 GCA_021792855.1 Actinomycetes bacterium
GACTCATCCGGACCTGCTGCCGACCGCCGAGGACCTCGACGATCCGGACGGCTTCGTCCGCGGCCGCCCGGAACTGGACATCTCCGCGCTCACCGGCGAGGGCGGGGGCGGCGAGGCTGACACCGGAACCGGCGAGACCGAGGGCGGGGGCGGCGAGCCTGCGCCCGGAGCCGGCGAGTCAGGCGGCGAACCCGAAGGCGGCGAACCCGAGCCCGGCGATACCGGGGACTGACGGTACCGGGGAACGGCGCCCCGGCAGCGGATGGCCCGGGCAGATGTGTTCGCATGCCGGTTGTCCACAGCGCGGGGACGGAGAAGCCGCAGTTGAGGTTGGTCCAACCGGAGTCCGCGGCGGGTCATCCACAGACTTGCCCACAGCTATCCACAGGAACACTCCGGACTGTCCCCAGGGTCCATCCGGGGGCAGTCCTCCGCTGGCCGCCCGGCCGGGGCCAGCGAAAATGTCGGTGCCCGGTGGCAGGCTGCGGTCATGAGACCAGCACTGAAGTCCGGCCTGTTACCGGTCTGGCGGGATCGTGACACCCTGCAGATCGGCGTCGATCCGCGGCGCGCGATAGCCCTGTCCGGGATGTCCGGGGCCGCCGGCCTGATCGGTCTGCTCGATGGCAGCAGAGACCGGGACCAGGTGATCGCGGCGGCGGCGGAGCGCGGTATTCCCCCGGCAACGTCCGAGCGGGTGCTCGCGCTGCTGGCGGCCGGCGGCGCGCTCGATGACTTCCCCGGCGGCACGTTGCGCACCCTGCCGGGGCCGCTGCGCTCCCGACTGGCGCCCGAACTCGCGGCCGCCTCGCTGGCATACCGGGACACCGACGGCGGTGCCAGGACGCTGGCCAGGCGGAGCACGGCCGTCATCGAACTGGCCGGAGATCGCCGGATCACCGGCGAGGCCGAGCGGATCCTGCGCGCGGCGGGCCTGAGCCGGGTGCGCCCGTATAGCGGCCAATGGTCCGGTCCGGGGCCAACGCTGGTGATCGTGGCCGGCTGGCTGGGCGCCCGCGAGCGGGCCGTCTGCGACCAGTGCGTCGCAGACTGCGTGCCGCACCTTGTGGCGACGGCACGCGAGGCCATCGGCGAGGTTGGCCCGCTCGTGCTGCCGAGCGAGTCGGCGTGCCTGCGGTGCCTCGATCACGCCCGGGCCGGCCACGATCCGGCCTGGCCGCTGATCCTGGCCCAGATCTGCGCCCGGCGACCGGACCCACCGGCCTGCGACGCCGTGCTGGTAGCCGCGGTCGCCGCCCAGGCCGCCGCACAGGCGCTGCTCGCCATCGACCAGGGGCCGGCGGCTAGCGCGGCCGTCAACGGCACGTTGGAACTCGTGCCCCCCGACTTCCGGTGGCGTCGCCGAAGCTGGCCACCGCATCCGGACTGCACCTGCGGCCCGCTGACCCGGCCGGCCGCGCGTCCGGCGGTGGCGGAAACGTTCTGAGCGTCCCGCGGACCGCTTCGCCCGTCCCGTCCCGGCCCGGCGGCCGAACCGCGTGATCGCGTGGACCAGCCGAAAGTCGCCTGGCGGCGGCGCCGCGCATGCCGCGAGCGATTCCACGACGGCCGGGCGGGGAGCACGTTCCGGCTCGACCGCGTGCCAGTCACACCGAGCGGTAACCGACAATAGAGATCATGAGTGATCTGCCGCGCCGCGCCGTGACCCGGACGGTGAAGCTGGCCGCTCTGCCGGCTGGCCTGGCGGGCCGTACCGTGCTCGGCTTGGGCAAGCGCATCGGCGGACGGCCAGCCGAGATCGTCGCTCAGGAAATCCAGCAGCGCACCGCCGACCAGATCTTCCGGGTTCTCGGCGAGCTCAAGGGCGGCGCGCTCAAACTCGGCCAGGCACTGTCGATCTTCGAGGCCGCGCTGCCGCCGGAACTCGCCGAGCCCTACCGTGCCACGCTGACCAGGCTGCAGGACTCCGCGCCGCCGCTGCCTGCCGCAACGGTGCACCGCGTCCTGGCCGGCGACCTTGGCGCGGACTGGCGGGACCGGTTCCAGGAGTTCGACGACCACCCGGCCGCCGCGGCCTCCATCGGCCAGGTTCATCGCGCGATCTGGCACGACGGCACGACGGTGGCGGTCAAAATCCAGTACCCGGGTGCTGGCAAGGCGCTGATCAGCGACTTCGCTCAGCTCAGCCGGATCGGCCGGCTATTCGGGGTGCTCATGCCCGGACTCGACGTGCGGCCGCTGCTCGATGAGCTGAGGAGCCGGATCATCGAGGAACTCGACTACCAGATGGAGGCGAAGGCGCAGAACGCGTTCGCGGACGCGTTCGCCGACGACCCCGACATCTTCATCCCCCGGGCACTCGAGGCCACCGACCACGTGCTGATCAGCGAGTGGATCGACGGCACCCCGCTGTCCCGGATCATCTCCGACGGCACCAGGGAGCAGCGGGACCGGGCCGGGCTGTTGCTGGTCAGGCTGCTGTTCTCCAGCCCGGCCCGGGCCGGGCTGCTGCACGCAGACCCGCATCCGGGCAACTTCCGGCTGCTGGACGACGGGCGACTCGGCGTTCTCGACTTCGGAGCGGTCGACCGGCTGCCCGACGGTCTGCCGCCGGTCTTCGGCAAGATGCTGTGGCTCGTACACACCGACGGCGACGTGACGATGATGGAGGACGAGCTTCGCCGACACGGCTTCCTCCGCCCGGACGTTGCGGTGGACCCCGAGGCGCTGCGAACCTTCCTCGCGCCGCTCGCCGAGCCGTCGAAGCAGGAGAGCTTCAAGTTCAGCCGGGAGTGGATGCGGGGCGAGGCAGCCCGGATCACCGAGATGCGCAGCTCCAACGTCGCCCGGCAACTGAATCTGCCGCCGTCCTACATCCTGATTCACCGGGTCTCGACGGCGGGCATTGGCGTGCTGTGCCAGCTTGAGGCCGAGGCCGAGTTCCGCGCCGAGGTGCTCCGGTGGATGCCCGGCTACGGGCCGGAGGAGATCGAGGTCGCGTCGGTTACGGCGACCGGTGAGCCGGCCACTGCGACCGCAGCCGAGACGCCCGACACAGCCGAGACGCCCGACGCGGCGGACGCGGTTCTCGGCACGGCCGACGACGACGCCCGCGATCCTGGCAAGTCCGACGGCGGCATCGCGGCCGGAGACTAGAGTCGCCGCCCGATCACCCGCAGGTTGTCCGGGAGGCGGGTCACGGCGGCACAGCGCCGCCGTGACCCGCCTCGCTATCTGACTATTCGCACCCAGTCGCTCAGGCGGCCACCTCGTTCTTGCGCGGCCGGCCTCTGGCCCGCTTACGGGGCACGACCTGGCCGCGGAGGAACAGTTCCCCGCCCCAGACTCCCCACGGCTCCGCACGCTCCAGTGCGCCGCCCAGGCAGGCCGCCCGTGCGGGGCAGTCGCCGCACAGCGACTTGGCAAGTTCGACATCCGCGGGTGACTCGGCGAAGAACAGGTCAGGGTCATCGGCGCACGGGAGCGCACGCCCCCGGACGATTCCGACCGCTACCGCCGGCTTGAGCACGACGGTAACCGGTACTGACCTGCCAATCACGGGCACCCGCGCTACATCCGCCTCGGCCGCCAGCGAGTCGTCCTCGACCGCCGCGGTTCCTAGCCGGTGCATCGGTTCCATCCCCTCTCATCTGCTGGTCGCAGCGTCTCTCATGGGTCTGACAAACGGTGGCCTCGCATGACTGAGGCCGCGGACCCGATATCGGGTCCGCGGCCTCAGGAGGTTTCTGGCCGGTCTGGCTAGACCGGTTTCCTCGCAAGATGCGGACCCCATGCACCACCGGCGGCCGGGGCGATACGGGTCATGTCGGCGTACTTGTTGGTGGACTGCTGCTGCGGCTGGGCGAACTTCGTCCCGCTAACCGCCAGGGCCTCGAAGCCGAGCGGGCCCGACGCGCTAACCGCGTGCGGGAACCTGGCTGCCGCGCCGCGCGCGCGGTCCCGAGGCCGGGCCGGACCGTCGCCGAAGAGCGTGGCGCCCGCGCTGGACCGCACACGCTGCATCGCTGCGACGTCGATGGCGGAATCGTGGTTCAGCATCCGGGGCACCTCCTTCTGTTTCGCTCCGGCACTGTCCGACCACTGAATGTGGAAGAACCTGCAATGACCCTAAGCAGCGAGGCCACCTCGGGGCAACTCATTTTCGCGGACGTTCTCAGACAGTTACCAGCCAGGGTCAGACGCTGGTGCGGATCAGGCCCTCCTGCATGACCGATACGACCAGGTCACCCTCCCTGGTGTACAACTCGCCGCGGGCCAGTCCCCGCGCGCCGGCCGCGATCGGAGACTCCTGCGCGTACAGCAGCCACCGGTCGGCGCGGAACGGCCGGTGGAACCACATCGCGTGGTCCAGGCTGGCCCCCACGGTCTTGCCGTCGGCCCAGGACAGGCCGTTGGCCAGCAGGACCGAGTCCAGCAGCGTCATGTCCGATGCGTACGTCATCATGCAGACGTGCAGCAGGGGGTCGTCGGGCAGTTCGCCGTCGGCGCGCAGCCAGGCCATGCTGTGCGTAGTGCGCAGCGACGGATCCTTGACCGCCTCGAAGGTCAGCGGCCCGACGTGCCGGATATCGATCGGGCTGTTGCGGAAGAACTCGCTGGCCGCCGGCCCGAACAATTCCTCGAGCCGCTCGCTGGTGGGCGGCAGTTCCTCCGGGCCGGGCACCTGCGGCATCGGCCGTGCGTGCAGCACGCCAGGCTCGGGGTGGTGAAACGACGCCGACAGCGTGAAGATCGTCTTGCCGTGCTGGACGGCGGACACCCGCCGGGTGGTGAACGAGCGGCCATCCCTGACCCGGTCGACCAGGTAGATCAGCGGGACGGCGGGGTCCCCGGGGCGGATGAAGTAGGCGTGCAGCGAGTGCACGGGCCGGTCCTCGGGGACCGTGCGCCCGGCGGCGACCAGCGCCTGGCCGGCCACCTGGCCGCCGAAGACCCGTTGCCGCCGCTCCCCGGCGGGGCTGCGGCCGCGGAAGATGTCGAGTTCGATCTGCTCCAGATCGAGCAACCTCACGACGGCGTCCAGGGCGTCGCTCATCGCCGCATCTCCCTCCGGTCAGCCGGGTTCGCCGGGCTCGCCTGCGCCGCCGCCAGCATCGCCAGCACCGCTGGCACCAGGACCAGCACCAGCACCAGCGCATTGCGCGAGCACTGCGGCACCGTATCGGTCCAGCTTGACCGCGCCCACGCCGGGGACGGCGGCAAGCTGCTCCCGCGACCGCGGCGCGCGCTCGGCGATGATCTCCAGTGTCGCGTCGGAGAACACCACATAGGCGGGAACGCTCTGCTCGCGCGCGGTCTCCAGCCGCCACTGCCGCAGCCGGTCGAATAGCTGCCGGGCAGCCTCGTCCAGACGGGTTCCGTCGCCGCGCTCGGGTCCGGCATCGCCGCCCCGCGCGCGCCGTCCGCCGCGCCCGCTGCCGGCCCGTCCGCCGCCGACCCGCTCACCGCCTGCCCGCCCGGCCCCGCCGCGCGCCCCGTCGGCACGGCGCGCCCCATCGGCCCCGGCGCCACGGCCTCCGCCCCGGCCGGCATCCCGCAGCGCGTCCAAGAACCTCGACGGCTTGCGGGTCCGGCGGCCGCCCGGGGTCCTGGACAGCGCCCAGGACAGGTACAGCCGCTGCCGCGCCCGGGTCACGCCGACGTAGAGCAGCCGGCGCTCCTCCTCGACCGCCTCCGGCGACTGCGCGTAGATGATCGGCACCGTGCCGTCGACCAGGCCGGGAAGGAAGACGACGTCCCACTCCAGGCCCTTGGCGGCGTGCAAGGATGCCAGCGTGACGCCGCCGGCGTCCGGCGCGTGGCCGATCGCGCTGCGCAGGTCAAGCTCGGCGGCGAGGTCGGCGAGGGTGGCGCCCGGGTTCGCCGCGAAGAAGTCGTCCGCAAGCTGGGCGAGCGCCTCAAGGGACTCCCAGCGCTCCCTGGCCCGGCCGCGTCCGGACGGCGGCGACGAGCCGAGCCCGAGGCCGGTCAGCACCGGCCGGACCTGCGACGCCGGGTCCAGGTCCCGTTCCGCATCGTCCCTGGCGGACCGCGCGGACGCCCGCAGCAGCCCCACCGCCTGCCGGACCTCCGGCCGGTCGAAGAACCGCTCGGCGCCGCGAAGCTGGTACGGGACGCCAACCTCGCCGAGGGCTTCCTCATAGCCTGCCGTCATCGCGTTGGTCCGGACCAGCACGGCGATCTGGCGGGCTGGGGTGCCCGCCGCGACCAGGCCGGCGATCTGCTCGGCCACCGCGGCCACCTCGGCTGGCTCGTCGGGGTACTCGGACAGCGCGGGGGGCGGGCCGGATGGCCGCTGCGCGACCAGCGCCTGGCCGGGGTCGGCGAACACCCGGTTCGCGAGCCTGACCACCTCGGGCGTCGACCGGTAGTTCCGGACCAGCCGGATCACCGCGGCGTCCGGGTACCGCAGCGGGAACCTGGTCAGGTAGCTCGGCGAGGCCCCGGTGAAGGAGTAGATGGTCTGCCGGGGGTCGCCGACCACGCAGACGTCGTCCCGGTCGCCCGCCCACTGGTCGAGCAGCAACTGCTGGAGCGGATTGACGTCCTGGTACTCGTCGACGACGAAGTACCGGTACCGGTCCCGGACCGAGGCGGCGACCACCGGGTGCTCGGCGATGATCGCCGCGGTGAGCTCAAGCACGGACTCGAAATCCATGACCTGCCGCTCGCCGCAGAGCTGCTCGTACCCGGCGAACAGAGCAGCCAGCCGGTCCGGCGGCACCGGCGCGGACCGGTCGGCCTTGGCGGCGGCCGCCGGGTACTCGTCCGGCCGCACCTGGGTCACCTTGGCCCACTCAATCTCGGCTGCGGCGTCGCGAAGCTCGGGCACCTCGAGCCGGAGCCTGATCCGCCTGGCCGCCTCGGCGAGCAGGCTGATCTTGGAGTCGATGACGGCGGGCGCCGCGCCGCCGACCACGGTCGGCCAGAAGTGCGTGAGCTGGCGCAGCGCGGCGGCGTGAAAGGTCCTGGCCTGCACCCGCTCGAGTCCCGCGCCGGGCACCGCGGCGGCGCCAAGCTGCCGCAGCCTGCCCCGGAGTTCGCCCGCCGCCCGGGTGGTGAACGTCACGGCGAGGACCCGGTCCGCCCGGACCGCGCCGGTCGCGACCGCGTAGGCGATCCGGTGCGTGACCGCCCTGGTCTTCCCGGTCCCGGCGCCGGCCAGGACGCAGACCGGGCCCCGGGAGGCCAGCGCGACCTCCCGCTGCTCCGGATCGAGGGCGGCGATGACCGCGTCCGGGCCCTGGGCGGCGTGCGCTTCGGCGTTCACGAGCTAACCTCCGTTCCCGCGTCATCCTGCCCTACCGGTCCGACGCTCGGGGCGCCACGCCGATACTAGGCAGCGCGCGGGTTCCGGGTCGTGCCCGTGCCGGACGGATCCGGCGCTCAAGGAAGGTCTTCGCACATGCGGACGTTAGTAGTACGCGGATGTGACAATGGCGGTCGAGGAGGACCACGCATGACCGAGCCACTGACGATGTACACGACGACCTGGTGCGGCTATTGCCGGCGGCTGAAGTCGCAGCTTGCCCGCGAGGGAATCGCGATCGCCGAGATCGACATCGAGCGCGACCCGGCCGCAGCCGCATACGTGGAGCAGATCAACGGCGGCTTCCAGACCGTGCCGACCGTGCTGTTCGCCGACGGCAGCACCATGACGAACCCGTCCGTGCGGGAGGTCAAGCAGCGGATGGCGGACCTGTCCGTCAGCCCATGAACGACATTCGCTCCGCAACGAATCGCACCGGCGGCCCCGGCCGGCAGGCCGACCCCGGCGCCGGGGAGGCCACTGGCTCGCCGGTGACCGGCGAGCAGGCAATCCTCGTGCGTACGCCGCATGGCTGGCGGGTTGGCGGCGTCGAGGTTCCCGACCTGACCAGCGCGATGGTGCTGGCTGACCTGCTCGCGGCGGAGCTTGCGGCGGCGGAGACGCCGACCGGCCCGATCAGCGTCGACGCCGTGCAGGCCGCTTCCGACGAGGCGGAGCGGGCGGCCAGGCCCGGCGCGGCGGGCGACGCGCCCGCCGGGCGGCAGCAGCGGGCCGGGCGGTCCGCCGCCCAGTCCCCCGCGGGCGCCGACCTGGCCGGCCGGGCCGCCGCGATCAGCGACCCGAACAAGCTGCGCGCCACGATCGGCCAGCTTGAGCACGCCCTGACCGCGCGGGTCAGGGTCGAGCAGGCCATCGGCGTGCTCGCCGAACGGCACCGGATCCAGCCGCGCCAGGCGTTCGAGCAACTCCGGGCCGCCGCGCGGAACCGGGGCAAGCGCGTGATCGACGTCGCCAGCGACGTGGTCGCCAGCGCGACGAATCCGCTGCTCCAGCTTCCCGATGAGCTGTCCAGGCCGCGTTCTCCGGGCCGGCACGGCCGGCGCGGACGGCGCGCGCTCGGCAGCGAGTAGCCGCGATCCGGGCGCAGCCGACCCGGAGCAGGGCCCGACCGCATCCCGTTGCCCTCAACAATGGCAACGGAAAGTAATTTCCGATTGACAATCCGTCGTAAGGGTACGCATCGGCCCGGAGGGCCGCACCGCGGTCCATGACGGGGACCAATGCGTGGCTGACGGGGAACATCCGGCCCGCCTGCTGATGATTATCGGCGGGGCCGAGGACAGATGCTGCGGCGCCGGCGTGCTCGAGCGCTTCGTCCAGTTGTGCGGGGGCGACGCGGCCCGGATCGTCGTGATCACGACGGCGACGAACATGCCCGACCAGGTGCTCGCCGAGTACGAGCGGGTCTTCCGCAGGCTCGGCGTCCGCGAGGTCAGGGAACTGCCGATCAGCGGCCGGGCCGACGCCGACGGCGACCTGGCGTGCGCGATCATCGCCGGGGCGACCGGAGTTTTCCTCAGCGGCGGCGACCAGTCCAGGCTCCGCACCCTGGTCGGCTCCCGCGTCAACGAGATCCTGAGGGAGCGCCTGGCAGCCGGGCTTGTGGTGGCCGGAACCAGCGCGGGCGCCACGGCGCTGGGCCGCACGATGATCCTCGGCGGCGAGGGCGCCGAGGTCTCGCCGTCCGCCGTGCGGACCGGTCCAGGGCTCGGCCTGATGCCCAGGCTGCTCATCGACATGCACTTCGGAGAGCGCGGCAGGCTGCCCAGGCTGCTCAGCGCGGTCACGCTCGACCCGGACCGGCTTGGCGTCGGGATCGACGAGAACACCGCGATCTGCGTGCGCGGCGACACCTTCGAGGTGCTCGGCAGCGGGGTGGTGACGATCGTGGACGCCGATGGCGCCACCGTGGTGCACCCGAGCGCGGACGGCGACCCGGTCACCCTCTTCAACGTGCGGCTGCACCTGCTCCCGGCCGGGTGCCTCTTCGACATCGACGCCAGGGCGCCGGCCATCGGGCCGGCCCACGCGCGGTACTTACCCGGCAGGTCGCCGGGAGCACAGCGGAGCCTAACGGGATCACAGCGCAGGACCTAAGGAGCACACAGTGCGGCTGGAAAGCGTGCGACGCCTCAGCGGCCCGAACATCTTCACGGCCGCGCCGGTCACCATCGCCAGGCTGGAGCTTGACGATCTCACCTGCCGGGAGAGCACGGACTATCCCGGCTTCACCGAGCGGCTGCTAATGGCGCTGCCCGGGCTGCGCGAGCATCACTGCGCGGCCGGGCGGCCGGGCGGCTTCGTCGAGAAGCTCACCGCCGGGACCTACTTCGGCCACGTCACCGACCACGTGACGCTCGAACTGTCCGCCCTGGCCGGGCGGGATGTGCACCTGGGCCGGACGATGTGGGCGGGCGCCGATGGCCGGTACGACGTGATGACGCAGTGCCCGCCGGACGAACCGGAGGACTCGGCCGTGCCCGGGGAGCTGATCCGGCTGGCGATCACCGTGGTGACGGCGCTGCTGGCAAAGCGGCGGCCGGACTTCGGCACCGATCTCGCGGCGATCGGCCGGACGGTCGAGCGGGAGCGCCTCGGCCCGAGCACGGCCGCGCTCGCCGCCGCTGCCCGCCGGCGCGGCATCCCGGTGCGCCGGGTCGCCGGCCTGTCGATGCTGAAGCTGGGCTACGGCTGTCACCGCAGACTGGTCAGCGCCGCGCTGACCGAGCAGACCTCGGCGCTCGGGGTGGACATCGCCGGCGACAAGGTGCTGGCCAAGCAGATTCTGGCCCGGGCCGGGGTGCCGGTGCCCGAGGGCATGGTCGCGCACAGCGCGGCCGAGGCCGTCGAGGCGCTGGCCGCGCTCACCGCCCCGGTGGTGATCAAGCCGCGGAACGGCAACCACGGCCGCTCCGTCACCGTCGGCGTGCGGACCGGGACGCAGGCGCAGCAGGCCTACCGGCGGGCCGCCGCGGGCTCCGGCTCTGGCGAGGTGATCGTGGAGACCTACGCGCCGGGCCGCGATCACCGGGTGCTCGTGGTCGGCGGCCGGGTGGTCGCCGCCGCCGAGCTCAGGCCGCCGGCGGTCACCGGGGACGGCGAACGCTCGATCACCGAGCTAGTTGCCGAGCTGAACGCCGATCCGCGCCGGGGCGACGGGCACGCGCGAGTGCTCACCAGGGTGCTCGTGGACGACGCGGTGCTCGGTCACCTCGCGACCGGCGGGCTGACGCCGGATTCGGTCCCGGCGCTCGGCCAGGTGGTCACGCTGCGCCGGAACGGCAACTTGTCCACCGGCGGCACCAGCAGGGACGTCACCGACCTGATCCATCCCGACGTCGCCGAGCTATGCCGCCGCGCGGCCGCGGCGGCGTGCCTGGACGTCTGCGGCGTCGACATCCGGCTTGAGGACGTCGGCGCGCCGCTGCACGGCGCGCACGCGCAGCGCGCCGCGGTGATCGAGGTCAACGCCTGCCCGGGGCTGCGGATGCACCTCGCGCCCGCCGAGGGCGCGCCGCGCGATGTCGCCGAGGCGATCATCGACCGGCTGTACCCGCCCGCCGCGGCCGCCAGGATCCCGGTGGTCTCGGTGACCGGCACGAACGGCAAGACGACCACGGTCCGGATGATCGCCCATGTGCTCCGCCAGGCCGGCCTGCGGACCGGCATGTCCTGCACCGACGGGGTGTACATCGACGGCCAGTGCGTGCTCGAGGCCGACGCCTCCGGCCCGCGGTCGGCCGAGATCGTGCTCGACGACACCAGCGTCGAGGCCGCCGTGCTGGAGACCGCGCGGGGCGGGATCCTGCGTCGGGGCCTCGGTTACGACCGGGCCGACGTCGCGGTCGTCACGAACATCAGCGCCGATCATCTCGGCGACGACGGCATCGACGACCTGGACGAGCTTGTGCACGTCAAGGCGCTGGTCGCGGAGGAGATCACCGGCGGCGGGAGCCTGGTGCTGAACGCCGACGACCCGGTCGTCGCGGCGATCGCGAGCCGGCCGGCGGTGGCCAGGCACGACCCGGTCATCCGGTACTTCAGCATCCGTCCCGAGTCCGCGATGCTGACCCGGCACCGGCGCGCGGGCGGGATCTGCTATCAGGTGCGCGACGGCCAGATCACCGAGTTCGCGCAGGATCGCGAGCGGCCGATCATGGCCGTCGCCGAATTGCCCGGGGCGTTCGGCGGCCGCGCGCCGCACCTGATCGCCAATGCCCTGGCCGCGGTAGCGGCGTGCCGGGCGCTGGGTGTCACGGTCAAGGACATCAGGGCCGCGCTGACCGGGTTCACCCCGGCCGGGGCGAACCCCGGCCGCGGCAACGTCTACGCCGTGCCGGTCCCGGATGGCGCGGCCGGCCAGGAAGGCCCGGTGATCGTGGATTACGGGCACAACGCGGCCGCGCTTCAGGCGACCGGCGAGTTCGTGACGGCGGTCTGGGGCGGCGACCCGATCGCGGTGCTGACCCTGCCCGGGGATCGCCGCGACGACCTGATCACCGCGTCGGCGCAGGCCGTCGCGGCCTGGTTCGGCCGGGTCGTGCTGTACGAGGATCACGATCTGCGCGGCAGGCAGACCGGGGAGATGCGCACCCTGGTCGCCGCGGCGCTGCGCAAGGCCAGGCCGGGCATCCAGATCGGCCACGCGCACGGCCCGGCCGACGCCCTGCGGGTCGCGGTCGAGCAGGCGGCCGGCGACGCCGTCCTGTTCGTCTACGAGGAGATGCCGCTGGCCCGGACCGCGCTCGAGGCCGTCGGGGCGATCCCGGCGCCGGAGCCCGGACTGGCCGAGCCCGGACTGCCGGAGCCCGGACTGCCCGAACCGGCGCTGCCCGAACCCGGACTGCCCGAACCGGCGCTGCCCGATCCCGCGCTGCCGGGGCCAGCCAGCCAGGTCCCGCAGGTCGACCCGGACCTGCTGGACGAGATCGAGGCGGAGTTCGCCCGGTCGAGCCTCTCGGCCGACACGATGCCGATCTCGCTGCCGGATGCCGCCGCCAGGGACCACGCGGTCGCGGCGCCCGGCAGTCCTGGCCAGGCCGGGCCGGAGCCGGACTAGCTGCCCATCGGCGGCGGCCCGGCTTAGCCGATCGCGCCGCGCCCGGCGATCAGCGCGCGGGCGATCACGGTGCGCAGGATGTCGTTGGTCCCCTCGCCGATCACCATCAGCGGGGTGTCCCGGTACAGCCGCTCGACGGTGAACTCCTTGGAGTAGCCGTACCCGCCGTGCACCTGCATCGCGGTGAGCGCGCACTCCTGCGCGGCCTCGGAGGCGTAGACCTTGGCGAGGCCGGACTCCAGGTCGGCGCGGCCTCCGGCGTCGGCCCGGGACGCGGCCCAGTAGGTCAGCAGCCTGGCGGCCTGCACCTTGATGGCCATGTCGGCGAGCTTCATCTGGACGGCCTGGAAGCCGGAGATCGGCTGGCCGAACGCCTCGCGCTGCCCGGCGTACCGCAGCGCCTGATCGTAGGCCTCCTGGGCGACGCCAACCGCCCGGGCGGCCACGTTGATCCGGCCCTTCTCCAGCGCGGACAGGGCCTGCTGAAGGCCGCGGCCCTCGACTCCGCCGAGCAGGCTGGCGGCGGGCACGCGGGCCTCGTCGAGCACCAGTTCGCAGGTCTCCGGTCCGCGGTAGCCGAGCTTGGGCAGGTCCCTGACCACCTCGAAGCCCGGCGTGCCCTGCTCGACCAGGAGGATCGACATGCCCGCGTGCCGCGGCGTGGCCGCCGGGTCGGTCTTGACCAGGACCGGCAGCGGGTCGGCGTGCCTGGCGTTGGTGATCCAGGTCTTGCGCCCGCTGACCACGTAGGAGTCGCCATCGCGGCGGGCAGTGGTCGCGATCGACTGGAGGTCGCTGCCCGCCCCAGGCTCGGTCAGCCCGATCCCGGTCCGGCGCGCCCCGGTGGCCAGGTCCGGCAGATAGGCCCGGCGCTGCTCCGGGGTCCCGTACTCGGCGATCATCCAGGTGGACAGCGTGTGGCTGCCGAGGATCCCGGCCACCCCCATCCAGCCGCGGGAGATCTCCTCGAAGACCACGGCGAGGGAGACCATGTCGGCGGACATGCCGCCGTACTCCTCGGGCACCAGCAAGCCGAACAGGCCGAGCGCCGACATGGTCGCGACGATCTCGTCGGGGTAGCGCCCGGCCGCCTCCCACTCCCTGGCGACCGGCCGGATCTCGGTATCGACGAATGACCGGATCGTGTCCCTGAGCAGTCGCTGCTCATCCGACAACTCAAAGTCCATGACGGCTCCTGGTCTGCTGCGACGGGGGTGCGCGGTGCTGCCGATCCGCCCTCGACCCTACGCGGGCGGTTTCGCCGCCGGCATCTCAGCCGGGCTTGCGCGCGAGCAGCAGGAACCGGTGCCCGCGGGTCATGACCGGCCAGGCGCCGGCCCGCCGCCGGTGCCCATGTCCAGCATCGTGCTGGCGGTACCGGCCAGGGCAGCGACGCGAGCGGTGTAGTCCCACGGCAGCGGCCCGGTCCAGGAGCGGCGATTCGGCAGCGGCGGATACTACTAGGCCTGCATCCACGTGCTCCCAGGCGGAGGAGACACCGCGTGAACGAACGCGGTCATGGCGGCATCCGTGGACCCGGGAATCAGGAGGTGATCCCTCACAGCCGGTCAGGCTCGGTCTGCTTCCGCTGAGCCGATCCCCGCGCTTTACTTAGCTGCATGAGCCCAGATCAGGTGCCCGACCGTGCCGGCGCCGCCAATCGGGCCGGGCCGCCCGCCGGCGGCGGGAACGAGGAGCCGCCCGTCTTGATGAGGGCCAGGCGCACCGTGAGCGGCCCGGTCGTACTCGCCTGGGTCTGCGCGCCCTGCTTCCTCGCGTACGCGGTCGCCTGTGCCTATCTCGGCATCCAGTCCGGGCCGCAGGCGATCAGCCAGCTCAACCGCGCGATCGGCTGGCTCGGAATCCTCCCGCTGGTGACCCCGGTACTGGCGATCGGCGCGTGGCGCAAGCGGCTGCAGCGCCACAGATCAGGCCAGGCACAGCGGCCGCCCGCCCGCCAGCACGGCGTGCGGCATTAATGGGGCGAGGAAGTCGGACTGGGCCGTCTCGAAGGCCTTTACCACGGCCGGGACTGGGCTAAAAGGCCGCAGGTTAACGGCTCAGGAGCGAGAGGGCGATCACCCGAGCGGGGGCATACCACGGACTCGCGATCAGTCTGTAAGCAGAACTGCCAGGCACGAAATTGGTCCCGATGCGTCAGCCACCTGCGGTGTGCCGCGCGCCGGGGTGCGCCCACGGGCGGGTGAAGCCGACCGGGTTCAGGTCGGTGTAGCTGGTCACCTGGACGTCCTGGCCCTGGGTGGGCGCCTGGATCATCAGCCCGTTGCCGATCACGATGCCGACGTGGCCGGGGGCCTTGCGGGTGCCGTCGGCGCCGGCGAAGAACACCAGGTCCCCGGGCTGCACCTGGGACGGCCGCACCCTCGGCCCCCACGTCCACTGCTGCTGGGAGGTCCGCGGCAGGTAGACGCCGGCCGCCTGGTAGGCCGTCATCACCAGGCCGGAGCAGTCGTAGGCGTCCGGACCGGTCGCGCCCCACTGATAGGGCTTGCCAAGTTGCTGCTCGGCGAACGAGATCGCGGTCGCCGCGTACCTGCTCGGCGCGACACCGACCCCCGGCAGGCAGGCGGGCGCGGCGCTCACCGCGGTGGTGCTGACGGTGTACCCGCCGCTGGCGTACTGGCGGGCCCAGCCGAGGACGTCCTGGACGTAGGAGGTCAGGTGGTTGTAGGCGAAGATGGCGCTCCGGACGTTGGTCAGCACCCCGTTCTCTAGCAGGTATTTCGCCGCGCCGGCGATCGCGTCGGCCGGCTCGTAGACGCTGGCGATCCCGTCCCCGTTGGCGTCGGTCGCGACCCCGTTCACCCGCTCGCTGGCCGGGTGGACCGGCGCGCCGCCCCAGGTGTTGCCCGCCGCGCCGCCGATCCCGATCTGCATCGGGCCTGCCGCGCCGAACGCGTTGGCGCCGCTGTGCACTCCCGGCAGGGTGCTCTGGCCGTCGTTGCTCTCGACCTTGCCGATTCCGGCCAGGATCACCCACGGCACGTGGTACCTGGCGCCGATGGACTTGAACAGCCGGAGGTAGTTCGCCGGAATCGAGTCCTGCGCGACCGCGCTGGCGGCCGGCTGGGCGGCGCCCGGGTTCTGCCCCGAGGAGCACGAGGTGTTGGTCGAGTAGGCCAGGCCGCCGGCCGCGAAAAGCAGCAGCGGCGCGGTG
>JAJYTW010000379.1 GCA_021792855.1 Actinomycetes bacterium
AGCGAGTGCTGGGCCGGTTTCGCTGCCGGGACGGCCGCGGCGGCGGATCCGGCCAGTGTGAGGGCGGTCCCGATGGCCGCTACGGCGGCCCCCGCCCGGACAAGCCACCGCCGTGCGCTAGGCGCAGAATTCATCGTCTCAATGCCCCCCTTGATCGGATATCTGCTGCCGTGGTAACGGGTCGGCAGGCATCCACTGGGGCAATCGTATAATCCCCTTGCGAGCGTTACTCTTCTCATTGGTGCCGGGAAGGTAAAACTGTTCCCCTGGCTTGGACGCCGGAACGTCATGAAAAGGGAAGCGGGCTAGCCCTTGACCCGGCGGCCGCCGGTCCAGACGGCGGTGATGTGCTCGGGGCGGGACAGCACGGCGATGTCGGCGAGGGGGTCGCCGGCGACGGTGATCACGTCCGCGTCGTACCCGACGGCCAGTCGGCCGCTGCGGGGTGCCTGCGGGCCGAGCGTGGCCGGGGCCGTGGCGGTCGCTGCCTTGATCGCCTCCAGCGGCGTCATGCCAAGCGCGACCAGGTGGGCGACCTCCTTGCCGTTACTGCCCCAGGCGGTGAGCCGGTCTGGCCCGGTGACCCCGATGTCGGTGCCCATCGCGATGGTGACACCACGCTCGATCGCACGCATCACCGCCTCGGCGTGGGTCTGGGCGAGGGCTTGCAGCTTGGCCGCTGCGAACGGCGGCACCGAGCCGAGGTCGGAGCTGATGTCGTCGACGATGGTCCGGGTCGGGACCAGGATCGCCCCGGTCTCCCGCATCGCGTCGCAGGCCTCGTCGTCGAGATACGTGCCGTGCTCGATGGTCGCGACCCCGGCCTCCAGCGCGGCCATGATGCCCGGCTTGCCGTGGCAGTGCGCCGCGACCACCCGGTCGGCCAGGCCGGCGATCTCGACGATGGTGCGCAGTTCGGCGACGGTGAACTGCTGGTGGATCGGGTCGTCGATCTCGGACAGCACGCCGCCGGACGCGCAGACCTTGATCACCCTGGCGCCGCGCCGCAACTGCTCGCGCACGGCCCGGGCGCACTCATCCGGCCCGTCGGCGAGCCGTGTCTCGCCGGAGAGGTGACCGAAGTCGGTGATCCAGGGCAGCGGGTAGGAATGCAGGTCGCCGTGGCCACCGGTGGTGCTCAGGATCGCGCCTGCCGCATAGATCCGCGGGCCGTCGATGACGCCCTCGGCCACGGCACGGGCCAGGTAGACACCCAGGCCGCCGACCTCGCGCACCGAGGTGATCCCGGCGTCCAGCGCGCTCCGCAGGTCGCGGACGCTGCGCGCGGCCCTGAGCGCGACCGGCTCCTGGGGCAGCCTGCCGAGGTCGAGTGAGCGCATGCCCATGAAGTGCCCGTGGCAGTCCCACAGGCCCGGCAGTACGGTCTCGGTCCGGTGCACGGCGGCGCCGGGCGTCGACGGAGCGCCCGCGGCCGGCCCGGCGTAGCTGATCACCGGGCCGTCCAGGATGACGACGCCGTCGGTGACCGGTTCGCCGCTGCCCGGGATCAGCAGTTCGGCCTCGATCCGCTCCATCAGGTCCTCCCTCGCCGAGTCCAACGGGCTCGCGCCCGATCCCCGCCTATCCAGAGCCGGTCCGGCTGCCCGGCCAGGCCAGGCGCCGATCCGCGGGCGCGCGGGCACGTCCTGCACATCATGGCCGGGCGCCAACGGCGCCGCAACGCGCCCGCCGGGCGTGGCGGACGGTAGCGAGCCCGTCATGCAGGGGAATATCAGCGAGAATGGATGAACCGATGCCAGACTAGGAATATCCCGTGTGGTCCGTATCGCGAGATACGCCCAGGGTCGCCTGACCCACGCCGGTGCGAGGGAGCCAGATGCCGCCTCCGATGGACGGGCCCGCGCCCGCGCCTGCCCAGGGGCCGCTGCGCAGCAGAATCGACCGGGTCCGGCTGGCCTTCGATGCCGCGCCGCTGCCGCTGCGACTGCTGATCGTGGTTGCCTGCTGTGTGCTTGCGCTGCCGGTCACACTGCTGTACGCGCCGGTCGCGCTGGCGATGTCCAACCGGTCGATCTGGGGGACCGCCGCGGTGACGATGTGGGGCATGGTCCTGGTCGGCGTGCTGGCACCCGGCACGACTGGACCGCATTTCGCCCTGCTGGTGCTGCCCGTACTGGCCGCGTTCCTGGCCCACGCGGGCGCGCTCGGCCGCTGGTACGTGCCGTGTCGCACGCTGGCCTGGGTGATCGCGCTCGGGCTGCTGCCCGGCATCACGCTGTTCGCCGTGCTGGATCACAGTACCTCGTTCATCGGGCCCGGGCTGGCCTGGCTGGTGGCCTTCGTCGTGCTGGGCTGGCGGACCGCCAAGGCCTGGCAGGACGACCGGCAGGCGGGCGCGGTCCAGCGGATTCGCGGCGGGGCGGCGGTCGCGGGCCCGGGGGGCTGGGCAGGCGGCCCGCCGCCCGGCCCCGGTGCCGGGACGCCGCCCCGCGCCGATGCCACCAGGCCGTTCCGCCCGGCGGGGCCGGCCGCGCAGGGCGGCCCCGCGCGGGTGGCCGC
>JAJYTW010000380.1 GCA_021792855.1 Actinomycetes bacterium
GGCCGCCAGTCCGGTGGTTTCCACGTCGACGACCACCAGGTCGACCCGGCCGAGCAGGCCGGTCGGCAGGTGCGGCCCGGGTAGCCGTTCCTGGCTGTCTGCCGCCGGCCTGGTCACCTCGTCGCCGATGGCAATGCCAGGGGCCGCCATGCCGACCGATGCGAATATGCCCACGAGGCCAACGCTAGGTCTCCGGTCGGACATCGCGGGCGCCGACACCCCGGCGCCGGTCCCGGCCGTGCCGCTGAACTGGCCACACCGATATACGCGAAGTGGTTGATTGCGTTGCCGAATCTTTACTAATCTCAGGACCCAGGTTCGCCGCGTGACAGCCGGTGCGGAAGCGGCGGCGGCGGGCCACTACCGAGTTCGCCGGCGGATCGCTCGCCGGTGAGCCGGGCAGTCCCCGGATCCCGTTGCCCTCGCGTGCATACCTGCCCGCGAGGGCTGAGCCGGGGGTAGCGGTTCGGCCGTCAGGCCGGGCCGGCGGGCGGCCTCGGCAGCCCGGGCCGGCGAGAACTTGGCAGGCGAGCGTGGTGAAGGAGCGTGTCTGTCGCGTGCTAGTGCCGCGGTCAGTCCGCAGGGCCGGTCGTGCCCTCCGATTCGCTAGCGATGGCCCGGGCCGCGGCCGGTCGGCCGGGGTCAGGATCCGGCGGTACGTCCTGGTGGCCGCCGCGTTCGGGACGGCCGGGAGCCTGATCGCGGTGGCCGGTCCGGCCAGCGCCTTCCCGCAGCCGACCGTCAGCCAGGTGCAGCACAAGCTCGCCGTCCTGAACACCAGGGCCAGCCGCCTGGGCCAGGAGTACGACCAGGTGCTCCAGCAACTCTCCCAGGCAAACGAGCGGCTCAAGCTGCTGAACAAGGAGACCGCCGGGTATCGCGGCACGTTCAACGCGATGCGCAAGCAGGTGGGCCGGATCGCGGCGGTCGCCTACGAGCAGGGCGGCGCCAACTCGCCCCTGGCCCTGCTGACGACGGCCAGCCCGCAGCAGGTGCTCAATCAGGCATCGATCCTTAGCGAGCTGTCGGCCGCGGATAGCTCCCAGATCCGGCAGTACATCGAGGCGAGCCGCCAGCTGCTGAACGCCAGGCAGGTCGCCGCACACGCGCGTGTCGGGATCCTGAAGCTGAAGCACTCGCTAGCTCGCCAGCTCGCGGTGCTGAACAACCTGAAGGCGCAGCAGCAGGCGCTGCTCGCTCAGCTGACCCCGTCGCAGCAGCAGGGCTACGGCCCGGGCGGCGGCAGTGGCAACGGCGGCGGGTACCAGGGCCCGACCTCCACCCAGGCGGAGCGGGCAGTCAAGTTCGCCTATGACCAGATCGGTTGCCCGTACGTCTACGGCGGCACCGGCCCGTGCAGTTCGGGGTTCGACTGCTCCGGGCTGATGATGTCCGCCTGGGGCTACGCCGGAATCCAGATCCCGCGGGTGAGCTGGTCTCAGATGAGCTCGCTGCCCGCGGTCCCGCTGCACACCAGCAATGGCACGTTCACCACCCAGTACCTTCAGCCGGGCGACATCCTCGGCTTCGCCGGCAACTCGCACGTCGGGATGTATGTCGGCGGCGGCTACCTGATCGACGCGCCCGTTCCCGGCGCGTACGTGGAGAAGGTCGCGCTGGCCGGGTGGTACCTGCAGAACCTGGACGGAGCGGTCCGGCCCTGATTCCGGCCCGGCCCGATCCGGCGGACGGCGCCCGCGCTGGCTGAAAGGGCCGGCTGCCGTGGCCGGACCCGTCGTGACCTCGCTGCCGTAACCTGGCTGCGGACGTCCGGCCCGTCCGGCCAGCAGGCAGGAGATCCCGCGCATGCCCAAGGTCCTGATCGTGACCAACGACTTCCCGCCGCGCCGCGGCGGGATCCAGTCGTTCGTGCACGCGCTCGCCCTGCGGATGCCCGCGGACTCGGTCGTCGTGTACGCGCCGGCCTGGGCCGGAGCGGCGGAGTTCGACGCCGGGCAGCCGTTCCCGGTGATCCGTCACCCCACCTCGCTGATGCTGCCGGTTCCCTCGGTGGCCCGCCGGGCCCGGGCCATCCTGACCGAGCACGGCTGCGACACGGTGCTGTTCGGCGCCGCCGCCCCGCTCGGCCTGCTCGCGCCGACGCTGCGCCGGGCGGGCGCCCGCCGGGTGGTCGCGATCACGCATGGTCACGAGGCAGGCTGGGCGGCCCTGCCCGGGGCGCGGGCAATGCTGCACCGGATCGGCGAGAACACCGACGTCATCACCTATCTGGGGGAGTACTTCAGGATCAGGGTCGCCCGCGCGCTATCGCCTGCCGCCGCCGCGCGGATGGCCAGGCTGACGCCCGGCGTGGATAACGCGACCTTCCGGCCCGGCGCCGGGGGAGCGGCGCTCAGGCAGCGGCTGGGCATCGTGCCGGACGTTCCGGTGGTGCTGTGCGTGTCCAGGATGGTTCCGCGCAAGGGCCAGGACACCCTGCTCCGGGCCTGGCCTGCGGTGCAGGCGGCGGCCAGGGCCAGCAACGGCGCGATTCCCGGCCC
>JAJYTW010000096.1 GCA_021792855.1 Actinomycetes bacterium
CCTGACCACCTCAGCCCGACCACCTCAGCCCGACCACCTCAGCCTGGCGGCGTCGAATCGGTCTAATGCGATGTTTGACGCGACTCAGGCGTGTCGCGGAGCAACCGGGCAGCGGCGCCGGCATCATTCCTCGCATATCGCCGATCCTGGACGGTACTAGACGGGCGTCATCCTGAGATTCGCTTCTAATCCGGTCTTGACGCACATGGGGGCGGTTCGGTGTAACATGCTTACCGGTGCTCTGGTCCCCCGCCGGGGCACCATTGCCGGCGTTCCGGGCCCCCGTCGGAACGCCGATGATGCGACGCCGGGTGGTTTGCCCCCGTAGCCACCCGGCGTCGCCCTTTTCTCAGGGCGTCTCGCTCGCCCTGTCGGTGGTCCCGCCCCCTCAACACCCGCTAGGGCGACTTGTGCCTGGTCGCCGGAGTTCGAGGCAACTCCCCCGCTGCCTGGGCCGCATCAGCGGCCGGCTTCCGTGGTGTGGATGGCACATATTGGTCACTGGAGCGTCGGATATGTGCCGCTCACACCACTCGCGCGGGCACGACGAGCGCGCCTGGAAACCACGCCCGGCCCGGAACCACGCCCGGCCTTGCGAGCACGCCCGGCCTTGCGAGCACGCCCGGGCCAGCCGGCTACTCCGTCTTGCGGAACTGCGCGATGCCGACGCCCATCATCGCCAGGCCCATCAGCGCCACGATGCTCAGGGCCAGCCAGATCGGCACCGGCCAGCCTGCCCAGGTCAGCCCGGGCGCTAGCAGGTGCTGCTCCGCCGCCGGGATGCTCAGGTGGCTGAATACCGCCTCGCGCATCGGCCCGACAACGTAGGTCAGCGGGTCGATCCTGGTCAGCACGGCCAGCCAGGCGGGCAACCCGCTCAGCGGATAGAGCGCGCCGGACAGGAAGAACAACGGCATGACCAGCATCTGCGTCAGCGCCATGAACGCCTGGAACTGGGTGATCCTGGCCGCCATCATCACCCCGAAGGCAGTCAGGGTGAACGCCAGCAGCAGCATCTCCCCGGTCAGGGTGAGCAGCAGCACCGGGTTGTACGGCACTCCGGCGAACCCGGCCAGCGCGAGGAACACGATGCCCTGGATGGTGGCGATGGTCGCACCGCCCAGGCACTTGCCGATCACGATCGAGGCCCGGCTGACCGGCGCTACCAGGATCTCCCGCAGGAACCCGAACTCCCGGTCCCATACGATCGACCCGGCCGAGAAGATGGCCGTGAACAGGACCGACATCGCCAGGACGCCCGGGTAGATGAAGGTCTTGAAGCTGACTCCGTGCCCGATGCTGCTCCCGGCCAGCGAGGACAGCCCGGTGCCGAGGATGAACAGGAACAGGAACGGCTGGATCAGCGAGGTGACGGCCCGGAGCCGGTCGGTGAAGAACCGGATCTGCTCCCGCCGCCAGACGATGCTGACCGCGCGGACGTCGTGCCGAAGACCGTGCTCGGGCGCCGCGATCCGGATCGACTCGACCAGCGCGGCCTCCGCGCTCGGCGTGATGGTCTGGCTGGCCATCGGCTACCGCCTTCCCCGAAATCGCGCGGCCATCTGGCGCATCGCGTCACCGCCAGAGGCCTCGGCGTCCCTGATCGTCTTGCCGGTGTAGGACATGAACACGTCATCGAGCGACGGCCGGGACACGCTCACCGACCGGATCGGCACGCCAAGCCCGGCGAACAGCCTCGGGATGAACTGCTCGCCACCAGGTACCGAGAAGGTCACGGCGCCCTCGTGCACGGCCGCCTCGACGCCGAACTCGCGGTCCAGCGCCGCGATCGCGGCGCCATCGTCGGCGGTCTGGATCTGCACCCGGTCCCTTCCCACGCTTGCCTTCAGCGCCTCCGGGGTGTCCAGCGCGACGATGGTGCCGTGATCGATGATCGCGATCCGGTCGCAGTGCTCGGCCTCGTCCATGTAGTGCGTGGTGAGAAAGATCGTGATGTCCTCACGCCGCTTCAGTTCGTTGATGTAGGTCCAGATCGATGACCGGGTCTGCGGGTCAAGCCCGACCGTCGGCTCGTCCAGGAACAGCACGTGCGGCGCGTGCAGCAGGCCCCGGGCGATCTCCAGCCTGCGCTGCATGCCGCCGGAAAACGTGCTGACCAGGCTGCCGCGGCGATCCCAGAGCCCGACCATGTCGAGTACCTGGCGCAACCGCGGGCCAACCGCCGCCTTCGGGACGCCGTAAAGCTCGGCGTGGAAGCGCAGGTTCTGCTCGGCGGTCAGATAGCTATCCAGCGTGGTGTCCTGGAAGACCAGGCCGATGTTGCGCCGGACCGCGTCCCGCTGCGTGGCGGTGTCGTACCCGGCAACCCTGGCGGTGCCGGCGGTGGCATTAGCCAGGGTGCACAGGATCTTGATGGTGGTGGTCTTCCCGGCGCCGTTCGGACCGAGGAACCCGAAGGTCTCGCCGCGCGCCACGGTGAGGTCGATGCCGCGCACCGCCTCGACCTCGCCGTAGCGTTTCACCAGGCCGGCGACCTCGATGACGGGCCCGCCGTTCCCGATGCCCGTTCCGGCCTGTGCTGGTCGGCTCATGTCGCCTCCCGACGCTCTAGTCCCCGTCCGACTCCGCGTTGTCCGGGCCGGGCACGGAGCCGTCCTCGCCGGGCGCCGCGGCGTCCTCGGCCAGGATCCGGTACAGCGACCTCCGGGCCTGCACGAGCACCTCGCGCGCCTGCCTCACCTGTGCATCCGTTCCCGCGCTGAGCACTCCGAATGCCGCCAGATGCACCTGCTGTACCAGGCCGCGCAACTCGGCCGCGGCCCCGGCACCCTGCTCGGCCACGACCGACCAGGCCGCGCGGAGTTCCGCCGCGTGCGCGGCGACGTAGTCGCGGCCCTCGTCGGTGAGCGCGTAGACGCGCCTGCCGCCCTCCGGCGACTGCACGCTGATCAGGCCCTCGTCCTGAAGTTGCGCGAGGGCCGGATAGACGGCTCCGGGACTCGGACGCCAGATCCCGCCGCTGCGCTCGCCGATCCGCTGGATGATCTGATAGCCGTGCATGGGCTCCTCGGCCACCAGCGTCAGCGCCGCCGCCCGGACGTCACCGCGCCGGGCCCGGCCGCCGCGGCCGCGTCCCCGGCCGCGCGGGCCGAGTCCGCGTGGTCCCGGTCCGAACCCCGGCCACGGACCGCCGGGTCCGCCGAAGCCGCGCCCCGCAAACGGCGGCCCCGCGAACGGCGGCCCGGCGAAGTCCGAACCGGCCTCCTGGTACTCCTCGTCACCAGCGAACCCCGGTCCGCCGCGGAACCGCGGTCCCGGGCCGAACCCCCGGCCGGGCCCATGATGCCGGTGGTGATGCCGCCGGGCCGGCCCCCAGTCCTCGGCCTCGTCGGACTCGAATTCCTCGTCTCTGCTCTGCTCGTCAAGCATCGTCGTCTCCCCGTTGCGCTGCCCGGGGTCCAGCCCCGGAGACCTTCTCGATAGTTCAAAGATATATCGAGATGCTCTCTAAGGCAAGGACGCGACGGATCGCTACTGGCCGCCCCCGTTCCCGGCATCCCCGCCCCCGGCGCCCCAGCCGGCCGCCAGCGCCACCAATCGGTCCGCGGCGCCATCGAGGTCCTGCCCGGCCCCGACCGCGATCCCGAGCAGGAACGCGGTCAGCGGCGCGGCCGGCCGATCCACCTGGTGCGCCACGTCCCTGGCGAGATCGAGGATCCGGCGCTGGTCCACCGCGCCCTGGTCGATGCCGAGTTCGGCGCAGGCCGCGTTGATCCAGTCCGCCAATGTGCTCATCGAGTCCACCTCCGTCGCTTCGTGCTCACCATGCTCTCCCCAGAGCCGGGACGATCCCGCACCGGGAGGGTCCCGCGCCAAGACGGTCCCGCATCGGGACGAGCCCGTTCTCGGGTCCAGACCGCGGGGCGATAACGCAACCGCAGCAGGTGCTCCGGCGGCCTAGCGCGGGTCCGCGGGGCGCTCGGCCCAGCCCACGGCCGCGGCCACATCCTCCGGCGTATCGCAGTCCAGCCAGGACGGCGGCGCGCCGGCGGCCGGCTCGGCCGGGATCAGGACCGGCCGCAGCGGATCGAGCAGGCCGCGCAACGAGTCGCCGCGGTACGCCGCGAGCGCGTCCCGCAACCGGCCGGTTCGCCAGCAACTCGTCAGCCACTGCACCCGGTGCTCGTTGTCGGTCAGTGCCGCGCCGTCGCCGGTCGGCACCGCGCCGCCGCCGTCGCCGGTCGCCGCGAGCAGCGCCCGCAGGTCAGACTGGCGCAGGAAGGGCAGATCGGCGGCGAGCAGCAGGATCCGCGGCTCGTCGACGAGGGCCAGGCCCGCCCGCAGGGCCGGCACCGGCCCGGCGCCGGGCGGATCCTCGGAGACGAACCTGATCGTCGGGACCAGGCCCCCCGGGCGGGCCATCGCGGCGTCGATCTCCGCCCGCAGTCCGTCCCGGTCCGGGCCGACCACGATCACCTGCCCGGCCCCGGCCCGGACGGCGGCGAGCGCCGCGCGCGCGGCCAGGGTGCGCCCGCCGACCAGCAGGGCCGGCTTGTCGATCCCGCCCATCCGCCGCGCCCGGCCGCCGGCCAGCAGGATCACCGCCAGTCCCGGCGGCCCGTTCCGCGTCATCGGATCCGCGCCCGGCCCGATCCTGGGCTCGCTAGCCGCCGATGGCCGACATCGGCCGGGACGGCTGGAGGAAGCCGGGATCGTTGATGCCGTGCCCGGGCAGCTTGGCCGCCACCGCCCGCCGCCACAGGTCCGCGATCTCCTCGTCGGTGGCGCCGTCGCGCAACGGCGTGCGCAGGTCGCTCTCCTGGCGCGCGAACAGGCAGTTCCGCACCTGGCCGTCGGCAGTCAGCCTGACCCGGTCGCACGCGGCGCAGAACGGCCTGGTCACCGACCCGATTACGCCCACCGTCGCAGGCCCGCCGTCAATCAGGAACGTCTCGGCCGGGGCCGACCCGCGGGCGTCCGGGTCGTCCGGGTCCAGCGTGTACTTGGCCGACAGCGCGGCCAGGATCTCATCCGCGGTCACCATGTCCTCGCGCCGCCAGCCGTGCTGCGCGTCGAGCGGCATCTGCTCGATGAAGCGCATGTGGTAGCCGTGATCCAGGCAGAACTGGAGCAGGTCGACGGCCTCGTGATCGTTGATGCCGTGCAGCAGCACGGCATTGACCTTGACCGGCGCGATCCCGGCGGACGCCGCGGCGGCCAGCCCGGCCAGCACATCGGCCAGCCGGTCGCGCTTGGCCAGCCGGACGAACGTGGCCGCGTCCAGGGTGTCCAGCGACACGTTGATCCGGTCCAGGCCGGCCTCGCGCAGCGGGGCCGCCAGCCTGGCCAGGCCGATGCCGTTGGTGGTGAGCGAGATCTCCGGGCGCGGCGCGAGAGCCGCGGTCCTGGAGACGATGTCGACCAGCCCGCGGCGCAGCAGCGGCTCGCCGCCGGTGAACCTGACCTCGGTGATCCCCAGCGTGCCGACCGCGATCCCGATCAGCCGGATCAGCTCGTCGTCGGTCAGCATGGTGGGCGCGGGCAGCCAGTCCAGTCCCTCGGGCGGCATGCAGTAGGTGCACCGCAGGTTGCACCGGTCGGTCAGGGAGATCCGCAGATCGGTGGCCACGCGCCCATAAGAGTCGGCGAGCATGACTCACCTCCTCCTCCGGCGGCCGGGTACCGCCACGTTGGCTCAGCCTACTTCCGATCGCGCACCGGGGCACGAACTGGTCTTAGCAATAAGTCATAGACCTTCCGATTCGTTCCCGATGCCGGGGCCGGACCCGCCCCCGGTCGGCCGGCCACATGTCCCATGATGGGGTAGTGACCGTCACCGGCGCCATCTGGCGCGATCAGCTGAGCCCGGAGCAGCGCGCCGCGCTAGGCCGCGACGCCGGCGTCATCGCCGATCCCCGGCCGGACGTGCTCGTGGTGGGCGGCGGGATCCTGGGGGTCGCGATCGCCGCGGCGGTGCAGGACGCCGGGATCGGCTCGGTGCAGCTGATCGAGGCCGGCCGGCTGGGGTCCGGGGCGACCGGCGGCGCCACCGGGCTGCTGATCCCCGAGCCGCACCAGTGGAGCGACCCGGAGACCTTTGTCGACCTCGAGCGCGCCAGCCTGCAGCGCTGGCGGTATCTCGATCAGGCCACGCCCGGCGGTCTCGGCCTGGTCGAACTGGACTGGATCGGGCTCGCCCCGGACCCCGGCGGGCTGGCCCGACGGCAGCCGCCGAACGTGGAGTGGCTGGACGCCGACAAGATCGCCCGGCTGGTTCCCGGCCTGGCCTGGCGCCTGGGCGGAGCGCTGATCAGGCACCAGGCGCGGGTCAACCCGCTCCGGGCGCTGACCGGCCTGGCCGACGGGCTCACCCAGGTCGGCACCGGCGTGGCCGCGACCGGGGTCCGCAGCCGAGGCGACCGGATCGAGGCGGTGCTGACCTCGGCCGGGACCATCAACCCGGGCGCCGTGGTCTTCGCGACCGGCGGGCCGCCGGTTCTGGACGGCCTGGACGTGGCCATTCCCTGGGACCGGGTCAAGGGGCACCTGCTGGTCACTACCCCCGCCCCGGTCCATCTGCCATGCACGATCGCCCCGGTCGCCACGCCGCTGGAGGACGGGCGACTGCTGGCCGGCGGCACGTTCGACTATGGCGACGAGAGCCCGGTGGTCCGCGAGGAGGTGATCGACACCATCCTGGGCGGGCTGCGCGCCGCGCTGCCCGCGCTGCGCCGCCTGGGCGTCTCCCATCAGTGGTGCTGCTTCCGGCCCCGGCATCCGGACGGTCGGCCGGTCATCGATCAGGTGCCCGGTTACGCGAACGCCTGGCTGACGTCCGGCCACTTCCGTACCGGCATCCTGAACGCGCCGGCGACCGGACTCGCCGTGGCCCGCTGGATCGGCACCGGGCGGCCGCCGCCCGAGGCGTCCGCGTGGAGCGCGGTCCGGTTCCCCGAGATCGACACCAGGTAGCGTCCGCTCGCGACCGTCCCGGCGCTAGCTCAGGTCCCGGTCGCTCAGGTCCCGGTCGCTCAGGTCCCGGTTGCGCAGTTCTCGCCGGTCGTCCGGCAGCCGCCGGGTGACTCGCTGCCGGTCCAGATGCTCGAGCAGCGGGATCACCGTGCGCCTGGTCGAATCCAGGGCGATCCGCGCCTCCGCCGTGGTGAACGGCTGCGGCAGTCCGGCCAGCACCTGCGCGGCCCGGCGGTCCGCGTCCGGCCCGAGCACGACCGACTCGCCGAGCCGCAGCACCGCGCCGTGCCTCGCCGCCACAGCGATCGCCCGGCGGTCCAGGCCAAGCTGAGCCAGCCGGTCAGAGTCCGGCGCCCGGAACGGGCTGGCGGCCAGGTCGGCGGCGAGCGCTCGGACCGCCCGGGCGACCGGGGCCGGCAACCCGGCGCTGCCGGGGTCCGCGCCCGCCGGAGTGACCAGCCCGCCGGCCACGTCCAGCTCGGGCAGACCCTTGGCCAGCGCGCCGACCAGCTTGCGATCGGGTAGCCCGAGTGCCTTCCTGGCCACATCGAGCGGCAGCCCGGGCGCGAGCGGCTCGGCGGCCCGGTGCTCGGCGACCAGGGCACGCAGCCGGGATCGCAGTTCCGCCCAGTGCTCCGGATCGGCGATCCAGCCGTCGGCCACCGGATCGGCCGCGCCGTCGGCGCCCATCGCCCGCAGCGCCGCCACGCCGATCAGCCCGTGCCGCCTGGTCAGTTGCGCCACCGTCGGATGGTCGGCCCAGGTCCGGAGTTCGGCGGCGGCCGACGCGGCGGCTCCCCGGCGGCTCAGCCGAGGGGGCGTCACATCGAGCACGATCGCGCCGACCAGGCCCGGCCAGCCCGGCTCGTCCCGCGGGCCATCGGGTCCGGGGTGCTCGCCGGGCCGCGCCTGGTCCGGATCCCGGGCTGCGCCCGGGTCGCGGACCAGCAGCCGGTCCCCGACGTGCAGCGGGGCCGGCTCCCGCAGGGTCAGCCTGGCGATGCCGGCGTCAAGCGGCCGGATGGTGGCCGGTGTCCGGGCCGAGCCGACGTGCACCGTCACGGTACGGGGCAGCGGGACCCGGCCGTCGGACTGCACGGTGACCAGCCGGACATCCAGCACGCTGGTCAGGGTCCAGCGGCCGGGCTGCACCAGCGCCATCCCCCGGCCGACTTCCGTGCGCTCCGCGCCGCGCAGGTTCAGCGCGACCCTGGCCACCCCGGACAGCCGCTGCGCGGGGGCACCGAGCGACTGCAGTCCGCGGACCCGGACCGGAATCTGCGCCGGGGTGAGCACAAGCTCGTCGCCGCGGCTGACGGCGCCGGCCGGCAGCGTCCCGGTCACCACCGTTCCGCTGCCGGTCATCGTGAAGGCACGGTCGATCCAGATCCGCACCGGGCCGTCCGGGTCCGGCACCGGCAGCGACCCGGCAAGCTCGGCCAGTGCGGCCACGAGCCGGTCCAGTCCGGCGCCGGACACCGCGCTCACCGCCACCGCGGGCACCTCGCCCAGGCTCGACTCGCGGATCCTTGCCAGGGCCTGCCTGGTGGCCGGGCCGGGATCGGCCAGATCGGACCGGGTCACCGCGAGCAGGCCCCGGGTGATCCCGAGCGCGTCGATCGCGGCCAGGTGCTCCGCGGACTGCGGCATCCAGCCGGCGTCGGCCGCCACGACGAACAGCACGGCGGGCACCGGGCCGACCCCGGCGAGCATGTTGGACACGAATCTGGCGTGCCCCGGCACGTCGACGAACGCCAGCGTCTCGCCGCTCGGCAGGGCCAGCCAGGCGTAGCCGAGGTCGATGGTCATGCCGCGACGCCGCTCCTCCGCCCACCGGTCCGGCTCCATCCCGGTCAGCGCGCGCAGCAGCGCGGACTTGCCATGGTCGACGTGCCCCGCGGTCGCGATCACCTGCACGGCCGGTCCCCGTTCCCGCTCGCTGGCCGGTCGCCATCCACCGCGAGCACGGGCGCGGCCAGCACGGCCGCGGCGAGCACGGCCTCGGCCAGTGCCTCGTCCTCGGCCGGGCCGATCGCGTACAGGTCGAGCAGCAGCCGACCCTCGGTCAGCCTGCCGATCACGGCCGGATGCCGCCCGGCGCGCACCCCGGGTCCGGTCCGCAACGCCGGGGCCAGCGACTCCGGCACGCTTACCGCGGCGCTAGGCAGCGGCACGCCGGGCGCGCCACCGCCGCCCACGGCGGCCTGGCTGGCGACCGGCCCGGCATCGATTCCGGCGGCCGCCAGCCTGCCAGCCAGCGCCGCTGCCCGCTCGGCCAGCGCCGCCGGATCGGAGGCGAGCGCCCGCGCGACCGGGGTCGGCGGGCCGGTCAGCGTCGCCTCGAGCGCCGCCACCGTCAGCTTGTCCACCCGCAGCGCCCTGGCCAGCGGATGCCGGGCCAGGGCACTGACCAGGTCGGCCCGGCCGAGGATCAGGCCCGCCTGCGGGCCGCCGAGCAGCTTGTCGCCGCTCGCGGTGACCAGGTCCGCGCCGGCCCGCAGCCAGCTAGCGGCGTCCGGTTCGTCCGGCACGGCCGGGTGCGGCGCGAGCAGCCCTGACCCGATGTCGCCGACCACCGGGACACCGAGCTTCGCCAGGTCGGCCACGCTGGCGGCGGCGGTGAAGCCCTCCACCCGGTAGTTCGACGGGTGCACCTTCAGGATGAACCCGGTCTGCGGGCCGATCGCCGCCGCGTAGTCGGCCACCGTGGTCCGGTTGGTGCTGCCGACTTCCCGGATCCGCGCGCCGGTGCTTGCGAGCAGTTCCGGCAGCCGGAACCGGTCGCCGATCTCGATCATCTCGCCCCGGCTGAGCACGATCTCCGACCCGGCCGCCAGCGCCGTGGCGGCGAGCACGAGGGCGGCCGCGTTGTTGTTCACCACGTGCACCGCCTCGGCCTGCGGCACCGCCGCGGCCAGCGCGGCCAGCATCGCCGCGCCACGCCTGCCCCGGGACCCGGTCGCGAGGTCGAACTCCAGGTCGGTGCAGCCGGCCGCGGCCGTGAGGGCGTCGGCGGCCGCCGCGGACAACGGCGCCCGGCCCAGGTTGGTATGCAGCAGCACGCCGGTCGCGTTCAGCACCCTGGTCAGCGAGGCGGCCAGCGGCGGTAGCGCGGCAACGGCAGCGTCGGCGACCTCGTCCGGCCCGATCTCGCCCTGCCTGGCCCGGTGCTGCGCCTGCCGCACCGCCTCGCGGACCAGTGACCGGCCGAGCCTGCCCTGGGCGGCTACCAGCCGGGGATCGGCGAGGATCGCGTCGGTTCGCGGCACCAGCCTGCGTGCATCGCCCACGAGGGTGACCATACCGCCGAAGCGCGCGCGGGCATTCTCGCCCCGGCCAGGAAAGCGCCGCACCGGGCTCGCCGCACCGGGCTCGCCGCACCGGGCTCGCCGCCCGGCTAGCTCGCCGCCCGGCTAGCTCGCCGCCAGGCCGCTGCCCCCGCCCCCCGCGCGACGACGCGACCGGGTGCGCGCGCCATTCCCGCCACGCCGGGCGGCGAGCTAGCCGGGCGTCAGGTTGCGGGTTGTGTCAGTCTTATTGCGTCGATGCACGGAAAGTGGGGTTGAAATGGCAGATCGTGTGCCGATGCGGCGTACCCGGGGGCTAGTCAGCGGTCTGCTGCTGGTGCTGATCGGCGCGTGGGCGGGCCTTGCCCCGTTCATCGCCCCGTACGGCGGCTTCGGCATCACGCCAGCCACACCGTGGCATTTCGACGCGGGTCGGCTGTACTTCTCGGTCCTGCCCGGGGCCGTCGTGCTGATCGCCGGGCTGATCGTGGCAACGGCACGACTGCGGCCACTGGCCGTGGGCAGCGCCCTGATCGCGGCCATCGGCGGGATCTGGCTCGGCTATGGCGTGATCCTGACCAGGGCGCTGTTCCCGTTCCGGGTCGCCGTGACCATGCTGGCGCACGGCACAGCGATCGGTGCCACACCGGCCCGGATGCTGCTGTCTGCCGGAGCGCTGTACTACGCGCCGGGAACGCTGATCGTCTTCGCCGCGGCCCTGGCCATCGGCCGGGTCTCGGTCGTCGCGCACAAGGATCACGTCCGCTACGCGGCCGCCGTGGCGGCGATGACGGCGGCCGGGCCCGTTCCGCCTGCCGGGACCGGAGCGGACCTGCTGCCCGGGGCGGACCGGACGGCGGAGCATGTCGATGACACCGTCGGCTACCCCGAGGACGACTACGAGCAGTACGGGGCGATCTACGAGCGGTACGGCGACGAGCAGATCATCCTGTCCGCCGAGGACGAGCCAGTCAATCGGCCGACCTCCGGTCCGCTGTCCCCGTCCGAGCCGGACCCCCCGCAGGCTGAGCAACCGGAGGCTGAGCAACCGGAGGCTGAGCAACCGGAGGCTGACTCAGAAGACAGCGCCGACCCAAGGCTGGCCGAGGCCGAGACCCTGGCCGCCTCGAGCCACGCTGACGGGCTGTAGCGGAGGCGGACGGGAATCGAACCCGCCGACGACGCCGAGCGCCGTCCACCGGTTTTGAAGACCGGGGGGACCACCAGGTGCCCAGACACCTCCGCAGCAGACCCTACCGCCGAAGCGGCCCGGCCGGCGGTCAGGCCTCCTGCTCGTACAGCGCGCTGATCTCGTCGGCGTACTTGTGATGGATGATCCGCCGCCTGAGTTTGAGCGTGGGGGTCAGTTCCTCGCTCTCGGCGGTCCACTCCACCGGCAGCAGTCGCCAGCGCTTGACCTGCTGGACCCGCGCTAGCTGCTCGTTCGCCGTCGCCACGGCCTCGCCCACCGCGGCGAGCACGACCGGATGCCTGGCCAGGTCGGCTAGCGGGCCGGCCTCGATGCCGCGTGCCCTGGCCCAGGCCGGGGTGACCTCGCCGTCCAGCGTGAGCAGCGCGACGACGTAGTTGCGCTGATCGCCGAAGGCCAGCGCCTGGCCGATCAGCGGGTGCGCGACCAGCAGGTTCTCGATGGCGGCGGGCGAGATGTTCTCGCCGCCCGAGGTGATGATCAGTTCCTTCTTGCGGTCGACCACGCGGACGAATCCGTCGGCGTCGACCGCGCCGATGTCGCCGGTATGCAGCCAGCCGTCGGCGTCGATCAGCGCTGCGGTCTGGTCCGCGAGGTTGAGGTAGCCGGGAGTGTTCAGCGGGCCGCGGGTCAGGATCTCCCCGTCGTCGGCGATCCGCACCTCGATTCCGGCCACCGGCCGGCCGACCGTTCCCAGCCGGAACTGCTCCGGCGTGTTGGTAGTGAACGCGCCGGTCGTCTCGGTCATCCCGTACACGTCCAGGATCTTCATCCCCAGCCCGGCGAAGAAGCTGAGCACATCCGGCGGCAGCGGCGCGGCGGCGCTTACCAGCACCTCGGCCTCCCCCAGGCCGATCAGCGCGCGGATCGGCCTGAGCACCGCCTGGTCGGCGGCGGCGAACTCGGCTGCCAGGTCGTCCGGCGTCTCCCGGCCGAACTGGCAGCTTTCCACGTACCGGCGGCCGACGTCCATGGCTGCCGCTACCGCGGCGCGCCGGTCCGGATTGGGCTCCACCGCCAGCAGTGCCTGCAGGCCGGCCTGGATCTTCTCCCACACCCGCGGCACGCCGAAGAACGCGGTCGGCTTCACCTCGCCGAGTGTGGCGACCAGATCGGTCGTCGCGTTGTGGCAGAAGTACGTCTGCCCGGCCAACAGAATGGCCAGGTAGAGCGTGAACATGCGCTCGGCGATATGCGCCAGCGGCAGGTAGGAGACCCAGCGCACGTGCATCTGGGCGCTGCCGGCCATCCGGGCGCTGGTCGCCTCGTACAGCACCATGGCGTGGGTGATGATCACGCCCTTGGGGTTGCCGGTCGTGCCGGAGGTGTACAGCAGGGTGACCGGGTCGCTCGGGCGGATCGCGGCGATCCGCCGCGCGATCTCGCCCGCCTGCCCGGACGCCGCCCGCTGGCCGACCGCGGTGAAGTCCGCCCAGCTCAGGTAGGGCTCATCGGCCGGGCACGCGGCCGGGTCCCTGACGATCACGGCCCGCAGGCCGGGCAGTTCGTCTAGCAGCGGGCGCCACCGGTCCACCTCGCTGGCGCCGTCCAAGACCGCGATCCGGACGTGGCAGTCGGCCGCCAGGTACCGGATCTGCTCGCTGGCCAGGGTGGCGTAGAAGGTGACCGGCACCCCGCCCGCGTGCACGACGGCCTGGTCGGCGAGCACGTGCTCGACCCGGTTCGCCAGCATCAGGGCGACCCGGTCGCCGGGCCGCAGGCCGAGCTCGACCAGGCCGGCCGCCAGCCCGAGCACCGTGTCCCGGAACTCCCGCCAGGTCAGGGCGACCCACCCGCCGGTTTCATCGCGATCGGTGTAGGCCGGGTGATCCCCGAACCGCTCGGCGGTGCTGGCGAGCAGATCGCACAGCGTCCCGGCCCCGGCCTCCGCCTCGACCGCGGCCCGGGCCGCCGTGATCGCGTCCGTCATCGGCGCTCCCTATTCACATCGGCATCATTCACATCGGCATCGCATGCCCGATATGCCACCACGGCCAGGCGCGCGGGCGCAAGCCTGGCGCTGCCAAGGTGAGACCCTGGGCACGCTTGGCCACCCGTCGCGCTCGCCCGATTCTCGGCGGTTCCTCCGACCCGAGATCGCGTGTACCGTGCCGGGCATGCGCATCAGCAGAGTCCCTCCGTGGGTACTGGCATTAGCGGCGGCGATGGCGACCATGCTGGCCGGGTGCAGCGCCGGGCCCGCCCCGCTGAGCGCCGCGCGACCAGGCGATGCCGTGTGCTACGCCAGCAGCCCGCACGCGAAGATGACATACGGGATCGAGGACTTCACCAACCACAGCCGCCAGACGGTCGTATTCGACCAGGTCGGCCTGCGCGTCCCGCTGCACCTGAAGGTCCTCGGCGCGTATCTGTCGCCACGTGACCGGTCCGCTCAGATCGGAGCTCTGTCGGGCTGGCCGCCCAGGCAACTAGGTGGCCTGACTGACTGGGCGCGCCGCCGCCCGGTACGCGGGTACCGGCTGCGGCCCGGCGCGACCGCAGAGGTCATCCTGGGCTTCCAGCTGACCGCGCCGTCCGGAGGCAGGTCCCCGGGCATGCTCATCTGGTACCACACCAGCGACGGCAGTTACGTGCTGCGCGACGACCTGGCAATCCTCGTCGCGCGCGTCGGCGGGGCTTGCCCGAACTCGCCGGGCTGATAGCAGGACTCCCGCACAGCCAGCCTCTCGCGCCGGGATGCCCGGCTAGAGTTCACGACATGCACGCTGACACACGAGTCCGGCTCACCCAGTTCGCGCACGGCGGTGGCTGCGCGTGCAAGATCCCGCCCGGCGAGCTTGAGGAGGCCGTCGCCAGGCTGATCCCCGCACACCGACCCGACGACCTGCTGATCGGCGTGGAACACGGCGACGACGCCGCGGTGGTCCAGATCGCCCCGGGCCGGGCAATCGTCGCCACCGCCGACTTCTTCACCCCGGTCGTCGACGATCCCCGCACGTTCGGGCGGATCGCCGCCGCGAACGCGCTGTCCGACGTCTACGCCGTCGGCGGTGAGCCTCTCGTCGCGCTGAACCTGCTGGGCTGGCCGATGGACGTGCTGAGCGCCGACCTGGCCGCCGAGGTGCTGCGCGGCGGCCTGGAGGTCGCCGCCCAGGCGGGCTGCCACGTGGCCGGCGGGCACAGCATCGACGATCCGGAGCCGAAGTACGGGATGGCGGTCACCGGACTGGCCGACCCGGACCGGCTGCTGCGGATCGACGCCGGCCAGCCTGGCCTGCCGCTCAGCCTCACCAAGCCGCTCGGCATCGGCGTGCTCAACTCGCTGCACAAGGCCACCGGGGCGGTGAACGAGCAGGCCATCGAGGTGATGACGACGCTCAACGCCGAGGCGAGCCGGGCGGCGCTCACGGCCGGCGTCCGGTGCGCCACCGACGTCACCGGCTTCGGCCTGCTCGGCCACGCGTACAAGCTCGGCCGGGCCAGCGGAGTCACCGTCGTGATCGACCAGGCCGCCGTGCCGCTGATCGACGGGGCGCGGCAGGCCCTCGCCAACGGCTACCTGCCCGGCGGCAGCCGGCGCAACCTGGACTGGGTCGCCCCGCACGCCGACTTCGGCTCACTGCCGGAGAGCGTGCTGCTGATGCTGGCGGACGCGCAAACCTCCGGCGGACTGCTGGTGGCCGGCGAGATCCCGGGTGCCCCGGTGATCGGTGAGCTAGCGCCG
>JAJYTW010000097.1 GCA_021792855.1 Actinomycetes bacterium
CGAAGATCGCCGGGCACCCACAGCGACACCGAACTCTTCGAGACGTCAAGCTCGGCCGCGATCGCCCGGTAATCCAGGCCCTGCTGGCGCAGCGCCCTGGCCCTGGCTCGCAGGTCGTCCCTCGCGTTCGGGCGGCGGGACCACGGCTGCGGCGGCACGCCGCGCAGCGCCTCGTTGAGCGTCTGGTTGCTGCGAATGCCGAGGATTTCCCTGATCTCACGCCGCGACTTGCCGGCTCGCCGGAGCGCGCTGGCCTCTTCCCTGAGCGCTGCTAATTGATCGGTCATAATCGAATACTAGTGCGAGGCTATGACAGTTTCCGTCCCTGATCGGGTACCCCGCTGCCGAACTCGGCCCGGACGCCGACCAGTCGCACCGGCGCCGTGGCGTCGAAGCCCGCGTCCAGAGCGTCGAGCGCGGCCGAGGCGATGACATCGGGATCCCGGCTCGGCTCGGTCAGCGGCACGCCGTGCGTGCGGGTCAGGAACGGCGCGTACCGCACCTTGACCACCACCCGGACCGCTCGCTCCCCGGTCGTTGTGGGCTCCCCGGCCATCGCTCGCTCCCCGGCCATCGCTCGCTCCCCGGCCAGGTCGGTCGCGACCTGCCGGGCGACTTCCCGCACCCGCGCCCGCACCTCCGCCCAGTCGTCGATGTCCCGCTGGAAGGTCACCTCCCGGCTATGCGAGCGTGGCTGGTGCGGCTCGGCGCTGACCGGCGAGGGATCGATGCCGCGACCCCGGGCGACCAGCCAGGGACCGGTGGCCGGCCCGAATACGCCTGCCAGCAAGCCGGGATCGGCCCTGGCGAGATCGGCGACGGTGGTGATGCCGAGTCCGGCCAGTCGCCGCGCGGTCGCGCGGCCGATGCCCCACAGCGCGTCCGGCGGCCGGTCCGCCATGACCTGATGCCAGTTCGCCCCGGTCAGCCGGAAGATCCCGGCCGGCTTGCCGAACCCGGTCGCGATCTTGGCTTGCAGCTTGTTCGTCCCGATGCCGACACTGCAGTCCAGGCCGGTGGCGGCACGGACGCGGGATTGGATGTCGCGGGCGATCGACTCCGGGTCGCCGGTGCGGACGGCCAGGAAGGCCTCGTCCCAGCCGAGCACCTCGAGGACGGCCGGGAACCGCCGCAGGACTGCCAGCACCGCAGCCGACGCGGCCTCGTCGGCCGGCCGGTCCACCGGCAGGAACACCGCCTCCGGGCAGCGTCGCGCGGCCGTCCGCAGCGGCATCCCGGAGTGCACGCCGCGGTCCCGGGCGGGGTAGGAGGCGGTGGCGACCACGCCCCGCTTGGTCGGGTCGCCGTCGCCGCCGATCACCACCGGGCGCCCGCGCAGTTCCGGCCTGCGCAGCATCTCCACCGCCGCGATGAACTGATCCAGATCGACATGCAGAATCCAGCCGGATCCGGCGTCCGGGGGCGCGGCGCTCGCGGTTCCGTGGCCCGGCCGCCCGGCGTCCGGTTGCCCGGATCCCCGGATCCGCGCACCACCGCTCATGCCCGCGCTTATACCCCGCGACTACCCGGTACCCCGCGACTACCCGGCGACGCGGCCGTCGCGGCCACCATGCCGGGGTGTCCGGCGGTGCCCGACGTGCGCCGTTCACCGGGAGGTAAGCTGCTCAGGTCGGGTGTCCCGGATAGCAGTGCCAGCACGTGACCGTGAGCATGGGACCCGCAGCGAAATCAAGGAGCCGAGCCGAGTGACCGGATCTGGCCCGGCCGCCGTGATCGTACTCGCGGCTGGCGAGGGCACCCGGATGAAGTCGAGCACGCCGAAGACCCTGCATCAGGTCTGCGGCCGGACGATGCTCGGGCACAGCCTGATGGCTGCGGCGGAACTGGCGCCCGCCCGGCTGATCGTCGTGGTCGGCCATCGCGCCGACCTGGTCGCCGCGCACGCGCGCCAGCAGGTGCCGGACGCGATCATCGTCGTCCAGGAGCATCTCGGCGGCACCGGGCACGCGGTCCGGATGGTGCTCGAGTCCGTCGGATCCATCGCCGGCACGGTGGTGGTGACCTACGCCGACACCCCGTTGCTGCGCGGCCAGACGCTGGCCGGACTGGTGGACGAACGCGCCAGGACGGGCGCGGCGGCGGCCATCCTGACCGCCCGGGTGCCCGATCCGGCCGGTTACGGCCGGATCCTGCGGGGCCCGTCCGGGTCGTTCGCCGGGATCGTCGAGCACGCCGACGCCACGCCGGACCAGCGCGCGATCGACGAGGTCAACTCCGGCATGTACTGCTTCGACGGCGACCTGCTCGCGGACGCGGTCAAGCGGGTGCGGACCGACAACGCGCAGGGCGAGGAGTACCTGACCGACGCGGTGTCGCTGCTGCACGCGGACGGCCATCAGGTTGCCACGGTCACCTGCCCGGACTTCGAAGAGATCCAGGGCGTTAACGACCTCTCCCAGCTTGCCCACGCGACCAGCGTGCTGAACGCGCGGCTGCTCGGCGCCGCGATGCGGTCCGGTGTCTGGGTGCACGACCCGGCCAGCACCTGGATCGATGTGGGGGTCAGCCTGGCCGCGGGGGCGCGGATCGGGCCGGGTAGCCAGCTTGAGGGCGCGACCAGCGTGGGCCCGGGGGCCACGGTCGGGCCCGGGTGCCTGCTGCGGGACACCGAAGTCGGGGCGGGGGCCACCGTGCTTCAGTCGGTCTGCGAGTCCGCCGTCATCGGCGAGGGCGCGCAGGTCGGCCCGTTCGCGCACCTGACCCAGGGAACCAGGATCGGGCCGGGCGAGCGGGCCGTGCCAGCGACCCGCCCGGCCGGGCAGTGACCACCGCAAGGCAGCGACAGAGAGGCCAGCATTCGTGACCCCCGCTAGCGGTTCAGCCGCCAAGAAGATGATGCTCTTCTCCGGACGGGCCTTTCCCGAGCTTGGCCAGCAGATCGCGGAGTACCTCGGCATCGAGTTGACTCCCACCACCTTGTACGACTTCGCCAACGGCGAGATCTTCGTTCGCTTCCTCGAGTCGGTGCGCGGCTGCGACGCCTTCGTGGTGCAGAGCCACACGGCGCCGATCAACGAGTGGATCATGGAGCAGCTGATCATGGTCGACGCGCTCAAGCGGGCGTCGGCGAAGCGGATCACCGTCGTGGCCCCGTTCTTCGGGTACGCGCGCCAGGACAAGAAGAGCCGCGGCCGGGAGCCGATCTCGGCCCGGCTGATGGCCGATCTGTTCCGCACCGCGGGCGCCGACCGGCTGATGGCCGTGGACCTGCACACCGCGCAGATCCAGGGGTTCTTCGACGGCCCGGTGGATCACCTGTTCGCGCTCCCGATCCTGGCCTCCTACCTGGAGGAGAAGCTGGACCTGTCGCAGGTCACCGTGGTCGCGCCGGACGCCGGGCGGGTGCGGGTCTGCGAACGCTGGACGGATCGGCTCGGCTGCCCGCTGGCGATCATCCACAAGCGCCGCGACCCGGACGTCGCGAACACGGTCAAGGTCCTCGAGGTCGTCGGCCAGGTAGCCGGCCGGACCTGCATTCTGGTCGACGACATGATCGATACCGGCGCCACGATCGCGAACGCGGCCGAGTTGCTGTTCGCCCAGGGCGCCGCCCAGGTGATCGTGACCGCGACGCACGGCGTGCTCTCCGGGCCGGCCATCGATCTGCTGAAGAACTCGGCGATCAGCGAGGTGGTCATCACCAACACGCTGCCGATCCAGCCGGAGAAGCAGTTCGACAAGCTGACCGTGCTGTCGATCGCGCCGCTGATCGCCCGGGCGATCAGCGAGGTCTTCTCCGAGGGCTCGGTGACGAGCCTGTTCGACGGCCAGAGCTGACCGCTATCGCGGCCGGCCAGGCGGCCACCAATCATCGTCGGCTAGACTCACCGCTGATCCCTAAGCTTTGAACAGGAGTGCCACCGTGCCTGAGGTACATATCGCCGCGACCTCGCGGACCGAGCTCGGCAAGGGCCCGGCGCGTCGTGAGCGCCAGGCTGGCCGGGTGCCCGCGGTCCTGTACGGACACGGCACCTCGCCGCGGCATGTCAGCCTGCCGGGTCATGACGTGCTGCTCGCGCTGCGCACCGCCAACGTGCTGATCAGGCTGGATGGCCTGGACGGCGGCAGCGAGCTTGCGCTGCCCAAGGCCGTGCAGCGTGACCCGATCAACGGCAATGTCGAGCACGTCGACCTGCTCCTGGTCCGCCGGGGTGAGAAGGTCACGGTCGAGATCCCGCTGAACGTGACCGGCGAGGTCGAACCGGGCGGGCTGCTTGACCAGCAGCTTGTGCAGCTCTCGGTGGAAGCCGAGGCCACGCACATCCCGCCGGGTCTCGACATCGACGTCACCGGGATGGAGATCGGCGCGAGCGTCACCGCCGGAGACCTCGCGCTGCCGCGCGGCTCGTCCCTGGCGGTAGACGCCGACACGCTCATCCTGCACGTGATCCCGGCGCCGACGGCCGCTCAGATGGAGGCCGAGATCGGCGTCGAGGCCGTGCCTGAGGCGCCCGAGGCGGCTCCGGCCGAGGCGGCTCCGGCCGAGCAGGCCGAGCAGTCCGAGTAGCAGTCCGGCGGCTGGCGCGCTGGCGCGAACGGATGACGGACGACCAGCGCTGGCTGATCGCCGGTCTCGGCAACCCGGGACCGAGGTACGCCGGCAACCGGCACAACATCGGGTTCATGGTCGCCGACGTGCTCGCCGCGCGAATCGGCGCCAGGTTCAAGCGGGACCGGGCGACGTCGCAGGCGGCGACCGGGTCGCTGGCCGGCGCCGCCGTGGTCGTGGTCAAGCCGATGTCGTTCATGAACGCCTCCGGTGGCCCGGTCGCCGCGGTGGCGTCCTTCTACAAGGTTCCGCCGGATCACGTCGTCGTCGTGCACGACGAACTCGACCTGCCTTACGAGACGATCAGGCTCAAGCAGGGCGGCGGAGACAACGGGCATAACGGCCTGCGCTCGATCACCGCCGCACTGCGGACGCGCGACTACTACCGGGTGCGGATGGGCATCGGCCGGCCACCCGGCCGGCAGGATCCGGCTGACTTCGTGCTGTCCGACTTCGCGGTGGCCGAGCGCCGGGAACTGCCGCTGCTGGTCGAGCGCGGCGCCGATGCCGTCGAGGCCCTGCTCGCGCGGGGTCTGGCCGCGGCGCAGAACGAGATCCACCCGGCGGCCGGCTAGCGCGAACCCGCCGCGACCGGCCATGCCCGGCCGCCAATCGGCGTATGGTGGGGTCGCCTGGGCGGTTTGGTGATGATCGCGGTAATCGGCCGCGGCCGGGATCCGGCCGCCGGGCCAGTTTCGAGTACCCCGCATGGGCCCAGCATCGGGACGGAGCACAGATGGCCTTTCCTGCCGACGACGACCTCGCGCGTGACCTCGCGGCGCGGGCCGGCGAGCGGTTGCTGGCGCTGCGGGCGGCCGGCGGCGCGGTCGATGACCTGCGCCGGGCCGGGGACCAGGGCTCCCAGCATTTCCTGGCCGGCGAGCTTGCCCGGCTGCGCCCGGCGGACGCGGTGCTCTCGGAGGAGGCCGCCGACGACCCGGTCCGGCTGACCGCGGAGCGGGTCTGGATCATCGATCCGCTGGACGGTACCAGGGAGTTCGGCGAGACCGGCCGGACCGACTGGGCCGTGCACGTGGCGCTGTGGGAACGCGGTGAACTGACCGCTGGCGCGGTGGCCCTGCCCGCACAGGATCGGGTGCTCAGCACCGCCGAGCCGCCGGCCCGGCCCGGCCCGGCCGACCCGCCCGGCCCGCTGCGGATCGTGGTCAGCAGGTCCCGGGCGCCGGAGTTCCTCACCAGGCTCGCCACCCAGCTTGGCGCCGAACTGGTGCCGATGGGTTCTGCGGGCGCGAAGGCGGCCGCGGTGATCACCGGCGCGGCGGACGCCTACGTGCACGATGGCGGCCAGTACGAATGGGACTCCGCGGCGCCGGTCGCCGTGGCCCGCGCGGCCGGGCTGCACGCCAGCCGGATCGACGGCGCACCCTTGGCATATAACCGCGAGCGACCGTGGCTGCCGGATATCCTGATCTGTCCCGTCCCGCTGGCCGAGCGGCTGCTGACGGCCATCGGCGTCGTTCGCGACTAGCGGTACCGGGTCCGAACCCGCGGTTACCGGGCGGATAGCCTGGTCAGCCATGACTTTCGAGCACACCGGAGCTGCCAGATGACAGTGCCACGGTCGGATTACCAGCTTTCCCAGCTTGACGTGCTGGAGGCCGAGTCGATCCACGTCATGCGGGAGGTGGCCGCCGAGTTCGAGCGGCCGGTGCTGCTCTTCTCCGGTGGCAAGGACTCGATCGTGATGCTGGCACTGGCCGAGCGCGCCTTCGCGCCGGCCAAGGTCCCGTTCCCGGTGATGCACGTCGACACCGGCCACAACTTCGACGAGGTGCTGGCGTTCCGGGACCGGCGCACGGCCGAGCTTGGGATCCGGCTGATCGTCGCCTCGGTGCAGGACTCGATCGACGCCGGCCGGGTGGTGGAGGAGACCGGCCGGTGGGCGAGCCGGAACCGGCTGCAGACCACCACCCTGCTCGACGCGATCGCCGAGCATCGGTTCGACGCGGTCTTCGGCGGGGCGCGCCGGGACGAGGAGAAGGCACGGGCCAAGGAACGGGTGTTCTCGTTCCGGGACGAGTTCGGGCAGTGGGACCCGAAGAACCAGCGGCCCGAACTGTGGAGCTTGTACAACACCAGGATCCGGCGGGGCGAGCACATCCGGGTGTTCCCGCTGTCGAGCTGGACCGAGCTTGACGTCTGGCACTACATCGCGCGGGAGGGTCTGGAGATCCCGTCGATCTACTTCGCGCACCGCAGGAGCGTCTTCGAGCGCGACGGCATCCTGCTTGCCGATCATCCGTTCGTGCCGAGAGCCGACGGCGAGATCCCGTTCGACGCCATGGTCAGGTACCGCACGGTCGGCGACATCACCTGCACCGGCGCCGTCGAGTCGTCCGCGGCCACCCTGGGCGAGGTGATCAGCGAGGTCGCGGCCACCAGGATCACCGAGCGGGGCCAGACCCGCGCCGACGACCGCGCCAGCGAGGCCGCGATGGAGGACCGCAAGCGGGAGGGCTACTTCTGATGGACGCTGTCATGGACATTCTGCGGATGGCCACGGCCGGCTCGGTCGATGACGGCAAGTCGACACTGATCGGGCGCCTGCTGTACGACTCCAAGGCGATCTTCGAGGACCAGCTAGCCTCGGTGGAGCGGACCAGCAAGGAGCGCGGCGAGGACTACACCAACCTAGCGCTGCTCACCGACGGCCTGCGCGCCGAGCGCGAGCAGGGCATCACGATCGACGTCGCGTACCGGTACTTCGCCACGCCGCGGCGGAAGTTCATCATCGCCGACACCCCCGGGCACATCCAGTACACCCGCAACATGGTGACCGGCGCCTCGACCGCCGACCTGGCGATCGTGCTGGTGGACGCCAGGAACGGGCTGACCGAGCAGAGCAGGCGGCACGCCTTCCTGACCACCCTGCTCCGAGTGCCGCACCTGGTTCTCGCGGTCAACAAGATGGACCTGGTCGGCTACGACGCGGCCGCGTTCGAGGCAGTAACCAGGGATTTCACCGCGTTCGCCACCAAGCTGGACATCAAGGACCTGACCTTCCTGCCGATCTCGGCGCTGCACGGCGACAACGTGGTCGAGCGGTCCGCCAACATGCCCTGGTACAACGGGCCGTCACTGCTGCACCACCTGGAGCACGTGCACATCGCCTCCGACCGCAACCTGATCGACGTGCGGTTCCCGGTGCAGTACGTGATCCGGCCGCACCAGGCGACCAACCCGGACCTGCACGACTACCGTGGGTACGCCGGGCAGGTGGCCGGCGGTGTGCTCAAACCCGGCGACGAGGTGATGCACCTGCCGTCCGGCCTGACCACCAGGATCAAGCGGATCGAGACGCCGGCTGGCGAAGTCAGCGAGGCGTTCCCGCCGATGTCGGTGACCCTGCTGCTCGAGGACGACCTGGACATCTCCCGGGGCGACATGATCTGCCGCCCGCACAACCAGCCGCAGGTGACTCAGGACATCGAGGCGATGGTGTGCTGGATGACCGACGCGCCCAGGCTCAGCGCCGGTAGCCGGCTTGTCGTCAAGCACACCACCAGGACCGCGAAGGCGCTGGTCCGCGACGTCAGCTACCAGCTAGACGTGAACACGCTGCACCGGGACGACTCGGCGTCCTCGCTCGGGCTGAACGAGATCGGCCGGGTGACGCTGCGGACCACCCAGCCGCTGTTCTGCGACCCGTATGCCAGGAACCGGATGACCGGCGGGCTGATCCTGATCGACGAGGCGACCAGTGCGACCGTGGGCGCCGGAATGATCATGGATGTGACCTGAGCCGGGCGCGCCGCGCCCCGAGATCACCGGATTAGCCGGGAAAGTGCGGTTCCCCGGCCCGGCCGCCGTAGGGTAACGAACGGGCGGCCGGTCCGGACGCCGCTCCCGAGGTGATCGAGGACAAGGAGCAGCGCGTGGAGCCATTCGCGGATCTGGGCGAGTACGTGGCGATTCCCCGGGTCAGCTCGCTGCGCCTGGCGCCGGACGGCGCCTGGCTCGCGGCAGAGGTGCAGTCGCTCGGAGCGGACCGGAAGAAGTACGTCAGCAGCATCTGGCGAATCGACGTCGGCGGCGCGGCGCCGGTCCGGCTGACCCGCTCCGAGCAGGGCGAGTCCGGCCCGGGCTTCCTGCCGGACGGCTCGCTGCTGTTCGCGTCCAGGCGCCCGGACGAGACCGGCCAGCCGAAGCAGGGAGAGCCGGATCGCGGGCCGGGCCTGTGGCTGCTCCCGCCGGGCGGCGGCGAGGCCCGTCAGCTGGCCGTGCCGCCGGGCGGCGTGACCGGTCTCGCGGTAGCCAGGAACGCGCAGGCCTACCTGCTCGCCACGGCCGCGTTCGCTGGGACGACCGGCTTCGAGCAGGACGCCGCGCGCCGGAAGGCCAGGTCGGATGCCGACGTCCGGGCGATCCTGCATGAGTCGGGTCCGCTCCGGCACTGGGACCACGATCTAGGCCCGGCCCAGGTCCGGCTGTACGCGGGGCGTGCCGCCGGGGTGCCCGGCGGTGCCGACGAGGATCTGACCGACCTGACCCCGGACCCTGGCCGGGCACTGGACGAGGCGTCGTTCGCGCTGACGCCGGATGGCTCGGCCGTGGTCACCTCGTGGCGGGTGACCGACGCCCCGGACAGCCCGCGGAGCGAGGTCGTCGTGCTGGCCGCCGGGTCGGCGCGGCGCGTCCTGCTGGCCGCCCCCGGCCATGACTTCGCGTCCCCGCTGGTCTCGCCGGACGGGCGGCGGGTGCTGGCGATCCGGTCCGAGCATGACAACTACGACCGGCCGGGTGACGTCACGCTGGTGCTAACCGACCTGGCTGTGGATGGCGCGGGTCAGGTCGGGGACCTGCTGGCCGGGTTCGACCGCCGCCCAGAGTCGGCGGCTTGGGCGCCGGACTCGGCCGCGGTCTATTTCACCGCCGATGACCGGGGCAGGCGGCCGATCTACCGGGTCGGCATCGACGGTGGCGAGCCGGTCCAGATGACCACCGATGACGCCGCCTACGACCAGGTCTGCCCGGCGCCGGACGGCACCGCGTTGTACGCGCTGCGGGCCAGCATCGGCGAGCCGCCGACGCCGGTCCGGATCGATCTGACCGGCCGGGACGCGACCCCGGTGCGGCTGCTCAGCCCGACCGGCGAGATCACGGTGCCCGGCCGGGTCGAGGAGGTGACGGCGGCCGCGCCGGACGGCACCGAAATCCGAGGCTGGCTGGTGCTGCCCGCCGGAGCGTCGGCTAGCGCCCAGGCGCCGCTGGTGCTGTGGGTGCATGGCGGCCCAGTCAGCAGCTGGAACTCCTGGTCCTGGCGGTGGAACCCGTGGCTGCTGGCGGCCCGGGGGTATGCGGTGCTACTGCCGGACCCGGCGCTGTCCACCGGCTACGGCCAGGACTTCATCGCCCGCGGCCACGGCACCTGGGGCGAGGCGCCGTACACCGACGTGCTCGCGGTCACCGACGCGGTGGCGGCCCGGCCGGACATCGACGCCGGACGGACCGCGATGATGGGCGGCTCGTTCGGCGGATACATGGCCAACTGGATCGCCGGGCACACCGACCGGTTCGCCGCGATCGTGTCGCACGCCGGCCTGTGGGCGCTGGACCAGATGTTCGCGACGACCGACATGCCGCCGTTCTGGCGACGCACCTTCGCCGATCCGCTTACCAGGCCGGAGCGCTACCTGGCGAACTCGCCGCACCTGCACGCCGACGCGATCAGCACGCCGCTGCTGCTGATCCACGGCGACCGGGACTACCGGGTGCCGATCGGCGAGGCACTCCGGATGCACGCGGACCTGGCGGCGCGGGGTAAGGACGTGAAGTTCCTGTACTTCCCGGACGAGAATCACTGGATCCTGCGGCCGGGTGACGCGCGGCTGTGGTACGAGACCGTGCTCGCGTTCCTTGCCGTGCACGTGCTCGGCGAGAAGTGGGTGCGGCCCGACCTCGTCTAGACCCGGCCCGCGAGATGCCGGTCCGCGCCAGAAATGGAGCGGCCCGGTGCGGGCCCGGATACCCGGGCCCGCACCGGGCCTAGCCGATGGCTCGGGACGGCTCAGACCTCCGGGCCGAACTGCAGTGTGAACATCTGGTTGTCGGGCACGGTTTGGCCGCTCAGCAGGTTCAGTCGCTGCAGCTTGAGCTGGTTCCACGGGTGCCGGGATCCGGGGTCGACGGTCAGCACGAGCGGGTGGCTGAAGTTCGGGTCGGCCGCGTTCACCCACGGGGTATAGGTGTTGCCCTGATAGGTGAAAGCGTGGCTCATGTCGCCCACCCAGAGCGTGCTGGCGGACTGTCCGCAGGGCTGCAGGGTGACGTTCTCCCCGGCGATGCCGGGAACCCCGACGCCGACGCACAGGTCGCGCTGGTTGCCGAATGGAGACCAGTCCGACTCATACACCGGGTCGGTAGGCTTGTAATTCAGGCACGCATAGGAGTCGGCGGGGATCAGGTTCCCGCAGAACTGGCCGAGGCTGCCGACCGCCGCGGCGGTGAAGTCCTCATTCGGGCGGGCGTTGGTGGCACCGTGCAGGTTGACCCGCACGCCCTGCCGCCCTCCGACACCGGTGTCACCGTGCACGTATGCGTTCAGGATCATATGCGTGCCCAGTCGCAGGCTAGACAACTCGAAGCACTGCGCGCCGCAGGCTGGCGTGGCGCCCGGCGTCTGGCCTGCCACCGACGCCTGGGCCGCGGTCGCCCCGAAGCCGAGCAGTGCCGCTGCCGTCGCTAGTGCCGTGAACATCTTGCGCATGATCTCTCCTTTGTGTTCTGACCAGGAATCCCTGGCGGGTCAGCCGTCAGCGGCGGCTTCGGATGTGTCCCGGGAATTGCCTAGAGGCCTAATTTCCGGAGCACGGGAAAGCACGGGGATGATGTCTTTATCGTCGTATGGCAAGACGCGACAGCATCGAAGCGGGTTTACAAGAATTGCAAAAAAAATCTGCTGAGTGAATCTGATCCAGATCTGGCCAATTTGCGACCGTGTACACCCTAAGCTGGATGAACTCTGTTCGCTATGGTGAGTGCTGGGAATATTTACGTAAGCTCCGGCGGGCAGATCGATTCAGGTCACAAGATGAGCTGATATGCCCTGTACAATTCTGGCCAGAACGGCAACCGAATATTCCCCTGATTCCGCTCATGCCGGTCTGGCCTGATACCGGCCGGTGCGACATCGGCGATATCCACGGCGCCCCGGCCGTCCGGTTCACCGCCGGCCGCCGCACCCGGCGTCGCGGCCGGGGCCGGGTGTGCCACCCTGTCCCTCATGACTCGCGCGCAGCTAGACAAGCGGCCGGCCGAGGTTTCGGCCATGTTCGACGCCGTGGCCGGGCGCTACGACCTGCTGAACGACGTACTGTCGCTCGGACAGGACCGGCACTGGCGCAAGGTCGTCGCCCGCCTGGTGCAGGCGGGCCCCGGCGACCGGGTGCTCGATCTCGCCGCCGGCACCGGCACCTCGACCCGTACCTTCACGCGTTCCGGCGCCCGCTGCGTGGCCTGTGACTTCTCGCTCGGCATGCTGCGGGTCGGCGCCCGACGGCCGGGTCCGCCGGTCAGTTTCGTGGCCGGCGACGCGCTCGGCCTGCCGTTCGCCGACGCCTCGTTCGACGTGGTGACGATCTCGTTCGGGCTGCGCAACGTCGCCGATACCGATGCGGCCCTGGCCGAATTGCTCCGGGTCACCCGGCCCGGCGGCAGGCTGGTGATCTGCGAGTTCAGTCACCTGCCGGGCCCCCTGCTTGACGGGGTGTATCAGCGGTACCTGGCCGCGGCCCTGCCGGCGGTGGCCGCCAGGCTGTCCCCGAACGCGGGCGCGTACGCTTACCTCGCCGAGTCGATCAGCCACTGGCCCGCCCAGGCCGAACTGGCCAGGAAGATCCAGCACGCCGGGTGGTCGGCCGTTCGCTGGCGGAACCTGACCCTCGGGGTGGTGGCCGTGCACGTGGCCAGGCGGCCGCGATGACCTCCCCGGCGGACGGTCGGGTTCCGGCCGCCCCCGGTGGCGGGGTCGGCTCGGGACGATGGGCGCCGAGGTCTAGACTGAGGCGCAAAGTGACTTGTGAAGGCGTTCACAAGATTGGCGGGACGGGTCAGTGACCGAGCAGTACCCCCCGGCTAGCCACCCGGACCAGACAGACGGTGATGGCGCAGGCCGCGACTCCCTTGCCGGCGGTCCCCGTGCGGTGCGCAAGGGCCTTGTCGGCGTGCCCGCGGCCAAGCCGTCGGATACCGCCGACGTGATCATCGTCGGCGCCGGGCCGTCCGGCTCGACCACGGCCTATTACCTGGCGTCGGCCGGGCTGGACGTGCTGGTCCTGGAGAAGACCAGCTTCCCCAGGGAGAAGGTCTGCGGCGACGGGCTGACCCCGCGCGCGATCCGGGCGCTGACCGCCATGGGCGTGCCGATGCCGGAGGACGACGGCTGGCTGCGTAACCGCGGCCTGCGGATCATTGGTGGCGGTGGCCGGATCGAGCTCGACTGGCCCGATCTGTCGGCGTTTCCCGGCTACGGCGCCGTCCGGACCAGGACCGACTTCGACCAGATCCTGGCCAGGCATGCCGAGAAGGCGGGCGCCCGGCTGCTGGAGAACGTGACCGTGACCGGCCCGATCGTCGACGAGCGGACCGGCCGGGTCACCGGCGTGCTCGCCAGGCAGGCCGATGGCGCTGGTCCGGGGCGGGAGCGGGCGTTCAACGCGCGCCTGGTGGTCGCGGCGGACGGGAATTCCTCCCGGCTGTCGGTCGCGATGGGCCTGCACAAACGCGAGGACCGCCCGCTGGGCGTCGCGGTGCGGACCTACTACACCAGCCCCAGGCACGACGACAACTACCTCGAGGCTTGGCTGGACCTGTGGGACGGCAAGCAGTTGCTCCCCGGGTACGGCTGGATCTTCGGCATGGGCGACGGCACCTCCAACGTCGGCGTCGGCATGCTGAACACCTCGGACTCCTTCGGGCACGTCGACTACCGGGCGCTGCTGCGCCGGTGGATCGGCGCGATGCCCGCCGAGTGGGGCTTCACCGAGGAGAACCGGACCCAGCCGGTACGCGGCGCGGCCCTGCCGATGGGCTTCAACCGCACACCGCATTACACCCGCGGCATGCTCCTGGTGGGTGATGCGGCGGGCATGGTGAACCCGTTCAATGGCGAGGGAATCGCCTATGCGATGGAGTCCGGCGAGATCGCCGCCCGGACCATCGTGCAGGCATTCGGCCGGCTGACCACGGCAGGCGCCGAGCGTGCGCTGCAGAGTTACCCGACCGTGCTCAAGGACTACTACGGTGGCTACTACACGCTCGGCCGGATCTTCGTGAAGATGATCGGCAACCCGACCTTTATGAAGAACGCGACCAGGCACGGGATCAAGCGGCCCGCGGTGATGCGCATGACGCTGAAGCTGCTGGGCAACCTGACCGAGCCGCGCGGCGGCGACGCGGTCGATCGCATGATCCACGCACTGTCTAAGATAACGCCGGCGGCCTAGCCGCCGCCGGTCGCCAGGCGCAGATTCACGACGCTGCCGGCCCTCCCCAGGGCCGCGCGGCTGGACAAGGGGGTGACGAGCCGGTGAGCTACTACGTGCCGGTCATCGTGCTCGGCGGGCTAGCGGCGTTCTTCGCCATCTTCTCCCTCGTGATGGGAGCGCTGTCCGGCCCGAAGCGGTGGAACCGGGCGAAGCTGGAGGCCTACGAGTGCGGCATCGAGCCCACCCGCCAGCCGGCCGGGATCAGGTTCCCGGTGAAGTACTACCTGACCGCGATGCTCTTCATCGTGTTCGACATCGAGATCATCTTCCTCTACCCGTGGGCTGTCGCGTTCGACCGCCTCGGGGTGTTCGGCCTGGTGGAGATGGTCACGTTCGTAGCGACGGTCCTGGTCGCGTACGCCTACGTGTGGCGCCGCGGCGGACTGGAATGGGATTAGCCGATGGGCCTTGAAGAGAAGCTGCCAAGCGGCATCTTGCTGACCACCGTCGAGAAGCTCGCCGGTTACGCCAGGAAGTCGTCGGTCTGGCCGGCCACGTTCGGCCTGGCCTGCTGCGCGATCGAGCTGATGTCGACCGGCGGGCCGCGGCACGACCTGGCCAGGTTCGGGATGGAGCGGGCGTCGAACACGCCGCGCCAGGCGGACCTGATGATCGTGGCGGGCCGGGTGAGCCAGAAGATGGCGCCGGTGCTGCGGCAGATCTATGACCAGATGTCCGAGCCAAAGTGGGTCATCTCGATGGGGGTCTGCGCCTCCTCCGGCGGGATGTTCAACAACTACGCGATCGTGCAGGGCGTCGACCACATCGTGCCGGTGGACATCTACCTGCCCGGCTGCCCGCCGCGGCCGGAGATGCTGCTGGACGCGATCATCAAGCTGCACGACAAGATCGAGAACGCCAAGCTCGGCGCGAACCGGGACCGCCAGATCACCGAGCTTGAGCAGCAGCGGCTGCAACGGCTCCCGCTGCTGCCGCACCTGCAGTCGG
>JAJYTW010000098.1 GCA_021792855.1 Actinomycetes bacterium
GGCCCCCGACTGGAGGTCGGCGGACTGCGCCGCCGGTTCGGGTGCGTCGTGATGTTCTGCCATGGTCCTATTCTCCCGCATGCGCGACCGTGCCCGGCTCGCGCTCGCCAACTCGGTGCTCGCCCAGCCAGGCGCTGACCTGGTCGGCGGCCAGCCGGGCCGTGCCGACGCAGGCCGGCACGCCGATCCCGTCGTAGGCCGCGCCGCAGACCGCGAGGCCGGGCAGCACCGCGACGGTCTCCCTGATCCGCCGGACCCGGTCGAGGTGCCCGACGGTGTACTGCGGCAGACCGCCGCCCCAGCGGGTGACCCGCGCGTCCACCGGGGCGCCGGACACCCCGGTCGCCTCGGAAAGCTCGGCGGCGGCCAGCGCCACCAGGTCGGCGTCGTCCCGCTGGAGCACGGCCTCCTCGCCGAACCGGCCGACCGAGCAGCGCACCACGTGCATCGCCCCGTCGGTCAGGTGCGGCCACTTGACCGTGCTGTAGGTGGCGGCCTTGACGGTCCGCCCGTCGACGGCAGGCACCAGGTAGCCGCTACCGTCGGGCACGCTGGCGAAGGCGCTCGCCGGGTAGGCCAGCGTGACGACTCCCATGCTGGCGTACTCGATCTCCGCTAGGGCGGTGGCGGCCGGCGCCGCGCCGGGGACCGACGCCAGCAGCCGGCCGGCCGGCCGGGCCGGCAGCGCCAGGATCACGGCATCGGCGTCGATCGCCTCCGGCGCGCTGGCCGGGCCGACCGTCAGCCGCCAGCCGGTCGCGGTCCTGGCCAGTTCCCGGACGGTGGCTCCGGTCCGGATCACCGCACCGCTGGCCGCCGCCAGCGGCCCGGGCAGCGAGCCGAGCCCGCCGTCCAGCGTGGTGAACACCGGCGGGCGCGGCGCCGGCGGCACGGCGGGATCGGGCGCCGGGCCGAGCAGGCTGGCTACCGCTCGCGCCAGCGAGGCGTGCGCGCCGGCGGCCGCGACCACCGATCCCAGGGTGGCCCGCGCCGAGAGCAGGTCGGGGCGGCCGGCGTAGACGCCGCCGAGCAGTGGCTCGACCAGTCGGTCGACGACCTCCGGGCCGAATCGGGCGCCGACGAACTCGGCCACGCTGACGTCGCCGTCCCAGGCGGTCGCGGGCAACGCCGCGTCCTGGCGGGCCCGGGCCATCCCGTCCGGCGATACGATTCCGGTCCGCTCCAGGTCGTCGAAGTCCCCGGGCACGCCCATGTACTGCCGCCGGGGCAGCGGCCGGAGTTCGCCCCGGCTCCAGATCGACGCCGCCGTGGTTCCCGGGTAGACCAGGTGGCCGGCCAGGCCGACCTCGGTCACCAGGTCAACCGCCTCGGGCCGCCGGGCGAGCAGCGCCTCGGCCCCAGCGTCGACGGCGATCCCGCCGACCTCGCTGACGGCCAGCTTGCCGCCCAGCCGGGGCGCGCCCTCGAGCACGATGACCTCCGCGGCCCGGCCGCGGAGGAAGAGCGCGGCGGCCAGGCCGGCGATGCCGCCGCCGACGATCACGACCCGACCGCTGGGTTCAGGGGCAGTTGTCACCCCTCCACCTTGGCAGACGCCGCCGGTACCCGGGCCGCTAGGCCGGCTCCATCCCGTGCCGACGCATCAGGGCAAGCTCGTCCTCCCGCGCCGGAGGCCGTTGGCCGGACCACAGCCGGTGCAGTTCCTCGAAATAGGCGTCCATCGCCGGGGCGTGCAGCACGAGCAGCCGGGCCGGGGCAGCGGAGCGGTTGCCGAAGGTGTGCGCGCCGCCCCGGGGCACCAGGACGAAGTCGCCGGGGCCGCCGGTTTCCTCGGTGCCGTCGAGCAGGAACGTGATCGCACCGTCGAGCACGAAGAACGCCTCGGAGCAGGTGGTGTGCCGGTGCGCGGGCGGCATCCGGCCGCCGGCCGGGAGAGTGCGCTCCATCAGCGAGAAGTCACCGCCGGTCTGGGCGGCCACGGCCTTGAATGCCATCTCGCTGCCGCGCGCGGTCAGGATGTGCCCCTCCCCAGGTGCCACGATTTCGCTCATGCTCACTATCTTGGCTATCCCGGAACATGATCACGGAAAGTTCGTCGCCTACTGGGCACGAAACTCTCCGCGATCATGAATGACGAAGGCGAGTGCACCGTGACCGAACCGATCATCAGCCCCGAGGTCGTGCTGCGGGCCGACCGCGTCGACCTGGTCCGGGACCGGCGGCTGCTGCTCGACCAGGTCAGCTTCGAGGTCCGGGCCGGCCAGCACTGGGCGCTGCTCGGGCCGAACGGAGCCGGCAAGAGCACGCTGCTGCGGCTGCTGGCCACCTACGCGCACCCCACCAGGGGGACGGTCGACATCCTCGGGCACCGGCTCGGCCGGGTCGATGTCTTCACGCTCCGCCCGCTGGTCGCCCACGTCACCGCGCACCACCCGCTGACCTCGGCGCGCACGGTCCGGGAGGTGCTGCTGACCGGCGTGACCGGCACGATCGAGATCCCGCAGCGCTGGCAGCCGTCCGAGGTCGACCTGGGGCGTGCCGAGGCGATGCTCGCCCTGATGGGCCTGACCCGGCTGGCCGGGGCCCGCTGGCCCACCCTGTCGCAGGGCGAGCGCGGGCGCACCCTAATCGCCCGGGCGCTGATGTCCGGGCCGAGGATACTGCTGCTTGACGAGCCGTCCGCCGGGCTGGACATCGCCGGCCGGGAGCAACTGCTCGCGAGCATCGACGACCTCCGCGCCCGGCAGCCGGCCCTCGCGACGATCCTGGTCACCCACCATCTGGAGGAGCTTCCGGCCAGCACTACGCACGCCCTGCTGCTCAGGGATGGCCGGGCCGTCGCCGCCGGGCCGGCCGACGAGGTGCTAGTCACCGACCTGGTCAGCGCGTGCTTCGACTACCCGGTGCGAGTGGGCAGGCGCGGCGGCCGGTGGACCGCCACCGGACCCGCGGACCGTGCCGAACAGGCTGGCGCGGCGGCCGCGCCGCACCGCGCGGGCTGATTGGCTTTGACCTGGTTACAGCCGACTTGGCACCGCCTGTGCTGCCCCGGATCCGCACGTCTTAGGCTGACGTCATGGCGGATCCCCGGCGCCCAGCGAGAGTCGACGATGTGCACGAGCTTGCCCTGGGCATGCCGCATGTGACGGTCGGCAGCGGCCCGCACGGCAACCCCGTCTACAAGGTCGGCGGCAAGTCGTTCGTGTTCTTCCGCAACCCCCGGCCGGACGCCGCCGACCCGCGGACCGGCGAGCGGTACGCCGACGTGATCGTGTTCTGGGTGCAGTCAGAGGCCGACAAGCTGCTGCTGGTCCGGGACCCGGTCTCGCCGTTCTTCAGCACCCCGCACTTCGACGGGCACCCGTCGGTGCTGCTGCGGGGCAGCCGGATCGGCGAGATCAGCTTCGCCGAGCTTGCCGAGGTCGTGCGGGACGCGTGGCTGAGCCGCGCCTCGGCGGCCCGGGCCGCCGCCTGGCTCAGCAGCCGCGATCGGGGCTCGGGCGTCATCTGACGGCCAGCCGTTCGGCCACCGCGGCGCCCAGATAGTTGCGGCCCCAGGCCGGCCCGGCTAACCGGCCGGCCCGGCTACCTGGCCGGCCTGAGTGCCGCGCAGACCGCGAGCGACTCGGCCTCCCGCAGTGCCGCGAACACCGCCGGGTGCGCACGCGGGCTCAACTGCTCGGTCGCGGTCACCGTGACCGAATCCGCGCCGCTGCGACTGGCCGCCGCGAACTGGGTGTAGCCGAGGAAGTTGCCGGTATGCCCGTAAACGGTCCCGCACCGGGTCTGGTACCGGAAGATGGCCAGCCCGGCCGAGTTGATCCCCGGTCCCGGGGGCTCCGACTGACCGGGCACGAACCGGAACTGCGCGGCCTGGATCCGGCGCGGGAAGAACCGGCCGTCCAGATACCCGCGGATGAACCTGCTCAGGTCGTCCGGGGTGGCGACGATCCCGCCGGACGCCCACGCGATCGACGCGGTCAGCGCCTCGCTGACGTCCGCCGCTGGCTGCCCGGCCGCCAGCAGGTACCCGTGCAGGTAGGGGCGGGGCATCGCGAACCCCGACGGCAGGCTCGACTGACGCAGCCCGGCCGGGCCGAACACCAGCGTGCGCAGCAGGAAACGGTAGCTGCGATGGGTGACCGCCCTGGCCATCATCGCGGCGAGCACGTTGTCGGAGTTGTCGTACCGATAACGGGTGCCCGGCCGGAAGCGCAGCGGCTGGTTCCAGACGTAGTGGAGCAGCGCCATCGGCGCGATCGGCCGGTGCGGCGCCCGCAGGACCCGGCGCAGCAGCGCCGGGCTGGCGCTGTAGTCCGGCAGGCCGCTGCGGTGCTGCAGCAGGTCGGCGAGCGTCACAGCCCTCCAGGCAGCCGGGAGGTGCGGGAGCACCTGCCCGATCCTTTCGCCGAGCGCGAGCTTGCCCTGGGCCACCAGGCTCAGCGCGACGGCGCCGCTGAATGCCTTGGAGACGCTGGCCAGCCGGACATGATCACCGGCGGTCGGCGGCACCGGATCGGCCAGGCTGGCGGTCCCGGCCCGGTACACCGCCCGGAACCCGGGGCGACGGACGATCACGATCACGGCGGGCGGCCCGGACGGCATCAGCACCAGCCGGTTCAGCGCCCGCCGCAGGCGCCAGCCGAGCGCGCCGCCGACTCCTGCGCCACCAGAACTCGGGCCACCAGAACTCGGGCCACCGGTGCCCGCATGCACGGGACGGGAGGCGAGCGGCGCCGACCGTGCGGTGGCGGGCCGGACGCCGGCCGGCCCTGCTACTGCCACCAGCCGTGCGGTGGCGGGCCGTGCGGTGGCGCCCGCCAGTCGCGGGGTCGCGGTCAGCCGCCGGGGCACGGCCGCCGGCCCGGCCAGCGCGGCGACGATGACCGCGGCAGAGGCCGTGACGAGAGAGCTGGTCACCGTAAGTGACTTACGCATAGACCGATAGTAACGACGTCGGCTACGGCTCCCCCGGCGCCGACCCGGACCGCGGGAATCAGTGCTCAGGCCGTCGCGGTGGCCCAGTCGAACTCGGCCCCGATCCGCCGCAGATCGGCGCGGGTCGCCTCGTCGCACAGGGCACCGTGCAGGCCGGCCTCGTAGCTGGCCACGGGCGAGGCACCCAGACGGCGGGCCATCGCGTGCTCGGCTGACAGGTCGGTGCCGAACATCGCCGGGTCGTCGGTGTTCACCGTGCATCCGATCCCGGAAGCGAGCAGGACCGGGAGCGGATGGGCGGCCAGGTCCGGCACCACCCCGGTGCGCAGGTTCGAGGTCGGGCACACGTCGAGCACGACGCCGCGGTCCGCGAGGTCGGCGAGCAGGCCGGCGTCCTCGACCGCTCGGATGCCGTGCCTGATCCGGTCCGCGCCGAGGACATCGAGCGCGGCCCGGATCGACTCCGGTCCCTCCGCCTCGCCCGCGTGCGGCACCGAGCCGAGGCCGGCCTCCCTGGCCCGGGCGAAGACCGGCCCGAACGGCCCGGGCGGGAAGTCGGACTCCGAACCGCCGAGCCCGACGCCCACCACGCCCCGACCGGCGTGGGCGATCGCGTGCCCGACCGTCCGCTCGGCGTCCTCGATCGGGTGGTCGCGCGGGATGTCCGGGGTGAGCGCGACCCGCACGCCGTGGGTCTCCCAGGCCTCCTGAGCACCGTCGCAGTAGCCGGCGAACACCTCCTCCCAGCGGACGCCGCGCCGGGCCGGCTCGGCCGGGGTGAAGATGCCCTCGATGTAGATGGCGCCGTGCGCGGCGGCCTGCGCCGCGTAGTCCACGACGACCTGCCGGAAGTCCCGCTCGGTCCGCAGCGCGCTCGTGGTCAGCGTCCATACGTCGAGGAAGTGGGCGAAGTCGCGGAACCGGTAGACCGCCGCGAGGCTCTCCACCGAGTCCGCGGGAAGCGCGACCTCGTTGCGCCGGGCGATCTCCAGCAGTGTGCCGGGGGCGACGGTGCCCTCCAGGTGCACGTGCAACTCGATCTTGGGAAAGCTCACGGCAGCCGGCGGCTAGCTCAGCGACCGGGCCGGCACTGAGTGCACCAACTCGGTCAGTCTGGTCAGCATGTCCGGGTCGGTGTCCGGCAGCACGCCATGACCGAGGTTGAAGATGTGGCTCTCCGCAGTCCGGCCCAGCCTGAGCACCTCGCGGGCCCGCTCCTCGATCACCGCCCACGGCGCGAGCAGCACCGCCGGATCCAGGTTGCCCTGCAGGGCCTTGCCGGGAGCGACCCGGCGGGCCGCCTCGTCCAGCGGCACCCGCCAGTCCACGCCGACCACGTCCGCACCCGCCTCGCCGAGCACCCGGAGCAACTCCCCGGTCCCCACCCCGAAGTGGATCCGCGGCAGGCCGTACTCGCCGAGTGCGGCGAAGATCCGGCTGCTGAACGGGAGCACGCTGCGCCGGTAGTCCTCCACGCTCAGCACCCCCGCCCAGGAGTCGAACAGTTGCACCGCGGACACGCCCGCCTCCGCCTGCACCCGCAGGAAGCCGGTCGTGATGTCGGCCAGCCGGCTCATCAGGCCGTCCCAGAGTTCCGGCGCGCCGTACATCAGCGCCCTAGTCCGGTCGAAGTTCTTCGACGGCCCGCCCTCGATCAGATAGCAGGCCAGGGTGAACGGCCCGCCGGCGAAGCCGATCAGCGGCACGCCGCCGAGTTCGGCGGTCAGCATCCGGACCGCACGGTCGACGAAGCCGACGTCGCCGGGATCCAGGTCGCGCAGGACCGCCAGGTCGGCCGCCGCGCGGATGGGCCGGTCGATCACCGGGCCGACGCCCGGGCGGATTTCCACGCCGACCCCCGCGGCGCGCAGCGGCACGACGATGTCGCTGAACAAGATCGCCGCGTCTACCCCATGACGGCGGACCGGCTGCAGCGTGATCTCGGTGATCATCTCCGGGTTGGCGCAGGCATCCAGCATCGCGACCCCGGCCCGCAGGGCCCGGTATTCGGGCAGGGACCGGCCGGCCTGGCGCATGTACCACACGGGCGCGTGTGACACCGGCAGCCGCCGGCAGGCCCGGATGAAGACGGAATCAGCGGTCTGCGTGTTCACGCCTCGGATGGTCTCACATGCGGATCGGCCGACCGGGCACCGCGCCCTACCCGAGGCGACGGCGACCGGGCGGCGACCGGACCGTGACCGGGCGGCGACCGATCCGCACCGCGTTCGGGCTAATGGCCCAGATGACACGCCGTGCCAGATCCACGGTCTGCGGACCGGTACGTGCCAGCATCGGAGCAGAGGATGCTTCACCACTGCGCGCGATTCACCACGGGCGATAAGTCAGCCAGGAGCTGAGATGACCGAGATGACGGATGACTGCCCGGAATGCGGACCGGCGCGGGTCTTCATCCAGCCACATCCCGGAGCCGGCCAGTGCCCGGACACGGCCGACGGCGCCTGCCCGGAATGGTTCTGCCTGGTCTGCGGCACCGCGCTGCTGATCGGAGTGCCAGATCCGGCCAGGGATCCGGTGACCGCCGGAACCGGCTATCCAGGGCGGGTCCGGGTCAGCATCGCCGCCACCGGCCCGCTCGCCCCGGTGGCATGAGAATGCCGTGCCGCCGCCCCATTCGCTGAGGCCGACCGCCATGTCCGCCGGCCGGAACACCGATGAGGAATCCGCGTTCCGCGCCGCGGTCGCCGAGATCGAGGCCGGAATCGCCGACCGGCAGGCGGACCGGCCGGAAGTCAGCTTCGAGAGCGAACCGCCGCCGCGGCGACTGGCGCCGCACGCCGCCGCCATCGGCGCGACGGTCGGGGTCGACGACCGCGAGGTCGGCTGGGGACGGTTCGTGCTGCTCTACGACCCGTCCGGGCAGGACGGCTGGGACGGCCCGTTCCGGGTGATCGCCTACCTGCGAGCCGAGCTCGAGCCGGAGATCGCCGCCGACCCGCTGATCGGCCAGGTCGGCTGGACCTGGCTGACCGAGGCGCTGGACTCCCGGCAAGCCGGTTACGCGGCGCTCAGCGGTACCGTTACAAGGGTGGTCACCGAGGGATTCGGGGCTAAGCAGGACGAGCCGGTCGCCACCGAGTTCGAGATGCGCGCCTCATGGTCCGCGACGAGCGAGGACGGCGACAGCGCCCGGATCGACCGGCACGTCGCTGCCTGGATCGAGGCCCTGTGCACCGCCGCCGGCCTGCCGCCGGTGGCTCCCGGAGTGGCCAGGCTGCGTCCGGCACGAGGCAGGCCACGGACGTGAGCGAACCGCTGATCGAACCCCGCGAGGGGCTGCCTCCGCTGGTGACCACCGCCGCCGCGCTGGCCGAGGCGACCGAGCGACTGCGGTCCGGCACCGGGCCGGTCGCGGTGGATGCCGAGCGGGCGTCCGGCTTCCGGTACGGTCACCGCGCCTTCCTGGTCCAGCTTCGGCGCGCGGACGCTGGCACGGTGCTCATCGACCCGGTCACCTGCCCGGACCTGTCCGGCCTCGACGCGGCGCTGGCCAGCACCGAGATGGTGCTGCACGCGGCCAGTCAGGACCTGCCCTGCCTCGCCGACCTGGGCTTCCGCCCCCGCCGCCTGTTCGACACCGAACTCGCGGGGCGGCTGCTCGGCTATCCCCGGGTAGCGCTCGGCACCCTGGTCGAGGAGATTCTCGGGCTCAAGCTGGAGAAGTCCCACTCGGCGGCGGACTGGTCGACCAGGCCGCTGCCGCGCGACTGGCTGATGTATGCGGCGCTGGATGTCGAGGTGCTCGTCGAACTGCGGGACGCGCTGGCCGGGCAACTGGCCGAGCACGGCAAGGAGATGTGGGCCGAGCAGGAGTTCCAGGCGGTGCTCGATGCCAGGCCCGCCCCGCCGCGCGCCGATCCGTGGCGCCGGACGTCGGGCATTCACAAGGTCAGGAACCGGCGCAACCTGGCTATCGTCCGCGAGCTATGGCTGGAGCGCGACGCGATCGCGCAGCGTCGCGACATCTCCCCCACCCGGATCCTGCCAGACTCAGCGATCGTCGAGGCAGCCAGGTCTTCGGTCAGTTCGCTGGAGGAACTCGGCAAGCTGCCCGGCTTCACCGGCCGCGGCGCCCGCCGTTACGGCCCGGAATGGCTGCGGGCGATCCGCCGCGCCCGGTCCATGCCGGATGACCAGCTACCGCAGTCATCCGCCCCGCCGAGCGACGGGCCGCCGCCCGCGCACCGCTGGGCCGACCGCGACCCCGAGGCGGCCAGGCGACTCGCCGCGGTCAGGACCGCGGTCGCGGCGCTCGCCGATGCCAGCCACCTGCCGGCCGAGAACCTGCTGGCACCCGATGCCGTCCGCCGGCTGAGCTGGCAGCCACCGGACCCGCCGGACGAGCAGAGCGTCGAGGCCGAGCTTCGGCGCTACGGCGCCCGCCCCTGGCAGGTCGAGATCACGACGGTCCCGATCGCGATGGCGCTGGCCAGGCTGATCGAGAAGGACGGCCTGTAACCGGAGGCGGGCGCCGGCCCCCTCACGCGGACCTGGCCAGGTTGCGCAGATCGCAGGGCCGCACCGAGCCGCGCTGCGGGATTCCGGCGCACGGCAGCGGCCTGGCCACCGGCGGATAGTCGGGATAGACGTTCAGGAGCACCTCGCAGTCGCAGCAGCAGCCACGCTCGGCCAGCCTCCGCAGCAGGCCCTTCGGCCGGGCCGCGTGCACGTCACGCCAGCGGACGGCCCACCGGAAACCACCGTCGCAGCCGAATTCGGCGATCATGCGCAGCAGGTAGCAGCGCATGCACTCAGTGCCGCCGGGCTCGGTTAACCGCAGGGCAAGATCGGCGATTTCCGCTTCGATGTCGCCGCAGAGGCCGTCGGACATTGGCCTGCTCCTCTCGGTCTGGCGCCGTCGCTGGACTGAGCCAGCCGGGCCGGCGCTCGCGGGCACTTCCAGCGACCGGGCGCGGATCCGGATCGCGGTCCCCGGCCGCTAGTTCTGGTCTATCGCGCCCCTACGACAGTCCGCAGGACAGCCGCTGCCCGCGAACTCTGCCTCTCGCCGCCGCCCGCGGAACTCTTCCGGACCGCCGCTACTTGCGGAACTCTTCCGGACCGCCGCTACTTGCGGAACTCTTCCGGACCGCCGCTACTTGCGGCAGTCATGCCGCTCGGCCCCGAGCAACGGCCCGCCCGCCGCGTGCAGCACCCAGAACGCGCCCTTGCGGAGCGGTGCGCCATCCAGGCCGAGCACGCCGAAAGCGCTGAAGGCGGCACCGGCCAGCGCCGGCAGATTCTCCCGGTGCGCGCAGATCACCGCGGGCGTCTCGGAACGCACCAGTTCGGCGATCAGGACGCCGGCCTGGGCCGCGGCGACCGGCGGGATCGAATTCGTTGACGACCCCGGGCTTTCTCCGTCCAGGGACTGATCCGCGCCCACGGTCAGCGCCCGCTCCGTCTCCACCGGAACGCCGATCGCCTCGGCGTACGGGCGTACCGTGGCGACGCAGCGTTCGGCCGCCGAACTCAGCACCCGGCACGGACCGTAGCTGGCCAGCAGGCCGGCCAGGCGCCCGGCATCGGCCGACCCCCGCGCGTCCAGCGGCCGGGCCAGGTCGTCCGCGCCGGCCGAGCCCTTGCGACCGGCCGCCGCGTGCCGGAGCAGGATCAGCGGGGCGGTCCGGACCGGCGCGGCGGCGAGTTCCTTCAGCAGCACAACGTCACGCGGGTAAGTCAGCACGTCCGCCGCCTCATCAGCGGACACCCAGACCAGCCGGTCGACCTCGGGGCCCGGCGTGAAGCCCGCCGACCCGGTCGAGCGCGCCGCCCAGTAGCGCACGTGCTTCGGCCGGCCCTCGGCGAGATAGCGGGACGGGCTCAGCGGCCGGCCGAGCACGATCCGCAGCCCGGTCTCCTCGGCCACCTCCCTGGTCACCGTCGTGAGCACGTGCTCGTCCCGGTGCCGCTTGCCCTTCGGGAACGACCAGTCGTCGTACCGCGGCCGGTGCACGAGCGCGACCTCCGGCCCGTCCGGCCCGGGACGCCAGACGACCGCGCCGGCCGCCTGGATGGTCTTGCCGGGCGAGCCGGCCTGCTCAGGCATGCCGCGCCTGGTGCCGCGGCCGCAGCCGCCCGTCGCCAGGTGCGCCATCGGGATCGGGCTTAGGTGACTGTCGGAACCGGATCAGGTGCTCCTGCAGGTCGATCAGCGGCGTGCCGCCGGCATCCAGGTGGTGCCGGATCCAGTGGCCATCCGGGCCGAGCCACCAGGACGCCACGCCGGGGTCCATCGCCAGATCGACCAGGCTGCGCAGTTCGGCCTTGTGGCTCTCGTCGGTTACCCGGATCAGCAGTTCCACCCGCCGGTCGAGATTGCGGTGCATCAGGTCGGCGCTGCCGATCCAGACCTCGCCGTCGGAGTTGTCGGCGCCGCCGGTGCCGAACGCGTAGATCCGGGAGTGCTCGAGGAAGCGGCCCACGACGCTGCGCACCCGGATCGTCTCCGACAGGCCGGGAACGCCGGGCCGGAGCGAGCAGATCCCGCGCACCCACAGGTCGATCGGCACGCCGGCCATCGACGCCCGGTACAGCGAATCGATGATCGCCTCGTCTATCAGTGCGTTGCATTTCATCTGGATCCGGGCCGGCTTTCCCTGCCTGGCGAGTTCCATCTGTTCGTCGATCTGCTTGATCAGGCCAGAGCGCAGCCCGGCCGGGGCGACCAGCAGCCGACGGTAGTTCGCCCGGCGGCTGTAACCGGTCAGGTGGTTGAACAGGTCCGTCATGTCCTCGCCGACCTGCGGGTCGGAGGTCAGCAGCCCGTAGTCCTCATACAGCCGCGCGGTCTTCGGGTGGTAGTTGCCGGTGCCGATGTGGCAGAACCGGCGCAGCGAGCCGTCCGCCTCCTCGCGCACCACGAGCACCATCTTGCAGTGCGTCTTCAGGCCGAGGAACCCGTAGACGACATGACAGCCCGCCTCCTCTAGTTTGCGGGCCCAGGCGATGTTCGCCTCCTCGTCGCCCCTGGCCTTGATCTCGACCACCACCACGACCTGCTTGCCGGCCTCGGCGGCGTCGATTAGCGCGTCGACGATCTCGGAGTCGCCGCTGGTGCGGTACAGAGTGTGCTTGATCGCGAGCACCCGCGGATCGGCCGCCGCCGATACCACCAGGCGCTGCACGCTGGCCGTGAACGAGTCATACGGCAGGTGCACGAGCACGTCCCGCTCGGCCAGGGTCTTGAACACGGAGCGATCGGCGGGCAGCGCGCCCTCGGCCGGGACGAACGCCGGGTACTTCAGGTCACGCCGATCCAGGTCGGTGATCGCGCCCAGGCCGGTCAGGTCGAGCGGCCCGGGCAGCCGGTACACCGCTCGCGGGTCCACATCCAGTTCGGTAATCAGCTTGTCCAGCACCTCGTCGGAGATCGACTCCTCGACCTCAAGCCGGACGGCGGGCTCGAACCTGCGGCGCATCAACTCGCGCTCCAGCGACTGCAGCAGGTTCTCGGTGACGTCCTCGTCGATCTCCAGGTCGCGGATCCTGGTCACCCGGAACGCGTGGTGCTCGATCACCTCAAGGCCGGCGAACAGCACGTCCAGGTGCGCCGCGATCACGTCCTCCAGCGGGACGAACCGGTTCGGCGCGACGGTGAGGAACCTCGGCAGCAACGGCGGCACCTTGACCCGCGCGAACAGCCGCAGCCCCGACCTCGGGTCGGCGACCATGACCGCCAGGCTGAGGCTGAGCCCGGAGATGAACGGGAAGGGGTGGGCCGGATCCACGGCAAGCGGCGTGAGCACCGGGTAGATCCGGTCCTTGAACAGGCGGTGCAGCTTGGCCTGCTCGTCCGGCAGGAGTTCCTTCCAGCGCAGGATCTCGATGCCCGCCGCGGCCAGGTCAGGCACCAGGCGGTCGATGAAGCACCGGGCATGCCGGGCGGCGAGATCGCGCGCCATGCTCAGGGTGTTCTCCAGGATCTGGTCCGGCGCCTTGCCGCTGACGCTCTCCACCGGCAGGCCGATGGCCATCCGCCGGATCCGGCCCGCCACCCGGACCATGAAGAACTCATCGAGCGCGCTCGAGAAGATCGACTCGAACCTGACCCGTTCCAGGATCGGCACGTTGGGGTCCTCGGCGAGTTCCAGCACCCGCTGGCTGAACCGGAGCCAGCTTTCCTCCCGGTCCAGGAAGCGGTCCGGCGGGAGGTCGCCGGATGCGCCGGGCACCGGCCGTCCCGCCGCGGGAACCAGGTCCTGTCCGACCCCGGCCAGGACCACGGCCGCGCGCTCGGCCAGGTCCCGCTCCGCCTGGTACCGGCGGGCGCCATCGAGCGTGGCCAGGCCAGGCTGCTCGGAGTCCGGAGTGAACGACGGGCCCGCGGTCGCGCTCTGGCGGTCGGCCGCCCGGGCCCTGGCCCGGGCGGCGGCACGCTGATGCCGGGCGGCGCGCCGATCGGTCTCCGCCTGCTCTTTCTCGGCGCGCTCTTGCGCTGCCGCCCGCTTGCCCGGGGCCTTGGCCTGGCCCTTTGCCCTCGGCGTGGTCTGGGTCCCGGCCTTGGCCGTGGTTCGGGTCCCGGCCTTGGCCGTCGCCCTGGGCCCGGCCTTGGCCGTCGCCCTGGGCCCGGAGCCTGCTCCGGCTTCCGCTCCGCTCCCAGCGGTAACCGAACTGCCCGCCGGGCGGGTGCCATTACCGGACTGCGCTCGCGCCGCAGCGCCGTCACCGCCGTCCGCGGACTGCGCCGCGCCGCTCCGGTCATCGCTGGTCCTGGCCCGCCCCGAATCCATGTCCCTATACTCCCCAAGCCGGGAGTGATCCAATACCCCGGGATAGTGGTCAATGTGCCGGAACGAGCCCGAACCGACCGGCAGCATGGAACGGAGATCATCGCATGCGGATCGGAATGTCCCTGCCCGACCCTGGCGGCGCTGACGCGCTCACCGTGCTCCGCGACGAACTGCGCAAGGCTGCCGACGACGGCTTCTCCTCGGCGTGGCTGGCGAACATCTTCGGCCTCGACGCGCTCACCGCGCTGGCGGTCGCGGGCAGCGCCGTGCCCGGGATCGAGGTCGGCACCGCCGTGGTCCCGACCTACCCTCGGCACCCGGCGGCGCTCGCCCAGCAGGCACTGACGGCCGCGCTGGCACTCGGCGGCCGGCTGACCCTCGGCATCGGGCTGTCGCACAAGATCGTGATCGAGGACATGTACGGCTACAGCTTCGACGCGCCGGCCATTCACATGAGCGAATACCTCTCGGTCCTGCTGCCGCTGCTCGATGGGCAGCCGGCAGCATTCCAGGGCACCACTCTGCGCGCCGGCATCGGCCTGTCGACACCGCGTCCTGACCCCGTGCCCGTGCTGCTCGCCGCCCTCGGACCGCGCATGCTGCGACTAGCCGGCGAGCGCACGGCGGGAACCGTCCTGTGGATGACCGGACCGGCCACGGTGCGGGACTACATTGTCCCGACCATCACCGCGGCCGCCCGGGCCGCCGGGCGGCCCTCCCCCCGGGTCGTCTGCACGCTTCCGGTCTGCGTGACCGATGACCCGGACGCGGCACGGGCCCGGGCGGCGAAGGTCTTCGCGATCTACGGCCAGTTGCCGTCCTATCGCTCGATGCTGGACCGGGAGGGCGCGGCCGGCCCCGCCGACGTCGCGATCGTGGGCGACGAGGACAGCGTCGCCAGCCAGATCACTGCCCTGGCCGACTACGGCGTCACCGACTTCGTCGCAGGCGAGTTCGGGAAGGGCCACGACGCCGAACGGACACGCGCCCTGCTCAGGACACTAACCCGCAGCTCATAGCCACGCTCGTCCGCCATCGCTGCTGCCGCAGCCATCGCCGCACTCGCCAGTTGTTCGGTGGAATGAGCAAGGCCAGATCGCCAAGGGGGCCGGTTAGGTCCGCGAGTGTGTCGGTGGGCTTGCCTACCATGCGAGCATGCCCACCCTCGTAACCTTTGACCAGCATCTGGCGGCCCTGCGTGGCAGTGCCGCGGTCCTGCGCGCTGCTGCGGCTAGCGCCGGGCTGGACGCGAAGGTGCCCACCTGTCCC
>JAJYTW010000099.1 GCA_021792855.1 Actinomycetes bacterium
GGCAGGGCTGACGCCGCAGCAAGTCGCGACGGTCGCCCGGGCCAGGCCGCTGCCGGTCGAGAGCCTCAAGCCGGCGAAGAGGCACCGCACGACGGCGGAGTCGACGGCGCTGATCGGCGTCATCCTGATCTTCGTCGTGCTCACCCAGTACCTCAGCTGGACTTTGATGGGCGTGATGGAGGAGAAGTCCAGCCGGGTGGTGGAGGTGCTGCTCGCCACGGTGCGGCCGATCCAGCTTCTGGCCGGCAAGGTGATCGGGATCGGGATCGTCGCTCTCGCCCAGGCGGTCGCGCTGGTCGCGTTCGCGCTGATCCTGTCGGCGGCGGTGGGGTCGAGCCTGGTGCACGGCGCCAGCGCGATGGTCGTGGGATCCACCCTGGTCTGGATGATTCTCGGGTATGCCTTCTATAGCTGGGTGTACGCCGCGGCCGGCTCGACCGCCGAGCGCCAGGATCAGGTGCAGAGCCTGGCGCTGCCGCTGAGCGCGCCGCTGATCTTCGGCTACATCGTCTCCCTGATCGGCGTCAGTTCGGGCAGCCCCTCGCTGCTGGTCAAGGTGCTCGCCTACCTGCCTCCCACCGCGCCGTTCGCGATGCCCGCGCTGGTCGGGTTCGGGGCCGTCACCTGGTGGCAGTTCCTCGCGTCGGTGCTGGTGACGCTCGCCTGCACGGTCGGCGTTGCGCTCGCGGCGGCCCGGGTGTACCGGACCGCGGTGCTGCGGACCGGCGGCCGGGTCCGACTCCGCGACCTGTCCCGGCGCTGACGGAGTCCCGGAACGGGGCAGCCGGCCGCCGGCCGCCGGAAGGGCGACGCGAACGGCGCCAGCGTCCCCGAGGCTGGAGGTCCCGCAGATGCGTGGCCTTCGGCTCTCCCGCCCCGGGGCCGGACCCTCCCACCATGGAGAAGACCGGCGGGAACGATACGGGGCACCGGCGGGGGGGACATGAGCGCCCGGAGGATAACGCAGCAGCAGCCAGGGCCGCCGAGCGAGCGGCGGAGGCGACGGGCCCTGGCAGTGGCCGGCGGCGCCGCGCTCGGCGCCGTCTACTGGTTCGGAGTCCGACGCTGGTTCAGCCGCTGGGGGACGACGCCCGAGGAACTCCACCGGGCGATGCCCGGCGACGCGCGGATCCCTCACCCGACCAGCACGAGCACCGGCGCGATCACCGTGAACGCGCCCCCGCGGGCCATCTGGCCGTGGCTGGTGCAGATGGGGACCGGGCGGGGCGGGCTGTACAGCTACGACTGGCTCGACCGGCTCTTCGGCTTCCTCGATCGGCCGAGCGCGACGCAGATCCTGCCCGAGTATCAGCACCTCGCCGTGGGCGACAAGATCCCCTGGGGGCGCGACGAGATGACGGTCGCGGTGCTGGAACCCGGCCGCTCGCTCGCGCTGGCCCTGGACGGGCACGGCATGCAGTGGGTGTGGCAGTTCGGCCTCTACCCGCTCGACGAGGACCGCACCCGGCTAGTCGACCGTGGCGCGGAGCGCGTGCCGAGGACAGCGATGTGGTGGCTGTTGATGCGGATCATGGAGCCGGCGGCCTTCATCATGACCCGCCGCTTCATGCTCGGCGTCAAGCAGCGGGCCGAGGCGCTGGAAGCTGGCTCCCCGCCGACCTACCACCCCTAGTGGCTTCGCAAACCATGCCAAAAGCGACACGATCATGGGCCTAACGGGTGGTAGGTCGTGCTCGGAGCACCCCCGGCCAGTCGCGTGGCCCCCGGTCACGTCACCGGGCGGCCAGCCGGCCTCAGCGCGGCAGCAGCACCAGCTTCCCGGTGGTGCGCCGGGCGGCGAGGTCTTCCTGCGCCCGGGCGGCGTCGGCGAGGGGGTAGCTGCCGCCGATCCGGACCGACAGCGCGCCCGTCCCGACCCAGCCGAACAGGTCGCCCGCCCGGCGGAGCAGGTCCGCCCGGGAGGCGATGTAGTGGATGAGGGTGGGACGGGTGATGAACAGCGACCCGCCGACCGACAGCCGCTGCAACTCCAGCGGCGGCACCGGGCCGCTCGCCGCTCCGTAGAGCACCATCATGCCGCGCGGCCGCAGTGACGCCAGGCTCGCGTCGAACGTGGCCTGCCCGACGCCGTCGAATACCGCCGCGGCGCCCCGCCCGCCGGTCACCTCGCGCACCACCTCGCCGAAGCTGGCGTAGCCGGTCACGTGATCGGCGCCGGCCTGGCTGGCCAGCGCCCGCTTGTCGTCGGTGGACGCGGTGGCGATCACCACCCCGCCGCGCATCTTGATCATCTGGGTCAGCAGCAGGCCGACTCCGCCGGCCGCCGCGTGCACGACCACCGGGTCGCCCGGCCCGACCGGGAACGTGTCATGGCACAGGTAGTGGGCGGTCATGCCCTGCAGCATGATCGCCGCCGCCAACGTCAGATCGGTGCCCGCCGGGACCGGGACCGCCCGGTCGGCCGGGATCAGCACCCGCTCGGCGTAGCTGCCCGGAACGCCGGTCCAGGCGACCTGGTCGCCGGGCGCGAAGCCCTCGGCGCCCGGCCCGGCCGCCGCTACCGTGCCCGCTCCCTCCGAGCCCGGGACGTACGGGACCGGCGTCCCGTACGGCGGCAGGCCCTGCCGGGCGTAGATGTCGGCGAAGTTGACCCCGGCCGCCGCGACGTCCACAAGCAGTTCACCCGGGCCCGGCACCGGATCAGGCCGCTCGGCCATCCGCAGAACCTCCGGCCCGCCGTGCTCAGCGACCACCACCGCGCGCATGTGCCCTCCTCGTCTCCGGCCTTCCTACGGCCCGCCGTTGGTGCAGAACGGACCCTCGCCCCGCGGCATTCCGGGGCTCGAAGATCAGCCTTAACGGTCCTTGGGCCAACTCCACAGGCCCACCTTCTCGCCAAGCGGCGAGAACCAGAGTGCGAAGATCACCGCTGCGGCGACCGGAAGCATGATCCACATTTTCCATCCGCTCTGTCGGTCGATGCAAAGAGCCGATCCCGGCACCGTTACAGCCTGAGGACCTTGGCGTCGGCACCGACGTATCTGACGACCAGGAAGAATCCGGCCACCAGCACCGCGAGCACCGCCAGCATGACGAGAGCGCCCTTGAGATCGGTGAACCGGGATGCGCCGGTCGGCGGCTGGATCCACCAGCCCATGACCTTGCTCAGGATGGCCACCACCGGCCAGCCGAGGATGCCCACGCTGATGATGTTGCCGATCAGGCTGCCAAACGCCAGGCTCATCCAGCCCAGCTTGTTGTTGAGGAACAGGACCTCCAGCATCACGATCGGGTACAGGCCGACCAGAATCAGGTAATTGAACTTCCATGGCGGCGGCTTCTCCCCGGCCGGACGCCGGAAGTCGAACCATCCCTCGAAGCCGGACTGGACCAGCTTGGTGTCGGTCCTGGCCATGATCGCGCGCGCCTTGCGGAGCAGGGCAGCGCGGTCCGGGGAGTCCAGCCAGCCCCGGAGATGGGCAGGGCTGTCGAAGGCGAGCAGGGTCACCCACTGGTCCTGGACACCGGGAATGGGTTCCTGAGTCGCGGTGCCGATGTAACCGGGCATGCGCGACTGCACGCTGGCCACCTCGGCAGACCATTGCCTGAACTGGTCCTCCCTGCCCGGGACGACGCGTGTCCTGATGACGGCCGTGCTGGTTCGCGGCGCCGCGCTAGGGACGTCCTGCATCACCGAGATGGCGTCCTCGCCCTGTAGCAGCGGTTGCACCTCGGCGAGCATCCCGGCTCGCTCCGGGGACTCCAGCCAGGCCTGCGCGTCGTCGCGTGTGGCGAACCGCTGGATGATCACCCAGTCGTCCTGAACCGGCGGGTCGGCGGGAATGACCTGCTGGCTCACGAAGCCGGTGGCCCTGGTCACCAGCACGGACATCCGCTGCTGCCAGGACGCGAACGCCGCGCCCTGGCCGTCCCGAACCCGCGTATGGGTGAGGATCGTCGCATGGCGGCTTCCGTCGGCGGTCTCCGTGACGCTGCCCGAACGCTGGCCGGGCAGGTCCGCGGTGTCAGCCAGCCGGCCTGCCCCGGCGGCAGTTCCGCGCTGGTCAGCCATGGGCATGCGCGAGCGAGAACTTGTTGTGCTCGGCTATCACCGGTGCCATGTCGACCGTGGTGATGGCTCCGCCATCGACGACTACCCGGCCGTTGATGACCGTGTACCTGGCCCGTTGCGGCTGGCAGAACAGCACCGCGGCGACCGGGTCGGCGAGCGCGCCGGCGAACTCGACCGTGTGCAGGTCGAGGCTGAAGAAGTCCGCGCACATCCCGGGTGCGAGTTGCCCGATGTCGTCGCGGCCCAGCACCGCCGCACCGCCGCGGGTGGCCAGTTCCAGTGCTTGCCGCGCGGTCATCCACTCCGCCGCGCGCAGCGGATCCGACGTGCTCAGGACGGTCTGCGGTCCCTCCGGAGGCAGCAGTCCCATCTTGAGCCGGGCCAGCAGCATCGCCTGCCGTGTCTCGGCCAGCATGTTCGAGGAGTCGTTGCTGGCTGACCCGTCCACCCCGATGCCGACCTTCACGCCCGCGTCCATGTACTTCTTCACCGGGGCGATGCCCGAGGCCAGCCGCATGTTCGAGCACGGGCAGTGCGCCACGCCCGTTCCCGAGGCGGCGAACTGGCTGATCTCGTCGTCGCTGACGTGGATCGCGTGGGCGAACCACACGTCGGGGCCGAGCCAGCCTGACGTCTCCATCCACGCCACCGGGCGGAGCCGGTAGCTGTCCAGGGTGTACCGCTCCTCGTCGTAGGTCTCGCATAGGTGCGTGTGCAGGGCGACGCCATACTCCCGGGCTAGCTTCGCCGAGTCCCGCAGCAGTCCGGCCGAGACCGAGAAGGGCGAGCACGGCCCGAGCACTACCCGGGTCATCGCTCCCCGGTCCGCGTCGTGGTACTGGCGGATGACCCGGGCGCTGTCCTCGAGGATGAAGTCCTCGTCCTCCACGCAACTGTCGGGCGGCAGTCCGCCCCGCGACTCGCCGAGGGACATCGAGCCCCGGCAGGCATGGAACCGCACCCCGATCTCGGCCGCCGCCGCGATCTGGTCGTCGACCCGGCAGCCGTTCTGGAAGACGTAGGAGTGGTCGAACACCGTCGTGCAGCCGGACATCGCAAGCTCGGCCAGTCCGACGAGCGTGCTCGTGCGCGAGGCCTCCGGTGTTCGCCTGGCCCAGATCTCGTAGTGCGCCCGCAGCCACGGGAACAAGTTGATGTTCTGCGCCTGCGGCAGATTCCTGGTGAGCGTCTGATCCAGGTGATGATGAGTGTTCACCATGCCCGGCAGGATTATCTGACCGGACAGGTCAGGACGACGTCCGCGTCGGACGGCAGGTCACGAGTCGGACCGACCTGCTGGATCATCCCGTCTGCCGCGTAGATCGCGCCGTCGGGAATCTCCCTGCGCTCGTCATCCATCGTCACGAGCACTTCTGCGTGCCTGGCGAGCAAGGTAGCCATCAAACCCCCGAATGATCGGTCCGCCGCACCATGCGACGGCGAAGATAAGGAGTCCCGAGCCCGAGCGGACCCGCCCAGCAGCGCCGCCGATGCCTCCCCGGGCGGCTCAGGTGAATGACTTCCCTTCTCCCGTCGCCGGCTAACGGGGGTTCTGAGTCAGGCGGCGCTGAACAATGCCCCAGCAATGGGCATAACCGGACAGGGGCGCGGGTCGGTGAGCAGCCGAGCGCGGCCCGCAGGTCGTCGGCGGACGGCACCCGCGACTGGGTGGCCGTCATCACCACGGGCGGCGGCAGGCGCTGACGGTCCGGCGACGCTCCTCCCGGCTGGCATACTTGGCCGATGCCATCGAAGCGGTTGTCCGCGGACTACTGGGATGGCTGGTACGCCGGCAAGGCCGCGACACCGCTCGTCGGCGAGGTGATGAACCGGCACCTGGGCCTCCCGCCTGACCTGCTGGCCGGCGTGCTCCCGGCGGAGGCGATCCCCGAGATCACCGACGAACTGCGGCTCAGGCCCGGCGCAGTGCTCGTCGACCTGGCCTGCGGACGGGCCGGCTACGGGCTGATGATCGCGCGTGCCAGCGGGGCCAGGCTGACCGGCGTCGATGTCTCAGCGCAGGCGCTCGGCGAGGCCCGCGAGCAGGCATCGCGGCTCGGGGTCGAGGGCGCCTCGTTCCGGGTCGGTGATCTCGTCGCCACCGGACTGCCGGACGCCTCAGCCGACGCGGTGCTGTGCACGGACGCGATTCAGTTTCCCGATGATCCGCCCGCCGCATACGGCGAGATCCGCCGGGTGCTCAGGGCCGGCGGATCTCGCGTCGTGCTGACCTGCTGGGAGCCGGTTGACCGGGACGACGAGCGGCTATCTGCCCGGCTGCGCCGGGTGGACCTGGCCGCCGGCCTGGCCGGGGCCGGCTTCACGGATATCGAAGTGGGCCAGCGACCGGCGTGGCTGGATCGCGAGCGCGCCGTCTGGGAGGAGGCGGCGACCATTGATCCTGGTGATGACCCGGCGCTGGCCTCCTTTCATGGCGAAGCCGTCCGCTCCCTGGAGCACCTCGCGCTGATCCGCCGCGTCCTCGCGGTCGCTACCGCGCCCTGATCCGCGGCTAGATTCCCTCGGTGGCCTGCAGCCTGCCGGAGCGGATCGCCCGGGTGAACTCGGCGTAGTCCCGCTCGTTCTGGTCCGCGTAGCGCACGGCGAACTCCGCGATCGACGTATCGAACGCGTCGCTGCCTTTGAGGTAGGCGTCGATGGCCACCGGGTCACCGGAGCGGGCGTGCGCCCGGGCCAGCGTCCAGCCGCAGATCCGGGCGTAGAAGGCGAGCGCGACCGGCCGCATCGACTCGACCTGGGGGGTCCCCTTCATGTCCCGGAGTTGCCGCCAGTAGAAGTGCCGGCGGTCCGGGCCCCTGGTCCAGCCGAGGAAGATGTCGCTGGCTGCCTGCATCATCCGCTGGCCCTGCACGACCCGCTCGCCGTGCTGCCGGTAGCGGCTCTTGCCCAGGTAGGGCTCGTAGACCGATGCGGTGGCCTCCTTGATCTGGAGGAACAGCGGATCGCTGGTGTCGCGTCCCTGCAGCAGGACGATGTAGTCCCTGGTACCGACGCTGCCTACCCCGACGACCTTGCGGGCCATGTCCATGATCTCGAACCTGTCGAGAAGGTGACGGCGATCGTCAGGGAGGGTGGCCCGGTAGGCATGCAACTGGCCGCTGATGGTCCGGGCGGTGTCTTCGGCCGACAGGCCGTAGGTGGCCGCAAGGTCCCGGGCCGGGACGAGGACCGGCGGCTGGCTGGCGATCTGATGCCGACCGTCGACCACCTCGCTGAGCTTCGCCAGCGCCTGGAGGCTGTTGTGCCCGTAGGCCTTCTCGGCCGTCCGGCCGACGCGTTTCTCGGCCTTCCTGGCGGCCTTCGCCTCTTTCCTGGCCTTCTTGGCCCTCGCGCCCTTGGCGGCCTTGGCTTCGGCCTCTTCCGCCTTGGCAATGCCGTGCCCGGCGGCGATCAGGTCCCGCTCCGACAGCCGGGCATACCAGATCTCCATCGTCCGCATCCCGGCGAACTCGGCCATGGCCTCGCGGTACGCGGTCACCGCCGCGGCCGCCGACCCGCGCGCGTCCGGCTCGGAGAAGCCGTTGGTGCGGCCGGCGATGGCCAGGCTGGCCGCCAGGCGCTTCAGGTCGTACTCGAACGGCCCGGACAGCGTCTCATCGAAGTCGTTCACGTCGAAAAGCAGCAGTCGCTCGGGGGATGCGAATACGCCGAAGTTCAGCAGGTGCGCGTCCCCGCACAGCTGGACGTCCAGGCCGGCGACCGGGGTGTCCTTGAGGTCGGCCGCCATCACGGCGGCCGCGCCGCGATAGAAGGTGAACGGCGATGCCATCATCCTGCCGTGCCGGATCGGCACCAGATCAGGCGCACGGCTGCGATCCTGGCCCTGGAGCACCGCGACCGGGTCGGGCCGGCCTGCCGCCGCGCTCCAGCCGGAATGACCGGACAGCGGCGTCACGCTCCTGGCCCGCTTGCCTATCGCCGTCCGCTCGCCGACGCTGAGATGCACCGTCTCCGTCACGGTCTCCGGCGCGGTCTTCGTTACTGTCATCGGCTTTTTGTCCGCCCTCGCCCGATCGTGCCGTGTACTCGTCATTAACTCTCCGGCAGGTCGCCGCCCTCCGCGGCCTGCCGCTCCGCCCTGACCGGAAGTCCCCGGACCAGGTTGATCACGATGACCGCGAGGAACGCGCCGATGACCGGCCCGGCCACGTAGATCCACCAGCCCGCGTAGTCCGCCCCGATGATGTCCGGTGCGAGCGACCGGGCCGGATTCATCGACGCGCCACTGATCGGGCTGGCGAACAGGCCGAGCAGCGCTACCGTCCCCCCGACGGCGATCGCGGCGTTGTGGCCGATGCTCCGGCTGCCGGTTGCCGTGTTGAGGATGATGCTCACCAGGACGAAGGTCAGGACGGTCTCCATCACCAGCGACCGCCACTCGCCGCCCGGCGCCGCGATCGGGTATGTCCCGCCGCTGCTGACGTGACCGAAGACAAGTTGCAAGAACCACGCTCCGGCTAGCGCGCCGGCCAGTTGCGCCACCCAGTAGGGCACGACCCAGCGCAGCGGGAACACCCTGCGGAAGGCGAAGCCGAACGTGACCGCCGGGTTGATGTGCAGCCCGGACAGCGGGCCCCACGCGTAGATCATCGCCATCACGACCGCGCCCGGCGCGATCACCGCCGCCGCCCTGGTCACCGGTGTGTCACCGGTGAAGTGGTTGATCACCCCCGAGCCGGCGGCGACCACAACCAGCACGAATGTCCCGGCGAACTCGATGATCTCCCGGATCCAGAGCGGCCGCTCCCTGAGCGTGTCTTCCTCGAACTGGATCAGGTAGCGGTGCCGCAGCAGCGCCGCCGCTTCCCGGTCCGGCTCCCTGCTGGCACCAGCCACCCGAGCCCCCCGTACCTCGCAGGACATGCACCTGTGCCTGACAGGCTGCCCAGAGCGGCGCCGGCGACCTCACCCGCCGGGAATGATCAGGTGGCCCGCACGAGCGACAGTTGGCGGTCGTCGGCCTGGCCGGAGGCGAGCCGACCCGGCCCGGGCCGAAGGCAGCCGGATCACTCTGGCCGGGTGATGCCCGGCAGCCATCGGCCGGGCAGCGTGCGTGATGGATGCCCGTCGCAGTCAGGAGCCCGAGCTGATGTGAGCACGAACCCGCGCGCCGATCCCGGAACGCTCTCGCCTGGCCGCGCCCCGGCACGGCTGATCGTGACCGGACTGCTCCGCGCGATCGGGTCGGTCGTCGTGCTGGTCGCGATCTACTACCTGCTGCCGCTGGACCGGTCATCGGAGTGGGAGGCCATCGCGATGCTGTCGATCGGCCTGACGGCCCTGGCCGTCCTGGTGGTCTTCCAGGTGCGCTCGATCGTCCGCTCGCCCTATCCGCTCCTGCGCGCTATCCAGTCACTCGCCCTCAGCGTGCCGTTCTTCCTGCTGCTGTTCGCATCCGCCTACGTGGTCATGGACGCCATCTCGGCGGGCAGTTTCAGCCAGCCGCTGAGCCGCAGCGACTCGCTGTATTTCACGGTCACGGTCTTCGCGACCGTCGGATTCGGCGACATCGTGCCGAAGACCGAGACGGCACGCCTGGTGGTCACCGGCCAGATGCTCGCCGACCTCGTGATCATCGGCCTGGTGGTCAAGGCCATCTTCGGCGCGGTACGGCAGCGGCGCGAGCCCCGGACCTGAATCGGTGCGGCTCGGGACCGCGTGCGGCGCTGCCCGGGTCGCTATGCCGGGGCCGGTCGCCGCGGCAGGTCGCCGCGGCAGGTCGCGCATGCGCCGCATGGGAGTGAGCAGGAAGGCGAGGCCGGACGCGGCGATCAGGCCGGTAAGGACCCACAGCGCGTCCCTGACCCCCAGCGCGGTGGCGAGGATTCCGGCGAGCAACGCGCCGGCGGGCATCATCGCGAACACGACGGCCCTGGTCGCCGAGGCGACCCGGCCGAGAATCCCGGCCGGAACGTAGACCTGGATGAAACTGTCGATGATCACGTTCGCGATGACGACGACGGCGCCCGAGCACAGCATGGCCGTGACGGCGAACGCCAGCCGCGGCCCCCGATCGGCGAGCGGGAGCAGCAGCGCGAGGCACATGCCGCCCGGGATGGCGACAAGCATCGCCCGCGCCGTGCCGAGCCATCGCCCCAGCGGGCGGGCGGTTACCGCGCCGAGCACGCCGCCAGCGCCCATGCTGGCCATGAACAGCCCGGTCACCGCCGGAGAGAGCCCGATCGTGCGGACCAGGAAAACGACGAGCAGCGCGTCTACTCCGGTGAGCGCCAGGTTGCCGAGGCAGGAGAACGCCATCATCGCGCGCAGGTAAGGATCCCGCCAGGCGAAGCGGAGGCCGGCGAGCATCCCCCCGGTCTCGGAACCAGCCGACCGGCGATCCCGCGGCGCCGCCATGGCGGTCAGGCAGCAGAACGAGACCGCGAAGCTGACCGCGTCGGCCAGCATCCCGGTCACCGGGCCGGCCGCCTGGGCGAGCAGGCCGCCGAGGCCCGGCCCGCCGATCTGGGCGACCTCGCGGCTGCCCAGCAGCTTGGCGTTCGCCTCGGGCAGGTCCGCCTCGTCGACCACCCCAGGGAGCAGTACCTGGTAGGCGCTGTTGAAGAACACCGACGCCGCGCCGGCGAGCAGCGCGACCGCGACAAGCTGGGCCACGGTCAGCGCCCCGAGCCAGGCCGCGACGGGAACGCTCGCGTACACCGCCACCGAGGCCGCGTCACAGGCCAGCATGACCGGCCTTGGGGGCAGCCGGTCGACCCATGCTCCGGCCGGAACGCCGATGACGACCCACGGCAGCCAGACCATCGCGGTCAGCAGCGTGACGACGAAGGTGGTCGCGTGCAGTGTCTCGATGGCGACCAGCGGCAGGACGACGACGGTGACGGAGTTGCCGACCTCGCTCATGCTCTCCCCGGTCCAGAACAACCGGAAATTCCGCTGCCGCAGCAGTCCGCCCCACCGGCCGCCAGCCGGCGGGGGCCGCTCAGCCATGCGCCGCCGTCACCGGCCCGATCCTCCGCTCCGGCCGAGCCGGCCGTCAATCGCTTATCTGAGCAACGGATCTGGCGCACGCCCCAGAACCGGTACTCTGTGATACCGTATAGCAGTACTCGGTATTACCTAGTACTTACGCGAGCATCGGGAGGATCCGGGGATGGACGACCTGACGGAGATGCTCAAGGGCACGCTGGAAGGGTGCGTGCTCGAGATCATCGGCCGCGAGGAAACCTACGGGTACGCCATCACGCGCCGCCTGAACGCACTGGGCCTGACCGATGTCATCGAGGGCACCGTCTACACGATCTTGCTGCGACTGGAGAAGAACGGGCTAGTCCAGGTGACGAAACGACCATCCGGGATCGGCCCGCCGCGCAAGTTCTATGCGCTCAACGACGCGGGACGGGAAGAACTCGCGGCGTTCTGGGAGAAATGGGACTTCCTCTGCTCGCGAATCGACACGCTCAGGGAGGGCGGGAGATGAATCTCCGGGACATCGCGACTGGCAGCGACATCACCAGGGAATGGCGGGCACTCGACGCGCGGGCCAGGCAACTGCCGACCGGCTACCAGGCGGCATGGGAGCAGATCAGGTCACACCTGCTCCGCTACTCCAGTTTCACGGGCCGCAACCTGACGCCGATCTTCGACGGCGCCCTGGGCCTGCTCGAGGAAACGGCGGCGGACGGGAGGGAAATCCACGAGGTGCTGGGCGGCGACATCGAGGGATTCTGCGCGGCCCTAGCCGGCGCGCACGGCGCCCGGACCTACCGCGACCGGTGGCGGTCGCGGCTGAACAGGAATGTCGCGGGAAGACTGAGCCGACTAGGAGGCTGACGTGGCCATCAGGGACATCATCGAGGGCAAGCGGCGGTGGCGGGCGCACCTGGCGCGGGTCCGGGCACTCCCGCCGGACTACCAGATCGCCTACAAGGAGATCCAGCGGTACCTGTTCAAGGCCGGCCCGGCCGGTCTGGCCGGCGAGGGACTGCTGGCGGGGATCGTCGACTTCCTCGCGGAAGGTGCTGCGACCGGCCGCGGAGTCCTGGAACTCACCGGCAACGATGTCGCCGGGTTCTGCGACGGCCTGATCAGCCCCTCGCGCCAATAGGACCCGCACTCCCGGGCCACGGCCACGCCGTGCCGGTAAACCGGTAGCGTTTCCCCGGTGTCAAGGATCCTGGTGACCGGCATGTCGGGCACGGGCAAGTCGTCGGCGCTCGCCGAGCTTGGCAGGCGTGGCTACCGCGTGGTGGACACCGATGATCCGGGCTGGCGCGAGTACCGCGAGTACCCGGAGTTCGCCGACGAGACGCATCGCGGGGAGTGGCTCTGGGTCGAGGAACGAATCACCCGGCTGCTGGACTCCGATGACGGCCGCCCGCTCTTCGTTCAGGGATGCGTGCCGAACCAGGGCAGGTTTTACCACCGCTTTAACGCGGTCGTCCTGCTCAGTGCCCCGGCCGAGGTCATCCTCGACCGGGTCGAGCGCAGAACAACGAACCCGTACGGGAAGACGCCGCTGGAGCGAGCGATGATCCTGGATGACCTCGCCAGGGTCGAGCCGCTGCTGCGAGCGGGATGCACGCACGAACTGGACGCGACCCGTCCGCTCGATGAGGTGGTCGCTGCCTTGATCGCGATCGCGTCGCACTCGCCGCCTCGTAAGCAGGTGTCAGCGACGTGACAATCGGGACGGACCGCTCCGCGGACTGACGTTCAATGAGTCATGGAACTGGTGACTGTCTACTGGCGGCCGGGGTGCCCGTACTGTGCCCGGTTGCGGCAGGATCTGCGCGTCGCCGGAGTACCCACGCGGGAGATCAACATCTGGACGGACGAGACCGCCGCGGCCACGGTCCGCGAACTGGCGGACGGCAACGAGACAGTCCCCACGGTGGTCATCGGCAGCCGCGGTCTCGTCAACCCCTCGGCTGCCGCGGTCGTCGCCGAGGTCCGCAGGCTGAGTCCCGGATTCGCGCCGGATCCGGACCTGGCCCGTGCGGGCCGGCGCCTGCGGCTGCTGCGCGTAGCGAAGTGGACGGTGATCGCGGGCCTGATCGCCGCGAGCCTCGCGGTCGATTCGGCCGGGCAGGTCGGGCTGAGCTGGGCGCTGGACGGAGTTGCGGTCGCCGTCTACCTGGTCTTCCGGCTCGCGGCCGCCGCCGCGGCCCGCTGATGCGGCGCGCCGGATACGCGGTCGCCTTCGGCGTGCTCGCGGCCGACCAGGCGACCAAGGCCCTGGCACTCGCGGGCGTCATCCCGGTGCGGGTGGTGCGGAACACCGGCGCGAGCTTCGGCATCGGCGCGGGTCACCATCCGCCCTGCGCTGAGTAAGCATCGGATTTCCGGAAGGGAACTACCTCCGAGTATGCGATCAAGTACCTTACGTTAAATGCTCTCTGTCTCCTCGGGCTCCTACGCGAGAACTTCCTGCCCTCATGCCGATGAGATCGACGTGATCTGCCAATGAACACGCGCGTTCTGGGAGCCGGGGCAGTGGTAGCCGTCGCCCTCCTCGGCCTGTCCGCCCCGTCCGCATGGGCCAGGGTCGCCCCGGTGGCGCAGGCTAGCCCACCAGCAGTGGCGCTGCCTGGTCTGCATAAGACCGACCTTGCGGCCTCCTACCGGCGCGCGCTGCCCACTGCGGCATCTAGCCGACCCGCCGGAGTTGTCTACCCGATCGGCCACGCGCCCCGTGCCGCGGCCGCCCCCGCCGGCTCGGGCGGCTGCACGGAGCCGGCCTGTGACCTCGTCTACCACGGCGGACCGGTACAGCATGCCCCGAGGATCTATCTGCTGCTCTGGGGACCGCACTGGACGTCGAACGCAGGCCAGCAGGCGACTGCGTCCTACCTGGAGAGCTTCTACCGGGGACTCGGAGTCGAACCAAAGGACACCTGGTCCACGATCACCAGCCAGTACGGTGACTCCACCGGATCCCCCGCGTTTGGCGGGTCGGTTTTCGCAGGAGTGTGGAACGACACCTCCACCCCGCCGAAGGGCGCGACGCAGAACCAGCTCGCCGCCGAGGCGAACGCCTTCGCCAAGGCGCACAACCTGACCGGCGACATAAACGCCCAGATCGTGATCGCCACCCAGTCCGGCACCTGCCCTAGCGGGTTCTACTCGCCCGCCGTCTGCGGCAGTACCGGCATCACCGACTACTGCGCCTGGCACGGCTACGCCGCGAACACCGGCGTCAGCTACACGAACCTTCCCTACTTGCTCGATGCGGGAGCGAACTGCGGCGAGAACTTCATCAACGCCGGATCCGCCGGAATCCACGACGGCTTCAGCATGGTCGGCGGTCACGAGTATGCCGAATCCATCACCGACCCGAAGCCGAGTACCGGTTGGATCGACACCGCCGATGCGATCTCCGGCGGCGAGATCGCCGACAAGTGTGCCTGGCACAGCCCGGAAGGTGACGTCGCGCTGTCCACTGGATCGTTCGCGATGCAGTCGCTGTGGAGCAACGCGGCGGGCACCTGCGTGATGTCTCCGTCGTCCGGCGGCATCACCGTCACCAGTCCCGGCAGCCAGCGCAGCACCGCCGGCCAGCAGGTGCGACTGCGGATAACCGCGACCTCCGGGTCAGGCGGCACGCTGACCTACAGCGCCACCGGCCTGCCGCAAGGCCTGGAGATCGCCGCCGCTACCGGGCTAATCACCGGTCGCCTGCCGATGATGGCCGCCACGGTGAGCACGAAGGTGACGGTCACGGTCACCGACGCTTCGGGGTCTTCCGGAACCGCGCAGTTCACCTGGACTGTGTCGCCGGTGACCGGCCAGCTCCGGGGCTACCGGAACGAATGCGCCAGCGACTACCTCTACCGCAGCGCACCCGGCACCCCCGCCGTCATCGACCCCTGCAACAGCACGCTCCGCGAG
>JAJYTW010000100.1 GCA_021792855.1 Actinomycetes bacterium
CCATCGCCCTCGCCATCACCGGCGCGCGACTGAACAGCGCCTACGACGCGAACGGCATCCCCGGCTGCCACGCCAGCGGCGACTGCGCCAGGGCGACCGGGAATTTCATCAACGGGCTGGCCGGCACGCCGGAGATGCTCACGTTCTACGCGACCGTCTTCCTGCTCTACGCCCTGCCCGGCCTGATCGGCGCGTTCTGGGGGGCGCCGCTGGTGGCCAGGGAGATCGAGGCGGGCACCCTGCGGCTGGCGTGGAACCAGAGCGTGACCCGCGAGCGCTGGCTGGCCACCAAGCTCGGACTGCTCGCGCTCGCTGCCGCAGTGGCCACGGGTCTGCTCAGCCTGATGACCGCCTGGTGGGCGAGCCCGATCTACCGGGCCGCGCGGCAGGAGGGCGCGGGACCGAATTACCTGTCCATCGACCGGATGTCACCGGCCCTGTTCGGCGCCAGCGGGATCGTGCCCCTCGGCTACGGCGTGTTCGCCTTCGCGCTCGGCGTCACGGCCGGCGTGCTGATCCGCCGGACCATCCCGGCGATGGCCGCGACCCTCGCGGTGTTCGCCGGCGTGCAGGTCGCGTGGCCGAACTGGATCCGGCCGCACCTGCTGACTCCACTGCGCCAGACGATCGCCCTGAACGTCGGAAGGATCGATTTCATCTCGATCGGCAGCAGTCAGATGACGGTGCATGCCGCGGTCCGCCACGCCGGCGCCTGGATCATCTCCAATCAGACGATCACCGCCGCTGGCCGCCCGTTCACCGGCCCGCCGACCGGCGCATGCCTGGGCCCGTCCTACCGGGCCTGCAACGCCTGGCTCACCGCCAGGCATCTGCGGCAGTTCATCGTCTACCAGCCGGCCAGCCGGTACTGGCCGCTGCAGTGGGAGGAAACCGCGCTCTTCGTGGTAATGGCGCTGCTCCTGGCCGGGGTCTGCGCCTGGCGGCTCCGGCGGCGGCAGCAGGCCTAGCCGGGCCGGGTCTGCGAACGGAGGCGGAGATTCCCGCGGCCGTCGACCGTAGCGGTGAACCCGGGGTGCAACGGGACCGTGGCCCCGTACTCCTCGATCACCGCCGGACCTTCCAGCACGTCACCCGCCCGCAGATCCGGCCGCCAGTAGATCGCTGCGTCGGCAAATTCCTCGCCGCGGCCGAAGCAGACCGGCCTGGTGCCGGTACGCGCCCGGCCCGGGTCGCCGTCACCGGCCGGCAGTTCCGGCAGGGCCGGCCGCTTGATCGGGCCGATCCCGGTGACCCGCAGGTTCACCCATTCCACCTGCTGCCGATCGTCGTCGCGGAAGTCATAGCCGTACAGGCCGCGATGCGCGTCGTGGAACGCCGCCGCCACCGCGTCGGCGACCGCGGGGCCGAACCACGGCTCCCCGGCGTCACCGGCAGGGCCGCGAGCGTCACCGGCCGGCGGGTCGGGGACCGGCACCCGGACCTCGAACGCCTGGCCGAAGTACCGCAGGTCCGCGGTCCGGATCAGCCGAATCGAATCAGCACCGAACCCCTGCCGCTCCAGCCCCTGCCGCGCCTGCCGTTCCAGGTCGGCGAAGATCTCCCGCACGGCGCCGTGGTCGAGCGACCGGTGCCTGCGCACCGCCGTGCGCACGTAGTCGATCCGTACGTCCACGGTGAGCAGGCCGAACGCCGACACGTTCCCCGGGTTCGGCGGCACCAGCACCTCGCGCACGCCGAGGATGTCGATCAGCGGGCAGGCCAGCAGCGACCCGGACCCGCCGAAGGTGACCAGGGTGAAGTCCCGCACGTCCAGGCCGCGCTTGACCGTGATCTGCCGGACCGCGTTCGCCTGGTTCCAGGCCGAGACCTCCAGGATGCCGGTCGCGCAGTCCCGCTCGGTCAGCCCGAGCCGGCTGGCCAGCGCGGCGAGTCCGGAACGGGCGGCGGCCTCGTCCAGCGGCACCTCGCCGCCGAGCAGGTGCGGCGGGATCCGGCCGAGCAGCAGGTGCGCGTCGGTCACGGTCACCTCGGTGCCGCCCTTGCCGTAACACACCGGCCCGGGATCCGCGCCGGCCGAGCGCGGGCCTACCTTCAGCGCGCCCTCCGGCGAGACCCAGGCGATCGACCCGCCGCCCGCGCCGACCGTGACCACGTCCACCATCGGGATCATCGACGGGTACTCTCCGACCCGACCCTCAGTGGTCAGCGCGGGCTCGCCGTCGGTGACCACCGCGACATCGGTGGAGGTCCCGCCGCCGTCGCAGGTCAGCACCCGGGAGACGCCGGCCTCGCGGGCGATCAGCGCCGCGCCGAGCGCGCCCGCGGCGGGCCCGCTGAGGACCGTGGTGATCGGCTGGTGAATCACCTCGTCGGCCGACAGCACCCCGCCATTGGACTTCATCACGTAGAACGGGAGCCGCCCGGACTCCGCCGCGGCTAGCTGGTCGAGGCGGGTCGCGATCGACCGCAGATAGCTCGCGACCCTAGGCTTCACCGCCGCGTCGAGCAGCGTGGTCATCGACCGCTCGTACTCCCGGTACTCGCGCAGCACCTCGTGCGACAGCGAGACGACCGCCCGCGGATGCTCGGCCTTCAGCACGGCGGCCATCCGCTGCTCGTGCTCGGGGTTCGCATAGGAATGCAGGAAGCACACCGCGATCGTGTCGATGCCGCGGCCGGCGAACCAGCGCGCCACGGCGAGCGCGCCTGCCTCGTCGAACGGCCGGATCTCCGCGCCGGTGTGATCCATCCGGCCGGCCACGGTCCGCACCAGGTCGGCAGGGACGATCCGGTCCGGTTTCACCCAGAAGTAGGAGTTGCCGTATCCGTCTGGCACCGACTGCCTGGCGATCTCGAGCATGAACTCGAAGCCGTCGGTGGTGATGAAGCCGAGGTCGCCGATCTTGCCCTCAAGCAACTGGTTCGTCGCGATCGTCGTGCCGTGACTGACCGCCGACACGGCAGCCGCGTCGGCCCCGGCGACGCCGAGCACCTTGGTCAGCCCGTCGATGAAGCCGACCGAGGGGTCGGCCGGCGTGGTCGGTGTCTTGGTGACGGTCAGTTCGCCGGTGACCTCGTCGTAGGCCACGACGTCGGTGAACGTCCCGCCGGTGTCGATGCCGATCCGGAGCCGGCCTGCCCGCTCCATGCCCGCTCCCGTGTCGCTCACCGGCACCGGCCGGCCGCCGCACCGGCCCGGCGGCGGCCGATCAGCGCGCCCACCGCTATCCCGGCCAGACCGACCGCACCGCCGGCCAGCAGCCCGGCCCGGACCCCGGCCCAGGTTCCCCGGCTCGGCCCGGTCCGCAGTCGCTCCCGGACCGCGGTCAGTCTGGGCGAGGGGCGGAGCCGCTCGCCCAGGCCAGGCTGAGCCTCATCGGCCCGGCCATGCTCTTGCGGCGCTGCGCTGGATCCGGCGCTGGTTCCAGCGCTGGCACCGCCGGAAACAGGGCCGGCTCCCGCCAGGCCGGTCGGCTCGGCCCCGACGATGATCGCGGTCAGCGCGGCGAGAGTGTCCGTTGCGAGCCGTTGCGCCAGGGCCGTGAGCAGGCGCTGCCCGGCACCGGCGATCGGGCCCTGCGCCGTCAGGTCGGCCTGGTAGCCGATCTGGGTACCGGCCTCGCCCGCCGCGCTGACCCGCACGATCAGGTCCGCGGCGACCGTCCCGCGCTCACCGGCCAGCGCGATCCCGACCGACCGCGACAACGGCTCCGGCCCGGCGGTCACCGTCGCCGACCCGCTGTACGCGCCCGCCACCGGCGGGGCGCCGAGGACCAGGGTGAGCTGATACGAGCCAGCGCCGGCCGAGCGCAGCCGCTCACAGCCCGGCAGCGAGCCGGCCAGCGCGTCCGGATCGGTCAGCACGGCCCAGACAGCCTCGACCGAGGCGTCGAGCACCTCGTCGCCGGTGACCTTCATCGCACCTCCAGCAGCCGGCCTACCGGGCGCGTTCGGCCCGGTCTGGCACGACATAGCTTCGCACGCGCCGGTCACCATGCCAGCGGCGCGCTCCGGCACACGGTCAGGCGCCGCGCGACTGGACGGCACCTGAACGGCGATCAATGCCCGAACGCCGATACAGCCCCCAATCGGGTAATCATGCCTGTCCGGCGCCATTCGCCGCTACTCTTTCCTCACCGCACGTCGACGGGAGAATTCGTTGGGTGACAACACCGGCCTGGAATCGGTCGAGCACATCGTCGTCCTGATGCTGGAAAACCGCTCGTTCGACCACATGCTCGGATTCCTGTACACCGATGCCGGAAACGTGTCCCCGGCCGGGCACCCGTTCGAGGGCCTGACCGGCCAGGAGTCCAATTCCGACCCGACGACCGGGCAGCAGGTCACCGTCTTCCGGATCGAGCCTGGCACGCCGAACGCCTATTTCCTGCCCGGCGCCGACCCGGGCGAGGGATACATGGCGACCAACAACCAGTTGTTCGGCGACGAGCACGGCCCGGCCAATTCAGCGGTCGTTCCGACAATGGATGGCTTCGTCAAGGACTACCGCTACACACTGGGCTGGCAGTCCCGCGAGGGACACTGGTCGATCCTGCCGGGGACCACGCCGAACGACATCATGGGCTGCTTCACTCCCGACACGCTGCCGGTGCTGTCCGCACTCGCCCGCGGCTACGCGGTGTGCGACCACTGGTACGCCTCGCTGCCCACCGAGACGATGCCCAACCGCGCGTTCACCTGCGCGGCGACCAGCCAGGGGCACATGGACGACAAGACCAGGACGTTCACCTCGCCGAGCATCTTCGGCCTGCTCGGCGGCCACGGCCAGACCTGGGGCATCTACGGCTACGACGCCGAACCGCTGACCCGGCGGACGTTCACCGATATCGAGTCGGCGGCCGGCGGGTCCATCGGCACGTTCGCCGACTTCACCGCCGCCGCGGCGGCGGGCACGCTGCCCGCGTTCACGTTCCTGGAGCCCGCCTGGTCGGCCACCGGGAACAGCCAGCACCCGAACTATGACGTCGCACTCGGCGAGCAACTGATCCACGACGTGTACGAGGCGCTGCGCGCCGGGGCGAACTGGGCGCAGACCCTGCTGGTGATCACCTACGACGAGCACGGCGGGTGCTACGACCATGTGCCGCCGCCGTCCGGGGCCGTGCCGCCAGACAACACGGCCGGCGAGTTCGGCTTCGATTTCACCCGGTTCGGGGTGCGGGTCCCCGCGGTGCTGGTCTCGCCGCTAATCGCCGCGGGCACCGTGTACCGGGCGCAGGCCGGCGGCCCGCCACTGGACCACACCTCCATACTCAAGACGGTCGAGCAGCGGTTCGCGCTGCCCGCGCTGACCGCCAGGGACGCGGCGGCACCCGGGTTCGGCGACGTGCTCACGCTGGCCTCGCCGCGCACCGATGACGTGCTCGCCGGAGTCACCGTGCCGGTGTCCGGCGGCGCCACCCCGGCGGCGGACGCGCCGTCGCACCTGCAGGAAGTGCAGGCCGATCTGATCTCCCGGCAGTACCCGGCCGGGCAGCACGAGGACGCCGACGCACTCGGCGCGCACGGCACCAACGCGGCCTACCAGAGCTACATCCGCGCGCACTCCACCCGGCGCTGAGTCCCTGCCCAGCGAGTGTCGGCCTAGGCGCTGAGGACCATGATGCGGACCTTGCGGTCCCGGATCCGGCGGGCGTACGCCTCGTAGCCGCCGTAGATCGCGCGCCCGGCCGCCCAGATCGACTGCCACTCGTCGCCGGCGGCCTCACGCGCCGAGGCCGGCACGCTCTTCTGCCGGTAGGACACGGTCACGGCCGGATTGGCCCGCATGTTGTAGTACCAGCCGGGCGTTCCCGGCTGGCCGAACCGGGTTCCGATCAGCGCGATGTCCTCCCCGAACGGGACGCCGAGCAACGGCGTGCTCCGGGTCTGGCCGCTCCGCGCCCCGGTGGTCTGGACCGTGAGCACCGGGATGCCCGCCACCAGGGTCGCCAGCGCGACCTGGCCGCCGCTGCTCTGCAGCGCGACCCGGTCCAGGTGATGAGCCGTCTTGGCGAAGAACCACGCTCCGGACCGCGAGGAGGTGACGTGCCACATCGCCCGCTGGGCGGCGTTCGGCGCCGGAACCTGATACTCCAGCGCCTCAATGAGTCCCATGACCGGAGTCTACGGGGAATGTCGTCAAAACGACCCGAACGTCAGCCCGCCCGGTTCACGCTCGCCGTCTGGCTTGCGTTCGCCGTCTCCCCGCTAGCGGCGTGCCGCCGACGCAACTCGAACAGGTCGCTCGGCGAGATCGGCATCGAGGTGATCGGGAAGCCCTCGGCGTCCTCGATCGCGGCGGCGATGACGGCCGACCCGGGGATCACGCCCGCCTCCCCGGCGCCCTTGATCCCCAGCGGGTTGAGCGGCGACGGCGTTTCCAGGTGGTCGATCTCGATCCGCTCAGGGACCTCACTGACGTACGGCATCAGGAAGTCCATGAACGACGCGTTCTGCAACTGTCCGGTCTCGTCGTAGGCCATCTTCTCGTACAGTGCGCCGCCGACGCCCTGCGCGACCCCGCCGTGGATCTGGCCCTCGACGATCCGGGGGTTGATCAGCGTGCCGCAGTCGTGCACGACGCAGTACCGCAGCACCTTCACCTCGGCCGTGTCCGGGTCGGTCTCCACGATGGCCGCGTGCATGCCGGAGGCGAACGTGGACCGGACCGGCGAGAAGTACTCCCGCCCCTCGATCCCTGGCTCGTCGCCCTCGGCCACCGGTGGCGTGCTCAGATCGCCGCCGACGAACTGGGTCGCGGCCCTGGCCGCCTCGTCGAAGGCGTACCGCAGCGGGTTGGACAGCACGGCCACGGTGCCGAGCGCGATCCCGCTGCCCGGGTCGCCCTTGACCCGCACCACGCCGTCGACGATCTCCATGTCGTCTGGCGACGCCTCCAGCGCGGCCGCGGCGACCCGGATCGCCTTGGCCCGGGCGGCCCGGGCGGCCAGGGCGACCGCCGACCCGCTCATCACCGCCGCCCGCGAGGCGAACGTGCCGACCGCGTACCCGAAGGCGCGGGTGTCCCCGGTCACCACCTCGACGTCGGTGATCGGCACCCCGAGTTCGTCGGCCGCGATCTGGGCGAACACGGTCTGGTGACCCTGTCCCTGGCTGGTCAGCCCGGTCGCGACCCGGACCTTCCCGGAGGTCTCGACGACCACGTGCGCGCCCTCGTACGGCCCGACGCCGGTGCCCTCGACGTAACAGGCAAGCCCGATCCCGACCCGGCGCCCCTCCGCCCGGGCGGCCCGCCGCACGGCCTCGAACTCATCCCAGCCGATCAGCCCCTTCAGCCTGGCCAGCGCCGCCGGGTAGTCACCGGAGTCGTAGATCAGCGGCCGGCCGTCCTGGAAGATCAGGCCGTGGTCGTACGGCATCTCGCCGGGCTGGATGAAGTTCCGCTCCCGGACCAAGGTCCGGTCCAGGTCAAGCTCCGCGGCGATCGCGTCCATCGTGCGTTCCATCACGAACGCGCCCTGCGGCCGCCCCGCGCCCCGGTACGGGGTGACGATCACGGTGTTGGTGTACAGCGAGCTGAACTCGACCCGGTAGGCGCCCGGCTTGTAGGGGCCGAGCAACTGCGTGGAGGTGATGATCGGCACGATCACGCCGTACGGGATGTAGGCCCCGTTGTCGTGCCAGAAGGTCACGTCCAGGCCGAGGATCCGGCCGTCGTCGTCGAACCCGACCCGGACCTGGTGCCGCTGTCCGCGCTCGTGCGCGCTGGCGACGAAGTGCTCGGACCGGTCCTCGGTGAACTTGACCGGCCGGCCGAGGGTCATCGCGGCCCACGGCACCAGCACCTCCTCCGGCCACGGATGCACGATCTTGACCCCGAAGCCGCCGCCCACATCCGGCGTGATCACGTCCACGTCGGCGAGGGCCAGGCCCAGCTTGGCCGCCACGGCGGCGCGCACGCCGGTCGAGGTCTGGGTGGAGGTCCAGATCCGCAGCCGCCGGGACTCGGTATCCCACCGGGCCAGCACGCCGCGGCCCTCCAGCGGCGTGGACGCCGACCGCTCGATGTACAGATCAAGCTCCAGCCGGTGCGGGGCGGCCGCGACAGCCGCGGCCGCGTCACCGTTGGCCTGCACCAGGTGGGCGGCGACGTTCCCGGGCACGTCCGGGTGCACCAGGTGCTCGGCGGCACGGGCCGCGTCCACGCCGACCACCGCTGGCAGCGGGTCGTAGTCGACCACGATCCGCTCGGCCGCGTCCTCGGCCAGGTACCGGTCGGTCGCGACCACCATGACCACCGGTTCGCCGACGTGGTTGACCTCGGCGGCGGCCAGCGGATAACCGGTCCGGCCGTGGGTGAGAGCCGGGTGCGGGATCAGCAGCGGGAGCGGCTCGCCGACCCGGCCGGGCAGATCCTCGTGGGTGTAGATGGCGACCAGGCCAGCCGCGTCCAGCGCCCCGCTCACATCGATGTCGCGGATCACCGCGTGCGCGTGCGGGCTGCGCACGAACGCGGCGGCCAGCGCGTCGTGGCCCAGGTCGTCCAGATAGGCGCCCTCGCCCCGGAGCAGCCGGTCGTCCTCGACCCGGGCGATCGGCTCGCCGAACATCGAGGTCATGCCCGCTCCGCCCGGGTAAGCTCGGCCGCCCGCAGCACCGCCGTGACGATGTTCTGGTAGCCGGTGCACCGGCACAGATTGCCGCCGACCATCTCCCTGGCCTCCTCCGGGGTCGGATCCGGGTTCTCGGCCAGGGCCGCCGTGATCATTGTCAGGAACCCCGGCGTGCAGAACCCGCACTGCAGCCCGTGGCTGTCCTTGAACGCCCGCTGCACCGCCGACAGCGTCCCGTCGGCCGCGGCCAGTCCCTCGACCGTGGTGATCGCCGACCCGTCGGCACTGACCGCGAGCATCAGGCAGGACCGCACCGGCACCCCGTCCAGTAGCACCGTGCACGCGCCACAGACGCCGTGCTCGCAGCCCACGTGGGTGCCGGTCAGCCGGAGATCGTGGCGCAGGCAGTCGGAAAGCAGCCGGCGCGCCGGGACGCTGACCGCATGCAAGGTGCCGTTCACCGTCAGCCTGATGTCGAACAGTCCCGTCGTCGGGTTCGTTACCGCTCCGCCGCTGCCCATCGCACCGTCCCCGCCGCTAGCCATCGGCCCGTCCCCTCGCGTGAGCCAGCGCCGCGGTCAGCGCCCGCCTGGTGACCACCCCGACCAGGTGCCGCCGGTAGTCGGCGGTGGCATGAATGTCGCCGCTGGTCTCGATCCGCTCGGTCGCCAGCCGGGCGGCCGACTCCGGATCGCCAGCCGATTCGGTGAGGTCGAGCACCACCGGCGCCGGGCCGACCGACAGGTACGCCGCCCGCACTCGCTCGATGCTCCCGTCGGTGCTGAGCGCGACGGTCGCGGCCGCGCCGCAGATCGCGTAGTCCCCGCGCCGCCTGGAAATCTCGGTGAACGCGCAGCCTGCCCGCGGCGGCAGCGCCGGGACCACCACCTCGGTTGCTAGCTCGCCCGGGCGGACGTCGGCCTCGAACGAGCCGAGAAAAAACCGATCGGCGGCAACGACCCGCTCGCCGTCGGTGCTGGCTAGCCGGACCGAACCGCCGAGCAGGGCGAGAACGGCCGTCATCTCGCTGGCCGGGTCCGCATGCACGATGCTGCCGACGGTGGTGCCGCGATTCCTGATCACCGGGTGCGCGACGTGCGCGAGGGCCATCGCCAGCAGTGGCTGCACCGACCGGGCGGCCTGGTCGGCCAGCACCTGGGCGTGCCTGGCCAGCGCCCCGATCACGACCTCGCCCCGGCCGGCCCGGACGTATCCGAGGCCGGCCAGGGCGTTGATGTCCACCAGATGACCGGGCGAGGCCAGCCGCAGGTTCAGCAGCGGCACCAGCGACTGGCCGCCGGCCAGGACCTTCCCGTCCGGCCCGAGCGAGCCCAGCACCGCGAGCGCCTCGGCGACCGACTCGGGCCTGGAATATCCGAACTCCGGTGGCTTCACGTCGTTGAGCTCTCCCCCTCTACCGCATCGGGCGCCTGTCCTCCAGACGCCTCCTCGCGCGGCGTTTCCTCGCGGAACGGCGAGACCTCGCCCTCGGGCGTCTCGATGTTCCCGGCCGAGATCATCGTCCCACCCTCGTAGGCGCGACCCGCCGCCGCAGGCTCGTCCAGCATCGGCTGACGCCGGAAGATCCGGACGCCGTGGTAGCCGATGATCACGATCAGGGTTCCCGCGGCGATGCCGGTGATCGAGAACGTGCTCGTGAACTTGATGGCCAGATTACCGATCCCGGCGATAATGCCGCCGGCCAGCGGCACCAGATTGACGGGGTCGGCGAAATTGACCCGGTTCTCGATCCAGATCTTCGCGCCGAGCAGGCCGATCATGCCGTACAGCACCAGCGTGATCCCGCCGAGCACGCCGCCCGGGGTGGCCGCCACAATGGCGCCGAACTTGGGGCAGAACCCGAACAGGATCGCCACCACCGCGGCGATGTAGTAGGCCAGTGTGGAGTACACCCTGGTCGCCGCCATGACGCCGATGTTCTCGGCATAGGTGGTGGTCGGCGAGCCACCGACCAGCGAGGCCAGCGCGGTGCCGATGCCGTCGCCGATGAACGCCCGGCCCAGGTACGGGTCGAGGTCGTCGCCGGTCATCTCGGAGACCGCCTTGACGTGCCCGGAGTTCTCCGCCAGCAGTGCGATCACCGACGGGATTACCAGCAGGATGAACGTCATCTTGAAGGCGGGCAGGTGCGGTCCGGTCAGCGGCCCGAAGGTCGGGCTGATGATCGTGTGCGGCAGTCCGATCCAGGCGGCATGCGCGACGCCGCTGAAGTCCAGGCGCGGTACGGCGACGCACTTGCCGGCCGCGGTGCACGACTGGACGGTGGAGAACTGGTCCGCGATCCACGAGATCAGGTAGCCGAACACCAGCGCGAGGAAGACCGCGATCCGGCTGATGAAGCCCCGGCCGAGCACCGCGACCCCGATCAGGAAGGCGGTGGTCAGCAGGCCGACCCACTGGTCCTTGGGGAAGTAGATGGTGGTGGCGACGGTGGCCAGGTTGAAGCCGATCAGCATGACCACGGCGCCGGTGACCGCCGGGGGCAGCACGGCGCGCACGTACTTAGCTCCGCCGAAGTGCACGATCACGCCGACGATCGCCAGGATGACCCCGGCGACCAATATCGCGCCGGTCACGTCGGCACTGCTGCCGCCCTGGGCCCGGATCGCGGCCACCGCGGCCACGAACGACGCGGATGTGCCCAGGTAGGACGGCACTTTGCCGTTGACGATCAGCAGGAAGATGATCGTCGCGACGCCGGACATCAGCACGGCCAGATTCGGGTTCAGCCCCATCACGGCCGGGAAGACGAAGGTCGCGCCGAACATGGCGACCACGTGCTGAGCGCCAAGCCCGACCATCCGGCCGGTGGATAGCCGCTCTCCCGGTCGAACGACCGCGCCGGCGGGTGGTGTCCGCCCGCCGTAGACAAGTTTCCAGCCGAACGCTGCCATGATCGCCCGCCTTCACGTCCCGCTGGCCGGGCCTGCCGGCCGAACCAGCCGCCGATGGTTGTGAGCGAACGCTAGACCAGCGAATCAGCCGTGATCAATGGGTATTCCGGCCAAATTCCAGCAATAGGATCTATAGCCCATTTCGGGCGCTATAGCGGCTACAGTCCGAGCGCCCCGGCCAGCGCCGCGTAGCCGGGCACGGGATCGGCGTCCGGCGGTGTCAGCAACTGGATGCACACGTGGTCGGCGCCCGCCGACAGATGCTCGCCAAGCCGCGCGGCGACGGCGCTGGCGTCGCCGTGCGCAACCAGGGCGTCGATCAGCGCGTCACTGCCGCCGTCGGCCAGGTCGGCCTCGGCCCAGCCGAGCCTCCGCAGGTTCGCGGTGTAGTTGACCAGGCCCAGGTACGGCGTGCGCACCCGCGGGCGGCCGATCGCGCGGGCCGCCTCCGGGTCGGTCTCCAGGACCGCCTTGTGCTCGGGGGCGAGCAACGGCCCGGCGCCCAGGATCTCCCGCGCCTGCCTGGTGTACTCGGGCGGGACCAGATACGGATGCGCGCCGGCGGTCCGGTCCGCCGAGAGCCGGAGCATCTTCGGCCCGAGTGCGGCGAGCACCATCGCGTCCGCCGGGACGCCGCCGGCGAGCAGTGCGTCGACGTAGGCCACCATCGTCTCGTACGGCCGGGCGTACTCCTGAGTGGCCTCGCGATGGCCGGCGCCCACGCCGAGCAGGAACCGGCCGGGATGCCGTCGCTCGATCCGGGCGAACGACTCGGCCACCTCGCCCGGGTCGGCCTGCCACATGTTCACGATCCCGGTGGCCACCGTCAGGGTAGCGGTGGCGTCCAGCAGGTCGTCGACGACGGCCAGGTCGGCCGACGGCGACGAGCCGAGCCAGAGCGCGCCATACCCCAGTTTCTCGACGCTGGCCGCGAGGTCCGGAGTCACCGCGCTCGCGCCGCGCCAGATTCCGTACTGACCGAGCCGATCACGCCAATCCCGCGTCATTGCGCCTCCCGCCGTTCCCCGGGCCGATCCGTCGGCCACTCCCTGGCCGATCCGCCATCCGCTCCCTGGCCGATCCGCCATCCAATCGCGGCTCTCACGCTATCTCCCGGTGCCGACGAAGGCGGCACGGACCGCCCCGCCGGGCTCGGCCGGAGGCCGCCGGCCAAGGCTCGCTGATCGGCCGGGCGGGCGAGCGGGCAGACTGGTGGCTGCTGACTGGCCGGCGGAGGGAGTCGCGATGAGCGTGGAACACGTGCGGGCGCACCCGGGCGGGTATGCGGACTCCGTCACGCTGATGAGTGTGAGTGCCCAGGCCCAGGCGGTTCCCGGGGTGCGGGCCGCCCTCGTGGCGATGGCGACCGAACTGAACCTGGATCTGCTGGCCGGGCTGGGCATGGCCACCCCGGCGGGGACCGGCCCGAACGATCTGCTTGTCGCGGTCCGGGCTGACGACGCCGACGCACTCGCCGCGGCCCTCACGGTGATCGACGATGCGATCACCGGGCGGCCGGGCGGACCGGGTGGTGGACCGGGCGGCGGGCCGCTGGGCGGCGCGGCCGCCTCGACTCCGCCGCGCACCACCGCGAGCGCGATCCGCCGGACCGGCCCCGGACTCGCGCTGATCTCGGTGCCCGGCCAGCACGCCTACGCCGAGGCACTGGACGCGCTGCTCGCGGGCTCGGACGTGATGATCTTCTCCGACAACGTGCCGGTCGAGCAGGAGATCGCGCTCAAGGACCTGGCCGCCGAGCGCGGACTGCTGGTGATGGGGCCGGACTGCGGCACGGCGATCGTCGGCGGCATCGGTCTCGGGTTCTCGCACCGCGTTCCGGCCGGCCCGGTCGGTGTGGTCGCCGCCTCCGGAACGGGCGCCCAGCAGGTGGTCTGCCTGCTGGACGCGGCCGGCGTCGGGGTCAGCGCGGTGCTCGGTCTCGGCGGCCGCGACCTGTCCGCCGCCGTGGGCGGCCGGTCGGCCAGGACCGCGCTGGCCGCACTCGACGCCGATCCGGCGACCAAGCTGATCCTGGTGGTATCCAAGCCCCCGGACCCGGCGGTGGCGGCCGGACTGGCCGAGCACGCCGCGACGCTTGGCACCGAGGTGCGGTTCGCGCTGATCGGATCCGGGCAGCCGGATCTGACCGAGGCGGTCGAGACCGCGCTGCGGGCCCTCGGCCGGCCGGTTCCCGACTGGCCGTCCTGGCCCGCTGCGGGCGGCGGCCAGGCAGCGAGCGCCGCCCAGGCGAGCGGCGAGCAGGCGAGCGGCGAGCAGGCGAGCGGCGAGCAGGCGAGCGGCGAGCAGGCGAGCGGCGAGCAGGAATCGAGCGGCGTGCTGCGCGGCCTGTTCGCCGGCGGAACGCTCTGCGAGGAGGCCATGGCCATCGCGGCGGGCAGGCTCGGCGCGGTCTACTCGAACGTGCCGCTGCGACCGGAATGGCTGATCGACCCGCTGGCGCCGGCCGGCCAGACCGGCAGGCACACGATGATCGACTTCGGCGATGACGCGCTGACGGTGGGCCGGCCGCACCCGATGATCGACCAGCGGATCCGCCTGGACCGTCTGGCCGCCGAGGCGGCCGACCCGAGCACCGCGGTGATCCTGCTGGATGTCGTGCTCGGGCACGGGGCGCACCCGGACCCGGCCGCCGAGCTAGCCCCGGCCATCGCCGCCGCCCTGGCTGGCCGCGGCTCAGGCGGCGAGTCCGGCCAGCGACTGTCGATCGTGGCATCGCTGATCGGCGCGGGGTCCGATCCGCAGGACCCGGCCAGGCAGGCGGCGGCCCTCGCGGCGGCGGGCGCGCACGTTTTCGCCTCGAACGCGCAGGCCGCGCGGTTCGCCTGCGACCTGGCCGGGGCGGACTCGACAGGCGCGGGCCGGACAAGCACGAACTCGGCAGGCACGGAGACGAAGGGAGCACGGCCGTGACCGACCTGCTGCGCCGCGAACCGCACGTGATCGCGACCGGGATCGACCTGCTCGCGGCCGCGGCCGCGGCCCAGGCGGCCAGGGTGACCCGGGTGGACTGGTCGCCGCCGATGCCAGGAACCGCGGCGGATCTCGCTACGGTGCTCGCCGATCCGCTCAGGGCGGAGGCGAACGCCGAGGCCGTGCGCCGGATGCTCGGGGTGCGGGCACTGCTGGTCGACGTGCTGCCAGCCAGCGCGGCGATTGGCCTGCGCCCGGGCGAGTTCCTGCACGCCGGGCCGCCGATCACCTGGGAGCGCGCCGCCGGGCCGATGCGCGGGGCTCTGCTGGGCGCGGCGGTATTCGAGGGCCTGGCCGACGCGGCCGACCCGGCGGCGGA
>JAJYTW010000101.1 GCA_021792855.1 Actinomycetes bacterium
GCCTGCGGCAGCACCACATAGCGCAGCGCGGTGCCGTGCGGCAGGCCGAGCGAGCGGCCCGCCGCGACCTGGCTCTGATGCACCGAGTTCAGCCCGGCCCGGTACACCTCGGAGACGTAGGCCGAGTAGGACAGCACCAGCGCGGCCAGGCCGTACACCATGTCGGACTGGCTGGAGATCACCGGCAGTCGCAGCGCCGGGATGCCGAGGCCGAGCGCGAAGATCACCAGGATCAGCGGGACGCCGCGGAAGAAGTCCACGTAGATCGTGCTGAGAACCCGGATGGGAAACAACGCCGGGTGGGTGGACTGGCGGATCAGCGCGAGCAGCAGCGCGCAGATCAGGATCAGCACCTCGCCGATCAGGAACATCTGGATGTTGAGCCACAGCGCCGTGCCGACCGAGTAGTACCCCTGGCGAGGATCGCCGATCAGGGACTGCCACATGTCCGTCGGGTTGAAGAAGTAATGCTCGACGGTCCTGGCCCCTGGCGCGAGCGCGAAGATCAGCACCAGCACGGCGATCACCACCAGCGTGCTCACGCTGGACACGATGGTGCCTCGCCGGCCGCCCGAGAACATCCGGGCGGACCGGCTCTGCGTGCCGAACGAGACCGGCGTCGGCATACCGAGGCTGAGGCTGGTCAGGTCCTCACGCTCGATGTCCGACTCGAGATCTCGCGGATCCTCTGACATGCCTGCTACCTGTTCCCCCTGCTCCGCGAGTGCCCGGTCACGGCTTTATCGTCGGGAACTTCAGGTAGATGCCCAGGTACTTCTGCTGCAGGGCACTCAGAGTCCCGTTCGCCTTCAGTGCCGCGATGGCCTTGTTGACGCAGGACACCAGCGGGTTGCCCTTGGAGAAGACCAGGCCGAAGTGCTCACCGGTGGTCGGGAACTGGGCCACCAGCACCGCGCCCTTCATCTGAGCCGAGGCCATGTACTGGGCGGTCGGCGTGTCAGTGACCAGCGCCTGGATCCGGCCGGCCTCCAGAGCGGCGGCGGCCTGGGCGAGGGTGTCGAACACCTTCGGCTGCTGGGTCGGCTGGATCCTGTCGGTGATGTAGGTCAGGCCGGTGGTGCCGATCTGATCGCCGTACAGGTACGTCTTGAGCTGCGCGGGCGAGTGCTTGGTGATGATCGGCGAGCCCTTCATCGCGACGATCGACTGCTGCACGTCGTAGTAGCTGCTGGAGAACGTCACGGCCTGAGCGCGCTGCGGGGTGTAGGAGACCTCGTTGATGTCGAAGTCGAACGGCTTCGTGCCCGGGCCGTAGGCGCTGGTGAACGGCTCGTGCACCCAGACCACCTGGTTCCTGGCGAAGCCAAGCTGCTTGGCGATGGCGTAGGCGACCGCGCTCTCGTAGCCCTTGCCGTTGGTCGGGGTGTTGCTGACGAACCACGGCGTGTAGACCGGGTTGTCCGTCGCCACGGTCAGCACGCCCGGCTTGTAGAGCATGCTCTTCATGCCCGACGGAGTGCAGCTTGTCGTGCTCGCGGTCGGGGTAGACGACGCCCCGCCACCACCGCCGTTGCCCGAGGAGCTGCCGCAGGCTGCCAGGCCAAAGGACAGCGCCACCGCGACACCAGCAGCAGCCATGAATCGCCGCATGTGTTTCCCACCCCACACTCGTCGGCCAACGTAACCGGAGTAGTTTTCCACCACTTGTGCTGGCGATTGTATCCAGGTAGCAAGGCCGCCCTACCGCAGGCCGGCAGTCGGCGGCCGGCTCCGGCAACCGGCCAGTAGCCGGGCGGCAGCCGACCCGGTCGCTGGCCGGCGGCGAGCCGGATACCGGGCCGGTACGTGTGCGGCACCGTTACGCGGGTATTAGTTCGCCCGTTGTTCATGTTCGCGCGCTGCCGCCGACCGCGGCCGGTCAGCGCGCGCGGCATGGCCCTGGCCTGGCGTACCGGGTTTCCGCCACCCGCCGGCCCGGCCGGGATGCGGTGATGACAATGCCAGCGGCATGGCATTTCGTTACCAGCGGCAGGGCATGAGCCAGACAGCGGTTGAGACCGGAGAGAACCCGGGGGGGTCGTGACAGCCACAGGGGTCGAGCCCGACCGAGTGCTCCAGTTTCCCGATGCCGAGCCGGTTCGTGCCAGGCTGGATCGGGTAGCCGCCGGCCTCGGGCTGACGGTGGTGCAGAACAAGAGCGGGCGGCTCGCGCTGGCGGCCGCGGACGGCAGTCCGGTGACGCCGTGGCGCGAGCAGTATCCCTACTCCGAGCGACTGGCCCGCGGTGACTACGCCGACGCCAAGCGGGCGCTGCAGATCGAACTGCTCAAGCTCCAGCGCTCGGTGAAGTCATCTGGACAGCGGCTGCTGATCGTGTTCGAGGGCCAGGACGCGGCGGGCAAGGGCGGCACGATCCGCCGGTTCACCGAGAACCTCAACCCGCGCGGACTGCGCGTGGTGGCGCTGGAGAAGCCGTCCGCGCACGAGCAGGGCGACGGCTACCTGCGCCGGTACCTGCCGCATCTGCCGGCGCCCGGCGAGATCGTGCTGTTCGATCGATCCTGGTACAACCGGGCCGGTGTCGAGCACGTGATGGGCTTCTGCGACCAGCGGGAGTACGCGCGTTTCCTGCGCGACGCGCCGACCTTCGAGAGCGAACTGGTGGCCGACGGCATCACCCTGGTCAAGTTCTGGCTGTCGGTGAGCCGGACCGAGCAACTCCGCAGGTTCGTCGACCGGTACACCGACCCGGTCAAGCGCTGGAAACTGAGCCCGGTCGACCTCGCCTCACTGGACCGGTGGGACGACTACGCCCGGGCCAGGGACGTGGTGTTCCGGCACACCGACCTACCGGACGCGCCGTGGACGGTGATCAAGAGCAACGACAAGAAGCGCGCCAGGCTGGCGGCGATGCGGCACGTGCTGTCCCGGTGTGACTACGAGGGCAAGGACGTCGTGGTGGTCGGCGTCCCTGACCCGCTGATCTGCGGGCCCGCCCGCGTCGCGGAGTCGGCCGCGCCCGGGCTATCCGACTCGGCGGCGGCGGAGTCCGAGCCCGTGATCCTGACCCGGATCCCGGCGCCGGCGCTGACCGCGGTCGAAGCCGAGGACGTATCCCGGTCCGATGAGTCGCCCGGCGGCGTGGCGACCCGGCCCGCGCGGTCGCTCCCGGTCTTCGAGCCGGCGCCCGCCCTGGCACCGATGGCGCTGCGCGCCGACGCCGGCTAACCAGCCGACCGGGCGACCGCCCGCAGCATCGCGACCTGGTACAGCGCGATGCCGGCGGCCACTCCGGCGTTCAGCGACTCGGCGCCGCTGATCGGGATCCGCGCGACGACGTCGCACTGCTGCGCAACCACCCGGGACAGCCCCCGGCCCTCGGAGCCGATCACCAGCACAAGCGGGCCGTCGGCCAGGGTGAGCGATCCGATCTCGGTATCGCCGCCGGAGTCCAGGCCGACCACGAACAGCCCGGCCTGGGCGTAGCTGGCCAGCGCCCGGGCCAGGTTCGGCGTCTGGGCCACCCGGACCCTGGCCAGCGTGCCCGCGGACGCCTTCCACGCGCCCGCCGTGACGCCAGCGGACCGGCGGACCGGCACCAGCACGCCGTTCGCGCCGAACGCGGCCGCCGATCTGGCCACGGCGCCCAGATTCCGCGGGTCGGTGACTCCGTCCAGCGCGACGATCAGCGGCGCGGCAGCGTTGCCCCCGGCACCGTTGGTCACCGCGCCATCCAGACCGGCGGAGTCCCCGGCCGGGCCGGAGCGGACCAGGTCGTCGGCGTGCGCGTAGTTGTACGGCCGGATTCGCAGCGCCAGTCCCTGATGGATCGCGCCGCCGGTCAGCCGGTCAAGCTCGGACCGGCCCGCCTCGACGACCGGCACGCCCTGATCCGCGGCCAGCGTGATCGCCTCGCCGATCCGCTCGTCGGCGTCGAGTCGGGGACCGACGTGCAGCGCGAGCGCGGGCACCCGGGCCCGGAGCGACTCGACCACGGGATTGCGCCCGGCAACGATCTCGGCGGCGCTACCCGAACCGCGCCCCTGGCTTCCCGGACCGCCCGGGCCGCGCCCGGCGCTCGGCCGCGATCCCGCCCGCGCACCTGCACTGGCCCGCGCCGCACCTGCACTGGCCCGCGCCGCACCGGCACTGGCCCGCGGACCGGCACCGCCGCGCGAGCCCGCACCCGGACGGGAACCGGCGTCGGCCGGAACTCCGCCCTCTGCCGCCGGGGACCCGCCGGCCGCGCCGCCACGGGCGGCCGCACGCGCCGCTGCCGCCGCACGCCGCTGGGCGGGGTGACCGGGCCGCATCTCGGCCGGTGGCGTCGGGCCCTTTCCCTCAAGCTTGCGCCTGCCGTAGCCGCCGGTGCCCGGGCGCGGCTTACCTGACTTTGACCGGTTGCCCGATCCAGACCGCCCCGCGCCTGACCGGCCCGATCCGCTCCTGCCGCTCATCGCTGCAACTCCCATCGCGGCCCGGCCGGGGTGTCCTCGACCGCTATTCCCGCCGCCGCTAGCTCGTCCCTGATCGCGTCGGCGGCCGGGTAATCCTTGCGCGCCCTGGCCGCCTGCCGCTGATCCAGCGCGACCTGCACCAGTGCCCCCACGACGTCCCGCAGGCCGGGGTCACCGCCGCCGGCCCAGGGTGCGGCGAACGGGTCCAGTCCGAGGATGGCCAGCATCGCGCGGACGGCGGCCGCCTGCTTGGCCGTTCCCGCCGCGTCCCCGGCCGCCAGCGCGGTGTTCCCCTCCCGAACCGCCTCGTGGACCACCGCCAGGGCCTGGGGCACGCCCAGGTCGTCATCGAGCGCGGCGGTGAATGCGGCGGGCAGGCTGCCCGCCGTCGGCAGCCCCGCCGACGCCCCGGGCAGTTCCGATCCGGGCAGGGTCGCTCCGGACAGTTCGGCGTCGGCCACGTCGGGACCCGCGGTGCCCGCTCCGGCGGACGGCGATCCGGCCCCGGCTAGCTCGGCCGCCCGGATAAGGAATCCCTCGATCCGGCGGTACGCGGCCACCGCCTCCTCCAGCGCCGCCGCCGAGAACTCGATGTCCGAGCGGTAGTGCGCCTGGCCCAGGTAGTAGCGCAGTTCGACCGGCCGCACCTGGGTGACCATCCGGTCCACCAGCAGCAGGTTGCCGGTGGACTTGCTCATCTTCTCCCCGCCCAGTCGCACCAGGCCGTTGTGCAGCCAGTACCTGGCGAAGCCGTCACCCGCCGCCCTGGACTGGGCTAGCTCGTTCTCGTGGTGCGGGAACACCAGGTCGAGGCCGCCGGCGTGAATGTCGAAGGTCGCCCCGAGGTACTTGGTCGACATCGCCGAGCACTCTAGGTGCCAGCCGGGCCGGCCGGGACCCCACGGTGTCTCCCAGGACGGCTCCCCGGGCTTGTGCCCCTTCCAGAGCGCGAAGTCGCGCGGGTCGCGCTTGGCGCCGTCGGAGTCGGTGTCGTCGGCGGCCCGCATGTGCTCGGGCCGCTGACCGGACAGCGCCCCGTACTCGGGATAGGACGAGACGTCGAAGTAAACGTCGCCGCCGGCCGGGTAGGCGTGGCCGGCCTCGATCAGCCGGCGCATCAGGACGATCATCTCCGGGACGTGCCCGGTCGCCCTCGGCTCGACGTCCGGCGGCAGGCAGCCGAGCACGTCGTAGGCACGGGCGAACGCCCGCTGGTTACGCTCGGCGATCGCCCACCACTGCGCGCCCTCGGCGCTCGCCGTCCGCAGGATCTTGTCGTCGATGTCGGTCACGTTGCGGCAGAAGGTGACGGCGTAGCCGCTCGCGCGCAGCCAGCGGATCGCGATGTCGAAGCTGACGCCGGAGCGAATGTGACCGATGTGCGGCGGTGACTGCACGGTGGCGCCACACAGGTACAGGGTCACGCTCCCGGGCGTCTGCGGAACGAAGTCGCGCACCGATCGGGTGGCCGTGTCATAGAGGCGGAGCGTCACCTGTCAAGGCTAAGGGATAACCGCACGCCGGTCAGTCGTAGACGACCACCCGGTGCGGCACCAGGCGGACGGCGACCCGCTGCTCACCGGGCCGGACGCCGAACGACTGCCCGGTGTACTTACGGGCCAGTAGCTCGATCAGCTCACCATCGGCGTCGTCGCTGATCGTGACGGATCCCCGGACCTCCGCGTAGACGTACGGATCCGCCTGGTCGAACACCAGGGCGCTGGCCCTGGGATCGCGGAGCAGGTTGGCGTGCTTGCGGCGACCCTTGATGGTGGAGAACAGCACCGTGTCGCCATCGGTGGTGGCCCAGACCACGCTCTGCTGCGGGCGCCCGCCGGGGTCGATGGTGGCCACGGTGACGTGGTTCACCGCGTCGAACAGCAACCGCGCCCGCTCCGGCAGAGCCACTGGCAGGGCCACCGACTGCGGCGCCACCGACTGCGGCGCCACCGACTGCGGGCCAGTCCGGTCAGCCACGGTCGGCCCGGGCCCAGGACCACGCGTACTCCGGGTCCTCGGCCGCCGCGGCCGGCTCGGCGAGCAGCAGCGGCCGGAAGGTGTCGATCATGACGGCCGTCTCGTCGGTGCTGCGCCGGCCGGCCTCCATCCCGGCGATCACCGCCTCGACCGCGCCCGGCGTCGGGCCGTGGGTGAACCCGGACGGGTGCAGCGTGATCGACCCGATGCCCACGCCCGATCCCTTGCGCGCCGAGTAGTCGCCGGCCACGTAGAACAGCATCTCGTCGGAGTCGACGTTGTGATGGTTGTACGGGATCGGGACCGACCGCGGATCGAAGTCGAGCGGACGGGGGCAGAACGAGCAGATCACGAAGTTCGGCCCCTCGAAGGTCTGGTGCACCGGCGGCGGCGCGTGGGTCCGCTTCACGATCGGCTCGAAGTCGGCGATGTTGAAGGCGTACGGGTACAGGTAGCCGTCCCAGCCGACCACGTCGAACGGGTGGTGGGCGTAGGTGAGCCTGGTCAGCCCGGCCCGGTTCCTGACGATGACCGGCACGTCCTCGCCCTCGGCGAGCAACGGGCCGGCGACGCCGCGCAGGTCGCGCTCGCAATATGGCGCGTGCTCGAGGAACTGGCCGGCCGCCGACAGGTACCGGCGGGGCGGCCGGATGTGGCCGCGGGCCTCGATCACCAGGGCCCGGGCCGCCGGACCGCCGGCGAACGCGTCCTCGACGTCCGGTCCGGCCCCGGCCGGGCCGGCCACCGGGACCCAGCGATGGATGGTGCCGCGCGGCACGATCACGTAGTCGCCGGGTCCGGCCTCGATCACGCCGTACACCGACTCGAACCGGAGCGCGCCGTCCTGCACGTAGACGGCCTCGTCCCCGACCGAGTTGCGGTACAGGTCGGACGGCGCGTTGGCGACGGCGAAGCTGATCACGATGTCGTCGTTGCCCATCAGCGGCTGCCGGCCAAGCACCAGGTCGCCGCCGGCCGCGGCGAGGTCGGCGGTCCGGTAGTGCCGCGGCAGCAGCGGCAGGTTCGGCGTCAGCCGCGTCTGCCCGGCGATATCGGCCAGTGCCTCGCTCTTGACGATCGCGGTCGGCGGGTGAACGTGGTAGAGCAGCGAGGAGTCGGAAGAGAAGCCCTCCTCGCCCATCAGTTCCTCGGCGTACAGGCCGCCGTCCGGCCGGTAGAAGCGGATGTGGCGCTTGGGCGGAACCTCGCCGACCGTGCGGTAGTACGGCATTCTCGTCTCCCTGCGCGTGGGCACGATCCTGCCCCGAGTTTAGGCCGGCCTGACCAGATCAGGAACCTGGCCGCCCGCCAAGCCGGTGGCGCACTAGCCGCCGGGGCGGGCCAGGATCAGCGCGGTGGCCATGGCGGCCAGGCCCTCACCGCGCCCGGTCAGTCCGAGGCCGTCGGTCGTGGTGGCGCAGACGGCGACGGCGGCGCCGTCCAGGGCAGCCGCGAGCGCCCGTTCGGCCTCCGCGCGGCGGGGCGCGATCTTCGGTCGGTTGCCGATGATGGTGACGGCCACGTTCCCGATCGTGAATCCGGCCTCGCCGAGCAGTTCCCAGGTACGCCGCAGCAGCGCCGCGCCGGCCGCGCCCGCCCACCGGGGCTGGCTGGTGCCGAACTGGCTGCCCAGGTCGCCAAGCCCGGCCGCGGACAGCAGCGCGTCGCAGATCGCGTGCGCGGCCACGTCGCCATCGGAATGCCCGGCCAGGCCGATCTCGCCCGGCCAGTGCAACCCGGCCAGGTACAACTCGCGTCCCGCGCCGAACGGGTGCACGTCGATGCCGATCCCGACGCGCGGCACCGGGACGTCCATCGATCGCTACCCGCGCGCTCGGCCGGCCTAGTTGGCCAGGATCTCGTCGAGCAGGGTCTCTGCCTTGTCCTCGTTCGTCTTCTCCGCCAGCGCAAGCTCGCTGACCAGGATCTGCCGCGCCTTGGCCAGCATCCGCTTCTCGCCGGCCGACAGCCCGCGCTCGCGGTCCCGGCGCCACAGGTCGCGAACGACCTCGGCGACCTTGTTCACGTCGCCGGAGGCAAGCTTCTCGAGATTGGCCTTGTAGCGGCGCGACCAGTTCGTCGGCTCTTCGGTATACGGCGCGCGCAGCACCTCGAACACGCGCTCCAGACCCTCCTGGCCGACCACGTCACGCACGCCGACAAGTTCCGCGTTGTCAGCCGGAACCCGCACCGTCAGGTCGCCCTTGTCGACCTTGAGCACGAGGTAGGTTTTGTCCTCGCCCTTAATCGACCGGGTTTCGATCTCCTCAATCCGAGCAGCCCCATGGTGAGGGTAAACGACGGTGTCGCCGACCTTGAAAGTCATGTGGCACGTACCCCTTCCGCTGCCTCTATGGTAGCACGGCACGGGCTGGGCAATAGCCATGCTTGGTGACAAAGACGCAGGTCAAGGCCTCTTTGGCACGCCGTGAAGGGTGCTACGGCCAGGTAGATGCCGACCCCGCGCGCGATCTGGACGCGGAGCCTCATCGCAACCCGGCCGGAATGCCGCCGCCCGACCGGGGGATTTCAGGAGTAGACCCCAGTTTACCGTCTGGCCCGGTTTCTGGCAGCCTCGCGCACATCCATGGGGCAGGTGCGGCCTGCGGCGGCGGCCCGCGATGGCCGTCAGACCGGGAGAACTCGCCAGGTACGGTGACGCGCACCCGCGGCCGGCCGCATACTGAGAGGGAGAGCTTGCACCGCATTCCGGAGAGAACCTCGTGAACCAGGGCGGCGAACCGGGCCACGACGATTACGGCCTGCCGCGGGTGGATATCGAGATCCCCGACGACGCCCGCGAGCTTTACCGTGACGTCCAGGCCTATCACCGTGAACTTCGCGCGCTTCGGCGGCACGAGCGCAGCCTGCGCTGGCGCGCGCCATTCCGGAAGGCCGGCTACCTGATCCCGGTCGTCGCGGGCTGCCTGATCCTGGCGATCTTCGCCGGCCTCGTGCTGTCGATGCTCACTCCGGGACCGTACGCGCCGGGGCCGACTCAGCGCGGGTCCGCGCGAACTCCCTCCGCGAGTTCGGGCACGAGTGCCTCGGCGTCATCCGCCCCGGCCGCGACGACCACGGCGGCGACACCAGCTCAGACCACGGTGGCGCCACTGCCGAGCACGCCGATCTACGTGGCCGGGAAGCCGGTTCCGCTGCGCACGCTGACCAGCACCGCGCTGCTCGTTATCCCCGCCAACTGCGCCTGCTCCACCGCCGTGCGGCAACTCCTGGCCCAGGCCAAGTCCGCCCGGGTGCCGGTCTACCTGGTCGGCCCCCCGGCACTCAGGCCGGCCCTGAGCAGGCTCGCCGCGGCGCCGTCGGCCGGGCGGGCGATCGTGGCGACGGACCGGCGGCATGTGCTGGCCGCGACCTACCGGCCCGCCGGACTGACCGCCCTGCTGGTCGACTCGGCCGGCGCGGTCACGATGGACCGCGGCCTGCTGCCGGGCGCCCGGTTGCAGGCCCAGTTCCGCGGCCTGCGGCGGCCCGGATGACCGGTCCCGGCTGACCCCGGCCAGACGAGCCCGGGGACGGCCCGGGGAACGGCGGCCGGAATCCGCGGGCCGGCTGCCCATCGCGGCACAAGCCGGGCTACGCTGAGCCAGTCTGGCTGTGCTACGTCTCGTAGCAGTAGCATCGCGGGCGGGCAATTTCAGATGACATGCAATACGGCAGAGGACGAGGAGGCTCGGGTGCTCCGGAGCAGCCGCGGCGGCAAGGTGTCACGCCGCATCGTGATCGCGGTCGCAGCCGCGCTGGTCCCGCTGATCGCCGGGTGCGAGGCGGGCAACAACGCGCCCACCCTGAACTGGCACCAGCCCACGCCCGGCTCGCATGCCACCGTGGGCAACATCGCGATCAGCAACGTGTTCGTGCTTGGCGCCCCGATCGGCGCCGTCCTGCGGCCCGGCCAGAACGCCGGGATGTTCCTCGGCCTGGTGAACACCGGCAGCCCGGATCAGCTCGTCTCGGTGTCGGCGCCCGGGGTGGCCCAGTCCGTCCAGATTCCCGGCGGCGTGGTCCCGCTGCGCAGCCAGCAGGCGGTCCTGCTCACCGGCCCGCGCCCGCAGGTCATCCTGGAGCACCTGCTCAGGCCGCTGACCGGCGGCTCGGTGATCACCGTGTTCCTGCGGTTCGCCAAGGCCGGCACGGTCAAGCTGCAGATCCCGATCATGCCGCGGGCGCAGGACTACGCGACGCTGCTCCCGGCGCCCGCGCCGACCCGGTCGCACGCGGCACGGCCGACCGTGTCCGCCTCGGCCAGCCCGAAGCCGTCACCGACAAGCTCGAAGTGACGATCAGGTCCGGGCGCCCCGACGCTGGCCGCCCGGACCGCCGAGCACAACCGGGCGATCCGACCGGCCGGCCCGGCCAGCCCGGCGGGCCGCTAGCGTTACGTGCCTGGCTCGAACTTGTAGCCAAGCCCGCGGACCGTGATGATGTGCGCCGGCCTGGCCGGGTCCGCCTCCACCTTCGCCCGCAGTCGCTTCACGTGCACGTCCAGCGTCTTGGTGTCCCCGACGTAGTCGGCGCCCCAGACCCGGTCGATCAGCTGCATCCGGGTCAGCACCCGGCCCGAGTTCCGCAGCAGGACCTCGAGCAACTCGAATTCCTTCAGCGGAAGCTGCACAGGCTGGTTGCGCACCATCACCACATGCCGCTCGACGTCCATCCGGACCGGCCCGGACTCCAGCACCGAGGTGCTCACGTCCTCGGCGTCGCCGCGGCGGCGGAGCACCGCCCGCATCCGCGCGACTAGCTCGCGCGAGGAGAACGGCTTGGTCACGTAGTCGTCGGCGCCGAGTTCCAGCCCGACCACCTTGTCGATCTCGCTGTCCTTCGCGGTCAGCATGATCACCGGGACGTTGGACCGCTCGCGCAGCGCCCGGCACACCTCGCTGCCCGGCAGGCCCGGCAGCATCAGGTCGAGCAGCACCAGGTCGGCGCCGGTCCGGTCGAACGTCTCCAGGGCCGACGGCCCGGTCGGGCAGACCGCGACGTCGAACCCCTCCTTGCGGAGCATGTACGACAGCGCGTCGCTGAACGACTCCTCATCCTCGACAACGAGCACCCGGGTCACGTGACTGCCTCCCTGGCAGGTCGGTTCGATCGCGGCCCGGCGATCGCCGGGTCGCAGGTCGTCACGGCGTCCCCGGCATCGCGGGCAGCCGCAGCGTGAACGTCGAGCCGGCGCCTTCCCTGCTCGCCACCGTCACCACGCCGCCGTGGGCGGCGGTGACGTGCTTGACGATCGCCAGGCCGAGGCCGGTGCCGCCGGTGACCCTGGACCGGGCCGGGTCGACCCGGTAGAAGCGCTCGAAGATCCGCTCCAGGTCCCGCTCGGGTATCCCGATGCCCTGGTCGGCCACGCTCAGCTCGATCGTGCCGTGCTCGTCCTGGTTGGTGGACACCACGACCCTGGTCTTCTCCGGGCTGTAGGCGACGGCGTTGTCCAGCAGGTTACGCAGCGCGGTCACCAGCAGATCCTCGTCACCGAGCACCTGCAGGCCGGGCAGGCCGGTGGCGACCAGGTCGATCCCGCGCGCGGCGGCCTTCATCCGGCACCGGTCGATCGCCTCGGACACGACCGCGTCGAGTTCGGCCGGCATCGGATCCGGGATCGGCTCGGCGGCCTGGATCCTGGACAGCGTGATCAGGTCCTGCACCAGGCTGGTCAGCCGGGCCGCCTCCTGGCGCATCCGGCCGGCGAACCGGCGCACCGCCTCGGGATCGTCCGCGGCGTCCTCGACCGTCTCGGCGAGCAGCGCGAGCGCGCCAACCGGCGTCTTCAGCTCATGGCTGGTGTTCGCGACGAAGTCCCGACGGACCTCCTCGACCCGGCGCCGCTCGGTCTGGTCCTCGGCGAGCAGCAGCACCAGGCCGCCGTCCCCGACCGCGGTGCCGAGCGGGGCCACCCGGACCGCGAAGCTCGTGGTGCGGCCGGCGATGCCGCCGGTCGCGATGTCGATCTCGCCCTCGCGGATCTCCTGATTCCTGCGCACCTGACGGACCAGGGCGAGCAGTTCGCCGACGACCAGTTCATCCTCGCGCACCAGGCCGAACGCCCGGGCGGCGTCGCTGGCCTGGAGCACGCGGTCGTTCTTGTCGATCACCACCGCGGAGGACGACAGCACCCCGAGCACGGCGGCCAGGCCGGCCGGCAGCCGCCCGCCGTCGTCGACGGCAGGCTCGGCGCCGGGCACCGGCTCGAAGGAGGATGCCACCACCCGCGAGGCACATGGTCCGTTGCCGGTACCGTCCGGGTTCGGTTCCGCGGCAACGACCGGGCTCACCAGCCGACCGGGCCGCACGGGGCCAGGGACGCTCATCTGGCAGCCCCGGACACGGATCCGCATACGCCGGCCCGGCTGACCGCAATCACCCCCACATTCACGCTTTGATGGTATGCGCTACCCCGACCTCCGCGCCCGCGCGCGGGCCCGTGACCTGCGACAATTTGCGGAATGTTCATGCGGGCTCCGCCCCGAGTTCACGCCGGGACCGGCGCCTTGGCGTCCCGCCCCCGGGCGTCTGCTGCCCCGGCGGCCCGCGGCGCCTAGCGGCCCTGGGCCCGGACCGCCTCGGCGGCCACCGCGGCCGCGTCCGGGTCGAGGTACGCCCCGCCAGGAGTCACCGGCCGGAAGCCGGCGTCAAGCTCGTACCGCAACGGGATGCCGGTGGGAATGTTCAGTTCCGCGATCTCGGCGTCGCCGATGCCGTCCAAGTGCTTGACCATGGCCCGGAGTGAGTTGCCGTGCGCCACGACCAGCACGGTGCGGCCACTGGCCAGGTCCGGCACGATCGCGTCGTACCAGTACGGCAGCATCCGGTCCAGGACGTCCTTCAGGCACTCGGTCCGCGGCCGCAACTCCGGCGGCAGCAGCGCGTAGCGCGGGTCGTCCGCCTGCGACATCGGGTCCGTGTCGTCGATCGGCGGCGGCGGCACGTCATAGGAGCGGCGCCAGAGCATGAACTGCTCGTCGCCGAACTGCTCCCTGGTCTGCGCCTTGTTCTTGCCCTGAAGGGCGCCGTAATGCCGCTCGTTCAGCCGCCAGGACCGGCGCACCGGCAGCCAGGCCAGGTCGGCCGCGCCGAGCGCCGCGTTCGCGGTCTGAATCGCCCTGGTCAGCACCGAGGTGTGCACGATGTCCGGCCGCAGTCCGGAGTCCCGCAGCAGCGCGCCGGCCCGTTCGGCCTCGGCCAGGCCACGCTCGGACAGCCCGACATCGACCCAGCCGGTGAACCGGCCATCGGCGTTCCAGGCGCTCTCGCCGTGCCGGAGGAGTACCAGGGTGCTCATAGGCCTGAGCGTATCGCGGGGCCGGCCGGCGCTCGCAGCGGATCTCGGGCGGCGGGGCGGGACGCCGCGAGGCAGTACTGTGGGTGGTTCCCGCCCGCTCCGCCGGCTCCGGGCGGCAGCGCGGCCGTCCGCCACCACGGCCCGCCGATCCGATACCCGCCCCGGGAACATCATCGGTTAGTTCCTGGTTCCTCCCTCTCGGAGGTGCATGCCCGTGCCGCGTCGCTATCCGCAGCGAGTCGCGACTATCAGCGTTCACACGTCGCCACTTGAGCAGCCAGGAACCGGTGACGCCGGCGGACTCAACGTCTACGTCGTCGAGGTCGCCAGGCGCCTGGCGGCGCGCGGGGTGGAGGTGGACATCTTCACCCGTGCCGTCTCGCGTGACCAGCCGCCGCTGGTCGAGTTCGCCCCCGGGGTGCTGGTCAGGCACATCCCGGCCGGGCCGTTCGAGGACCTGGACAAGTCCGACCTGCCCGGCCAGCTGTGCCAGTTCACCTTCGAGGTGCTGCGCACCGAGGCCGCGCACGCGCCGGGCAGGTACGACCTGGTGCACGGGCACTACTGGCTGTCCGGCCAGGTCGGCGCGGCGGCCAAGAAGCGCTGGGGCGTTCCGCTCGTGCAGTCCATGCACACCCTGGGCCGGGTCAAGAACGCCGCGCTGGCCAGCGGCGACGCCGCCGAGCCCGAGGTACGGATCCGCGGCGAGGCCGAGGTGATCTCGGTCGCCGACCGCATCGTCGCGAACACCGACGACGAGGCCCGCCAGCTGATCAGCCTGTACGACGCCGACCCCGGCCGGGTCGCCGCGGTCACGCCAGGCGTCGACCTGGCGCTGTTCCGGCCCGGCTCGCAGCGACACGCGCGGCGCAGGCTCGGGCTGGCGCCGAACGCGATCGTGCTGATGTTCGCCGGCCGGGTGCAGCCGCTGAAGGCGCCGGACGTGCTGCTGCGCGCGGCCGCCGAGTTG
>JAJYTW010000102.1 GCA_021792855.1 Actinomycetes bacterium
CTGGCAGCGCGGCCAGGGTCAGTGAGGCAGCTTCGTACCAGGGGTCGATGACGTCGGGGATCCGGTAGCCGGAGGCCCCGCACTCCGGACAGGTGATGATCACCCGGTCCAATTGGGGCCGGTGCGGATCGATTCTGGTCAGGTCGGCGCCGGCCAGGTCGGACAGCCCGACGAGCGAATCCACCCAGGTGCGGTGGCCCGCCGTGCATTCCCAGACCGGCAGTGGCGTGCCCCAGTACCGCCCCCTGGACACGGCCCAGTCCCCGGTCCGGCTCAGCCAGGCGGTGTCGCCGTGGTCACCGCCGGGCAGCCAGCGGACCCGCTGGTAGGCGGCGGTCAGCCGATCGCGTTCCTGGTCAAGCCTGATCTCCCAGGCGGGCGTCGGGTACGGCAGGGCCGGCCCGCCGCAGCGCGGGCAGCCCGGTCCGGCCTGTCGGGCCGGGCCGGAGGCGAACAGCAGGCCCCGGTCCGACAGGCTGCCGAGCAGGGCCTGCTCGGCGTCGGCGAAGAACACGCCGGCGACGGCCGGCACGGTCCGGTCGAAGCGGCCGTCCGGCCCGATCGGAGTACCGCCGGGAAGAGCCAGCGTGGCGCAGACGCTCTCGTCCGCCGGGCTGTGCGCGGGTACCAGATGGGTCAGGCCGGTGCCGATCTCCGGGCGCACGAACCGGCCGGTGATCACCCGGTCGCCGCCGCTGCGGGCGGTGCCGTCCGGCGGCCGGTAGCCGGCGCCGACCAGATCGGTTCCGGTCATCCGGGCGGCGACGTGCCAGCCAGGGCCCAGGATCCGGGCAAAGCCGTCCTCGGCGACGATCACCCGGTCGTCCTGGCCGGCCAGGCGAGCCAGCACGTAAGTCGCGTCCGGGTGCACGGCAACCGCGACGGTAGCCGGCAGGGTCCACGCCGCGGTGGTCCTGATCAGCAGGTCGGCGCCATCCAGGCGGTGGTCCGCCGCTCGCGGCGGTGTGAGCAGCCGGAACCGGACCGTCGCCGCGATGCCGGACCCGCTGCGGCGGGCGCCCGGCAGGCCAAGCTCGGGATCGGACAGCACGGTCCGGCAGCGAGGGCAGTACGGCCGGACCCGGGTCCGGCGGGTCAGCGCACCGGAGTCGAAGGCCGGACGCAGCGACCGCCACACCGCCTCGATGCCTGGCCGGTCCATCGACCGCCAGCCCGCCGTGGCGGCTGGCCAGCGGCCAAGCCGGGTGTCCAGTCGATCCGCGGCGTCGATGTGCCGCTCGGCGAACTCGCGGCAGCGGGCCGCGAACTCCTCGATCCCGTAGGACTCGATCCCCGCGAGCCCGGCCAGGCCAAGCTCTCGCTGGACCGCGATCTCGACCGGCAGGCCATGGCAGTCCCAGCCGCTCGTGGCAGGCGCCCGGTAGCCCCGCATGACCTGAAAGCGCCGGTACAGGTCGGCGGCAGCGCGAGCCGGCACCTGATGCAGCCCGGGCAGGCCGTATCCGGGTGCGGGACCGTCCAGGCCGATCCAGGCAGGGCGCCCGGCCTGCCGGCCGACCCAGCGCGCCATCACCTCCCGGTCCGCCCACCAGGTGCTAATCCGGCTGTCAATGGCCGCGAGGTCGGGGGCCCCCGGCGGGATGTCCGGTGCCAGATCTCCTGCCCCCCGGCCAGATCCAGGCGTCATGGTCGACTCCCCAGCGGCGAATTCCCCCGAGTCCGCGAGGGGCCACGATATCCCACCGGCCGTCTCGCGACCGCCCAACACGCGCCGCTGACCAGGCGACTCCGGGTCCAAAACGTGTCGTTGCCCGGGTGTGTTTGCGAATCTCCCCGGTCACCACTTATTCTCCGGTGACGCTTGTCCACCATGATCGCTGCCAGTATCTGAACACTGTCAGTTCCGCGCCAAGGGAGGCGGGTATGACCGCAGCCGCACAATCTGGTGCCTCCGGCCTCCCCGTCCGCCAGGGGGAGCGGCACTGGACCGGGGCGGAGGTGACCGCGGTTGTCGAGCAACTGACCGCGGAAGCCAGCGAACTGCGGGCGGAGATCGAGCGGACCGAGGCAGACATCGCCGACCGGTTCGGCGACGCGATCAGCGACGCCGGCGACGACCAGGCCGATGTCGGGGCGAAGGCGTTCGAGCGCGAGCATGAGCTTGCCCTGACCTACAATGCACGTGAGCTTCTAGCTCAGACCGAACGTGCCCTCGCGACGATCGCCGACGGCACCTACGGGATCTGTGAGTCGTGCGGAGAGCCAATCGGCAAGGCCAGGTTGCAGGCCTTCCCCAGGGCCACCCTGTGCGTTAGCTGCAAGCAGCGAGAGGAACGCCGCTGAGCGAGCATGAGCCCCCAGCCGAAGCGAGTCGGCCGGATGCCGGATCAGGCATCGGGCACCTGGCCCGCCGGCGGGTCGGCATTCTGCTCGGAATCGCCGTCTTCGTACTGATCAGCGACATCATCACCAAGGCCATCGTGGTCGCGACGCTCTCTGGCCGCCCGCCCGTGGTGCTGCTCGGCGGGTTTCTCAAGCTGACCGAGTTGCGCAATCCGGGGGCCGCGTTCAGCATCGGCGGCCGGTCGGTGACGATCCTGTTCACCGCCATCGCGGTCGGCGTGACCATCTTCATCCTGCGGATGTCGTCCAGGATCCGGAGCGTGCCCTGGGCGATCACGCTCGGCCTGCTGCTCGGCGGCGCGGTCGGCAACCTGGTCGACCGGATCTTCCGGTACCCGGGCATCTTCCGCGGCTACGTCGTCGACTGGATCCAGTTGCCGCACTGGCCGGTGTTCAACCTGGCCGACTCGGCCATCGTGTGCGGCGGCGTGCTCGCGGTGCTGCTGGCCATGCGCGGCACCAGGCTGGACGGGCAGCGGGTGACCGTCGAACCGGACCCGGCCGGTCAGCCGTCCGAGCCGATGCAGGGCACCGGTGCTTCCGGCGGCGACGCCGCGGCCGGGAAGGACGGCGGTGCGGCGTGACGGCGCCGGTCCAGCGCCGGGTGCCGGTACCTGACGGGCTGGAGGGCGAGCGGCTTGACGCCGCGATCTCCCGGATGTTCGGCCTGTCCAGGACCCGGGCCGCGGAGCTGATCGGGGCGGGTGCGGTGCTGCTCGACGGCCGTCAGCCGACCAAGTCCGAGCGCGTACCGGCGGGCGTCTGGCTGGAGGTCACGCTGCCGTCGGCCGGCCCGGCGGCCCCGGCGGCGCCGATACCGGTGCCCGGCCTCGCCATCGTCTACGAGGACGACGACATCATCGTGGTGGACAAGCCGGCCGGGGTCGCCGCGCATCCCACCCCGGGCTGGACCGGGCCGACCGTGCAGGGCGGCCTGGCGGCCGCCGGGCACCGGATCGCCACCAGCGGGGCGGCCGAGCGGCAGGGGATCGTGCACCGCCTGGACGCCAATACCACCGGAGTGATGGTGGTCGCCAAGAGCGAGCACGCCTACAGCGTGCTGAAGCAGGCGTTCCGGGACCGGACCGTGGACAAGCGTTACCACGCCCTGGTCCAGGGGCATCCTGACCCGCTGCGCGGCACCATCGACGCGCCGATCGCCCGGCATCCCTCCGGCGACGGCCGGTTCGCGGTGATCGCGGATGGCCGTCCGGCTATCACGCATTACGACACCCTGGAGGCGTTCCGCGCGGCCAGCCTGGTCGAGATCAAGCTGGAAACCGGCCGCACCCATCAGATCCGGGTGCACATGGCGGCCGTGCGGCATCCGTGCGTCGGCGACCGGCTCTACGGCGCCGACCCGGTGCTGGCCGCCAGGCTCGGCGTCACCAGGCAGTGGCTGCACGCGGTCAGGCTCGGTTTCGCGCACCCCGATGACGGCCGCTGGGTGGAGTTCACCAGCGCCTACCCGGCCGATCTGGCGGCCTCGCTCGAGGTGCTCGCGGCCGAGTCCTAGCCGCCGTCGCGGACTCCTGGCGCGTCCAGATGCCCGCCGCTGCCCGGTTGGGTTAGGTTAATTGCACCGCAAGCACCCGCGGGCGGCAGCGTGCCTGGAGGAGGGCCGTCATGGCAGATCGAGACGGGTTCGCGCACCTCCACGTGCACACCGAGTACTCGATGCTGGACGGCGCCGCTCGGCTGAACGACATGTTCACCCAGTGCCAGCAGGCGCAGATGTCGGCCATCGCGATTACCGACCACGGCAACCTCTACGGCGCTTACGACTTCTGGAAGAAGGCCACCGCGGCCGGCGTCAAGCCGATCATCGGGATCGAGGCCTACGTAGCTCCCGAGCATCGGGGGCACCGTCAGCCGGTCCGGTGGGGCACCCCGGCCCAGCGTGCCGACGACGTCTCCGGCGCGGGCGCGTACACCCACATGACCCTGCTCGCCGAGACCACGGAGGGCATGCACAACCTGTTCAAGCTGTCCTCGCGAGCCTCCCTTGAGGGATACTTCCGCAAGCCGCGGATGGACGCCGAACTGCTGGCCGAGCACGCCAAAGGCATCATCGCCACGACTGGGTGCCCGTCCGGCGAGGTGCAGACCAGGCTCAAGCTCGGCCAGTACGACCTGGCCCTGGCCGCGGCCGCCAGGTACCGCGACATCTTCGGGGTCGGCAACTTCTTCGTCGAGATCATGGACCACGGTCTGGACATCGAGCGGCGGGTCAGGGACGGCCTGCGCCAGATCGCGCGGGACCTGTCGCTGCCCTTCGTGGTCACCAACGACTCGCACTACACCCTGCCCGAGCAGGCGCAGGCGCACGAGGTGCTGCTGTGCGTGCAGACCGGCTCTAACCTCGCCGACCCGAACCGGTTCAAGTTCGACGGCGACGGCTACTACCTGAAGAGCCCGGCCGAGATGCGCGCCGCCTACACCGACGAGGAGTGGCAGTCCGGCTGCGACAACACGCTGCTGATCGCGGAGCGGGCGAACGTGGAGTTCACGTTCCAGAACCTGATGCCGCGGTTCGACGTGCCGGACGGCGAGACCGAGGAAAGCTGGTTCCGCAAGGAAGTCTGGCTCGGGATGGACCGCAGGTACCCCGGCGGCTATGACGACCGGCGCAGGGAGCAGGCCGAGTACGAGATGGGCATCATCGCCCAGATGGGGTTCTGCTCCTACTTCCTGGTCGTCGCCGACTTCATCATGTGGTCCAAGAACAACGGCGTCCGGGTCGGGCCGGGCCGCGGATCGGCGGCCGGCAGCCTGGTCGCCTACGCTCTGGGCATCACCGACCTGGACCCGCTCAACCACGGTCTGGTGTTCGAGCGGTTCCTGAACCCCGAGCGGGTCTCGATGCCGGACATCGACATCGACTTCGACGAACGCCGCCGGGGCGACGTGATCCGCTACGTCACCGGCAAGTGGGGCGATGACCGGGTCGCCCAGATCATCACCTACGGCACGATCAAGGCCAAGGCGGCGGTCAAGGACGCGGCCCGGGTGCTCGGCTTCCCGTACGCGGTCGGCGACCGGATCACCAAGGCCTTCCCGCCGGCGGTGATGGGCAAGGACGTCCCGCTGTCCGGGATCTTCGACCCCGACCACTCGCGTTACGGCGAGGCCGGCGAGATCCGGGCGCTGTACGAGGCCGAGGCCGACGTCCGGCAGGTGATCGACACCGCGCGCGGCCTGGAGGGCCTGATCCGGCAGGCCGGCGTGCACGCGGCCGGCGTGATCATGAGCAGCGAGCCGATCATCGACCACGTGCCGGTCTGGAGGCGCGAGGCCGACGGCGCGGTGATAACGCAGTTCGACTACCCGGCCTGCGAGAGCCTCGGCCTGCTCAAGATGGACTTCCTCGGCCTGCGGAACCTGACGATCCTGGACGACGCGCTCCGCGGCATCAAGGCCAACCGGGACATCGAGGTGATCCTGGAGGAGATCCCGCTCGACGACAAGCCCACCTATGAACTGCTCGCGCGCGGTGACACGCTCGGCATCTTCCAGTTCGACGGCGGGCCGATGCGCGCACTGCTGCGCAGTATGCGGCCGGACAACTTCGAGGACATCTCCGCGGTCGGCGCGCTGTACCGGCCAGGCCCGATGGGCGCCAACGCGCACAACGACTACGCCGACCGGAAGAACCGCCGCAAGCCGGTGGTGCCGATCCACCCCGAACTGGCCGAACCGCTTGCCGACATCCTGGGTGACACCTTCGGGCTGATCGTCTACCAGGAGCAGGTCATGGCGATCGCCCAGAAGTTGGCCGGGTACTCGCCGGGCAACGCGGACCTGCTCCGCCGGGCGATGGGCAAGAAGAAGAAGGAGATCCTGGACAAGGAGTTCGAGCCGTTCGCCGCCGGGATGAAGGCGAATGGCTACTCCGAGGCCGCGATCAAGACGATCTGGGACATCCTGGTCCCGTTCTCGGACTACGCGTTCAACAAGGCGCACAGCGCGGCCTACGGCCTGATCTCCTACTGGACGGCCTTCCTCAAGGCGAACTACCCGGCCGAGTACATGGCCGCGCTGCTCACCTCGGTCTCCGGCGACAAGGACAAGAGCGCCCTGTACCTGAACGAGTGCCGCCGGATGGGGATCACCGTGCTGCCGCCGGACGTGAACGCCTCCACTGCGATGTTCACCCCGGTCGGCACCGACATCCGATTCGGCATGGCGGCGGTGCGGAACGTTGGCGCCGGCGTGGTCGAGTCGATCGTGGCGACCAGGACCGCGCAGGGCGCGTTCACCAGCTTCGCCGACTTCCTCCGCAAGGTCCCGGTCAACGTCTGCAACAAGCGGGTGGTCGAGTCGCTGATCAAGGCGGGCGCGTTCGACTCGCTGCGCAGCCCGCGCCGCGGCCTGCTGATGATCCACGAGCAGGCCATCGACTCGGTGATCGACGTCAAGCGGAACGAGGCGATCGGCCAGGACTCGCTGTTCGGCAACGACGAGGAGACCGCGGCCACGTTCGACGTGCCGGTGCCGGACGGGGAGTGGGACAAGTCCACGCTGCTCGGCTTCGAGCGCGAGATGCTCGGCCTGTACGTGTCCGACCACCCGCTGCTCGGCCTGGAGCACGTGCTGGCGGCCGAGACCGAGTGCTCGGTGGTCCAGTTGCTCGGCGCGGCCGACGATTCGGCCCGGCCCGCGGCCGGCGGCCGCTCGGATGGTCAGGTGATCACGATCGGCGGGATCCTGTCCGGCGTGCAGCGCAAGATGACCAGGCAGGGCAGTCCCTGGGCGACCGCGACTCTGGAGGACCTGGACGGCGCGATCGAGGTGCTGTTCTTCCCCGCCACCTATCAGGCCTGCATGCATCTGGTGGTGGAGGACGCGATCGTGCTCGTCCGGGGCAGGCTGGACCGCCGCGAGGAGGTGCCCAAGCTGGTCGCGATGGAGGTCCGCCCGCTCGAGGTGCCCGCGGAGGGCGGCGGCCCTTTCGTGGTGTCGATCCCGGAGGCCCGCTGCATTCCGCCGGTCGTCGAGCGGCTGCGCGAGGTGCTGCGCACCCACCCCGGCCCGAACGAGGTGCACCTGCGGCTGATGAACGGCCCGGCGGCCAAGGTGATGCGGCTCGATGACAAGCTGCGGGTCCGCCCGTCGCCGTCGCTGGTCGCCGATCTGAAGCAGCTGCTGGGCCCGGCATGCGTCGGCTGACCGGACCGGCCAGATCCCGGCCGGCGACGCCGGTCCCGTACGCTGATCGGCAACATGTCAAGGACCAGTGAGCTGCCCAGCCCGTCCCAGCCGGACGGTCTGGAGCCTGAGCGTGCCCCCGCGCCGTCAGCGCGGCGCGGCGTGGTCGTCTCGATCGCGATCCTGCTGGGCGGCGTCCTGATCGGCGCACCGGGCGGGCTGGCCTGGGCGCTGCTCGCGCCCCGGGTCGCCTACGAGGTGGTCAGCAGGGGCCTGGCGGACGCGGTCAACCCGGAGACCTCAGGGTTCATCGCCGCCGACGCCTGGTTCTGCCTGATCGGAGTGGTCTGCGGACTGATCATCGGGGTGGGCGGCTATCTGCTCGGTGTGCGCAGATACGGGCCGGGTCCGATGGCCGCGGTCCTGGCGGGCAGCGTCGGCGCCGCGCTGGTGGCCAGGATCATCGGCCAGAGCTGGGGGGTCAGCCAGTTCGACCACAAGCTGCTGACCAGCCCGGCCGGCACGCTGGTACATGCCCCGCTCGCGCTTGGCGGCGGCCCGTCGCAGATCTTGTGGCCGGCGGTCGCGTTCTGGCCGCTGGCCGCGTGCCTGGCGGCCGGGGCGCTGGTGCTGCTGTTCTCGAGCCGAGATGGCGAGCGGCAGGGCAGGCACCGGTCGGCGCCGCCGCCTCCGTTCGCCTGGACCGACCAGGGCCGCTAGCCGAGCGCCGCCGTCTGGTCGTGCGCCGCCATCGCGCCGCCGACGATGCCCGCGTCGTTGTGCAGTGCGGCGGGCAAGACCCGGGCGCGGAGCGTGGTCAGCCTCGGCAGGAACTTGTCCGATTTCCGGCTGATGCCGCCGCCGATGATGATCAGCTGCGGGGACAGCAACTGCTCCATCTTGTCGAGGTAGGCGTCGACCCGGCCGGCCCACTTGCCCCAGCTCAGGTCCTGCTCCTCGCGGGCTCGCTCGGAGGCCCGCCGCTCGGCGTCCTCGCCGTCAAGCTCGATATGACCGAATTCGGTGTTCGGCACCAGGATGCCGTCGTAGAACAGCGCACTGCCGATCCCGGTCCCCAGCGTCAGCATCAGGACCACGCCGCGCTCCCCGGTGCCCGCGCCGAACCGCATCTCGGCCAGGCCCGCCGCGTCGGCGTCGTTGATCACCGCGACCTGCTTGCCCGCGGTCACGTCGTTGAGCAGGTCGGCGACGCTCACCCCGATCCAGTCCGGATGCAGGTTCGCCGCGGTCCGGATGGTGCCATCGATCACCACCCCGGGAAACGTGATCCCGAGCGGGCCGGACCAGGCGAAGTCGCTGATCAGCTGCCTGAGCACGGCCTCGACGGCGGCCGGCGTCGCGGGGCGCGGGGTCGCCACCTTGGCCCGCTCGGCCAGCAGGCGCCCGGTCGTCACGTCGACCGGCGCGGCCTTGATGCCGGTGCCGCCGATGTCGATGCCGAGCACGTGGTTCATGGCCTCTCCGTTCCGGTAGGGGTGGGTGTATCCAGCGTATTGTGCCGTCATGACTCGGCCGACAGTCTCGATCGCCTGCCTGGACATCGCGGGCACCCTGGTTACCGACGACGGCGCGGTGCTCGCCGCGTTCGATGCCGCGCTGGACGAGGCCGGACTGGCCGCGGCCGGGCCGGAGCGGGACCGGGCCGCGGCGATCGTGCGAGCCACGATGGGCCAGTCCAAGATCGAGGTGTTCGGCCGGATCCTCGCCGACGAGCGGGCGGCGCAGCAGGCCAACCTGGCCTTCGAGCGGCACTTCGCGGCGGCGGTCGCGGCCGGGCAGGTGCCGCCGCTGCCCGGGGCCGCCGAGACGCTGCTGGCCCTTCGGGCGGCCGGGATCGCGATCTGCCTGGCGACCGGATTCGCCCCGGTGACCAGGGACGCGGTGATCGACGCGGTGGGCTGGCGGCCGCTGATCGACCTGGCCCTGTCGCCCGCGGACGCCGGCCGCGGCCGCCCCTGGCCGGATCTGCCGCTGACCGCGCTGCTGCGGCTCGGCGGCGGCTCGGTGCGCGAACTGCTGGTGGCCGGGGACACCGTCGCCGACGTGGAGTCCGGCCTGCGGGCCGGCGCCGGGGTGGTGGCCGGAGTGCTGACCGGCAGCGGCAGCCGGGCGGAACTTACCGCCGCCGGGGCACACCACGTGCTGGCCTCGGTGACCGATCTGACCGACCTGCTCGGGCTCGGGCCGACGCGGGGACAGCAAACGGCTGGCTAAACGCCCCAGCGGGCCTGCCGCAGCGCGGCCACGTCGGCCTCGGCGCCCTCGAGTCGCACCCGGGCGACACCGGTCCGGCCGTAGGTCCACAGCATCAGCTCGGCCGGCCCGCCGATCACGGTGACCACCGGGGTGTGCGGCCGGACCGTCATCCGGACCGGATGCTGGCTGCCGCCCTGCTGCTCGTCGTCCCTGGCGAACTCGATGCCGACCGGCACCTTGCGAAGCAGCAGCCGGGCCCTGGACAGCTGGCCCCACAGCGCGTCGGCGAGCCGGCCATCGAGCTTGCGCGGCTCCCAGGCCGGCTGGGCCCGCCGGACGTCCTCCAGGTGCACGAAGTACTCGGCGAAGTTGGCCCGCTCGTCCATGCCTGGGATGCCGAACAGCGAGAGCCTGGGCGGGCCATTCCTGATCGTCTGCACGAGCAGCGGGTACGGCGTCTTGGCCCGCATGGCCTGCTGGACCTTCTCGGTGTGGTGCGCCAGCGGCCCGCCGAGGATCCCGGCTGCCGCGTCCGGCCGGTGCTCGCGCAGCACCAGGTGGGCTGCGAGGTCGGCGGTCCGCCAGCCCTCGCATAGCGTCGCGGCATCCGGGCCTAGCTGGTCGAGCAGATCGCACAGCGCGGCGCGCTCATCTCGGGCATAGGTCGTCACTGGTCGATAGTAGGCCACCGGCTGGCCGGGGCGAAGCCATCCATCCGGGCCGGGGGCGGGTCCGAGCAGGCCAGCGGACGGGGTAGCGTTCGAGATATGTCTTTGGGCGCGGGAGCGTAGTGGCCGGAAAACTGACCGACGGCGCGCGCGCCGCGGCCGGTAACCGGCCGCGACGCGAGCTGACGCTGCTGCTCCTGGCCGGAGCGGTCGGCGTCGGCATCGTCCTGCTGGCCACCAGGCAGGAAGTGGCCCGGGTGTCCGTGATCGCCCCGCGCCCGCTGCCAGCCACCGTGACGACGCTGACCGCGCAGCAGTTGCTGCCTGCGGCCTGGGCGCTGGCCGTGGCCGCGCTGGCCAGCCTTGCGGCGGTGCTGGCCACCAGGCGGTGGCTGCGCCGGGTCACCGGTCTGATCACCGCCGCGCTCGGCGCCGGAATCGCGGCGGTCGCGCTCGGCCAGGTCACGGCCGCGCAGGTGCTGTCGGCGGCCAGTCGGACGTTGTCGCCGGCTACCGGAGCCGAGGCGGGTGCCGCGCCGGGTTCGGCCACGGCCGGCGGCACCGGCGGTGGCAGCGGACTGCTTAGCGGATTCCCCTCGCATGTGGCGCTGGCCGGGCCGGGCTGGCGGTATCTGATGGTCACCGGCGCGCTGGTCGTGCTCGCGGCCGGTTTGGCGATCATTGTCCGGGCGAACCGGCTGCCTGCCATGTCCGCCAGGTACGAGCGCCACCCGGTCGGGCCCGACCGGGCCGCGGAAACCGCCGGCACCGGGCAGGCGGCCGGATCGGCTGGGACCGGCGCGGCTGGGACCGGCGCGGCTGGGACCGGCGCGGCTCGGTCCAAGGCGAGCATGTGGGAACTCCTGAGCGCGGGCGCCGACCCCACGGCGGACGACGGGCGATGACCGCCGGGCCGGTCGCCGGAGCGCTCGCGCCGGGGCGGCGACGGCCGGGTGAGCGGGTCTCGGTACGATCGGGGACGCCAGGCAACCCACCCCGAGGGGGCAGCAGAGTCGCGTGAGCGTGCTTGATGACATCCTCGTGGACGTGCGGGCCGATCTTGAGGTCCGGCAGCGGACCACCCCGCTTGAGCAGCTTAAGGAGGCGGCGAATCGGGCCGCCCCGCCCCGGGACGCGGTGGCCGCGCTGCGGGGCGACGGCGTAGCCGTGATCGCCGAGGTGAAGCGGGCCAGTCCCTCCAAGGGCGCGCTCGCCGCCATCGCCGACCCGGCCGCGCTCGCGGTGGACTATGAGGCGGGCGGCGCCGCGGTGATCAGCGTGCTGACCGAGCCGCACCGGTTCGGCGGCAGCCTGGAGGACCTGGCCGCGGTCCGGGACGTCGTGCAGGTGCCGCTGCTGCGCAAGGACTTCGTGGTCAGCTCCTATCAGCTGTGGGAGGCCCGGGCCTACGGCGCGGACCTGGTGTTGCTGATCGTTGCCGCGCTTGAGCAGAACGCCCTGGTGTCGCTGGTGGAGCGGGCCGCGTCGATCGGCCTGGTCGCGCTGGTCGAGGTGCACGACGAGGCCGAACTTGATCGCGCCCTGGACGCCGGCGCCGAGGTGATCGGCGTGAACGCGCGCAACCTGGCGACCCTGGAGGTTGACCGGACGGTGTTCGCGCGACTGGCGCCGCGGATCCCGGACGAGATCGTCAAGATCGCCGAGTCTGGCGTGCGCGGGCCGCACGATCTGCTCGCCTACGCGGCGTCCGGCGCCAACGCGGTGCTGGTGGGGGAGAGCCTGGTGGTTGGCAAGGACCCGAGGTCGGCCGTGGCCGACCTGGTCACCGCGGGGTCGCATCCCGCGCTGCGGACGGATCGAGGAGGCGGGTCGTGACTGTGACCCAGACGGGGCCGGTCCCCGACCAGGCCGGGCACTTCGGCGACTACGGCGGGCGACTGGCCCCCGAGGCGCTGATGTCCGCGCTGGAGGAACTCACGGCGGCGTACGAGTCAGCCAAGGCCGACCCGGCGTTCGGCGCCGAACTCGACGCGCTGCTGCGCGACTACGCCGGCCGGCCGACCCCGTTGACCGAGGTGCCGAGGTTCGCGGCCCGGGCGGGCGGCTGCCGGGTCTTCCTCAAGCGGGAGGACCTGGCCCACACCGGGTCCCACAAGATCAACAATGTCCTCGGCCAGGCCCTGCTCACCAAGCGGATGGGCAAGACCAGGATCATCGCCGAGACCGGCGCCGGGCAGCACGGGGTCGCCACCGCGACCGCGGCCGCACTGCTCGGCCTGGACTGCGTGATCTACATGGGCGAGGAAGACACCCGCAGGCAGGCGCTGAACGTCGCCCGGATGCGGATGCTCGGCGCCGAGGTCGTTCCGGTGACGATCGGCAGCAAGACCCTGAAAGACGCGATTAACGAGACCTTCCGGGACTGGGTCGCGTCGGTGCAGACCACCCACTACTGCATCGGGTCCGTGATGGGGCCGCATCCGTTCCCCACCATGGTGCGTGACTTCCAGCGGGTGATCGGAGTCGAGGCCAGGGCGCAGATCCAGGATCGGATCGGCCGACTGCCGGACGCGGTGATCGCCTGTGTCGGCGGCGGTTCCAATGCGATCGGGGCGTTCCACGCGTTCATCGGGGACGAGAGCGTCCGTTTGATCGGGTGCGAGGCCGGCGGCGAGGGCCTGGAGACCGGCCGGCACTCCGCGACGCTGGCCGGCGGATCGCCCGGGGTGATCCACGGCATGCGGACCTACCTGCTCCAGGACCCCGAGGGCCAGACCCTCCCCACCCATTCGATCTCGGCCGGCCTGGACTATCCGGGGGTCGGTCCGGAGCACGCCTGGCTGCACGACACCGGCCGGGCCGAGTACCGGGCGATCACCGACGTCCAGGCGATGGCGGCGTTCGACGCGCTGTGCCGGACCGAGGGCATCATCCCGGCGATCGAGTCGGCGCATGCACTGGCCGGCGCGCTCCAGGTCGGGCCGGAACTCGGGCCGGACGCGGTGCTGCTGGTGAACCTGTCCGGGCGCGGGGACAAGGACGTGGACATCGCCGCCCGCTGGTTCGGGCACCTCGGGGCGGAGCAGGCGCAGGACTCGCAGGAGGCTCGGTGACCGACGCGGCGACCGGCGCTGGCCGGATCTCTGAGGTATTCGCGCGGTCGGCCGCGGAGCGCAGGGCGGCGCTGATCGGCTACCTGCCGGCCGGCTTCCCGACCGTGGACGGCGCTATCGAGGCGGCCCGCGCGATGGCCGCCGGCGGCGCCGACCTGATCGAGATCGGCCTGCCCTACAGCGATCCGCTGATGGACGGGCCGGTGATCCAGGAGGCCGTGCACCAGGCCCTGACCCGCGGCGCGCACGTCACTGACGTGCTGCGAACCGTGACCGCGGTGGCCGAGACCGGCGTTCCGGCCCTGGTGATGACCTACTGGAACCCGATCGACCACTACGGCGTAGAGTCGTTCGCCGCCGACCTGGCCGCCGCGGGCGGCAGTGGCCTGATCACGCCGGACCTCACCCCGGAGGAGGCCGGTCCCTGGCTGGGCGCCGCCGCCAAGCACGATCTCGACCCGGTCTTCCTGGTGGCGCCTAGCTCGTCCGACGAGCGGATCGCGCTGATCACGTCGGCTTGCCGTGGGTTCGTCTACGCGGCCTCGGTGATGGGGATAACCGGCGCCAGGCAGAGCGTCGGCGCGGCGGCGGCCGGTCTGGTCGCCAGGGTTCGCCAGCACACCGATCTGCCGGTAGCCGTCGGTCTCGGTGTGAGCACCGGCGTCCAGGCTGCCGAGGTGGCCGGCTTCGCCGACGGCGTGATCGTGGGCTCGGCGTTCGTCCGCTGCCTGCTGGACGCCGGGGACGACCGGAGCGCCGGCCTGGCCGCGATCTCGGCACTGACCGCGGATCTTGCGGCCGGTGTCCGGGCCGCGTCCCGCTGAATCCTCCGGGTCGGCTGCGCGCGGTACCGGCCTGGCCGGTATGTCAGCGTCGGTGCCGAATCGTACGATCGGATTGTGAACTGGAGAGCGACCGCCGCTGATTGGCTGGCTCGCACGCTGGAACCCACTCTTCCAGCCACGGCGGTCCTCGCCGCCGTCACCGCCGACGACGGCGGCTATGCGGTGAAGCTCAGCGATAGCTGCCCGTTGAACGGCCGTTTTGAAATTGGCTCGATCACCAAGACCATGACGGGCGTGGT
>JAJYTW010000103.1 GCA_021792855.1 Actinomycetes bacterium
CCTGGACCTTTCCTACCGCGCCGTGCGGTCGATCGCCGACATCACCGCGAAGGTGCGGGAGCAGGCCGGGCGCGCCGGACCCGGCGACTGGATCAGGGGAACCAGGTACGACGACGGCAAGACCGCTGATCGCCGGGTCCTCAGCCGGTGGGACCTGGACCAGGCCGCCGCCGATCATCCGGTGCTGGTGGAGCACGTCGCCGGGCACTGGGGCGTGGCCAACTCCCGGGCACTGGAGCTTGGCGGCCTGGACGACCGGACCCCCGACCCGGTCGGCGGACGGTACGGCCGGGACGCCGCCGGTCACTTGAACGGCGTGCTGTACGAGCAGGCCCTGTTCGACTTCGCCTCGCCGCAGGTCGCCCACACCGAAACGACGATCCTCCCGGCCCGCGGGATGGAAGAGCGGCTGGCGGGACTTGGCCAGGCGATCGAGATGTTCCACGCGGCCGGGATCACTTCCGTCGGAGACGCCCTGGTCGGGCCGGATGACGTGCGCCTGCTCGCCGAGGCCCGGCGACGGGGCATGCTCAGCCTGCGGGTGAACATGCTGGTCGCCGCCGAGCACTACGACGAACTCGGCCGCCTCGGCGCCATCGCCGGGATCGGGGACGAGTGGCTGCGGATCGGCGGGATCAAGACCTTCGTGGACGGCGCGATCGGCGGCCGGACCTGCCTGCTGGAAGAGCCGTTCGAGGGGACCGACGACTTCGGCCTGCAGACCCGGAGCACCGATGTGCTCAGGGACATCGTCCGGCGGGCGCAGCAGGATGGCGTCCGGGTCGGCGCGCACGCGAACGGTGACCGCGCGATCTCGATCCTGCTCGGCATCTTCGAGGAGGCCGAACGGGAAATTCCCCGGCCCGGGCTACGGCACAGGATCGAGCACTGCACCGTGGTGACGCACGACATCGTGCGGCGGATGCGGCGACTGGACGCGATCGCCGTCCCGTTCGGCAGTTACGTCAGCTATCACGGCGCGAACCTGCTCGATTGGTACGGCCCGAGCCGCCTGGAGCGCATGTTCGCCCACCGCTGGTTCCTGGACGCGGGCGTGTGCGTCGCGGGTTCCTCGGACTACCTGTGCGGGCCGTACGAACCGCTGCTCGCCCTGCAAAGCTGCGTGACCAGGCAGGGATGGGACGGCCCGGTGCTTGGCGGGAGCCAGCGGATCACGGCCCGCGAGGCGCTCGCCTGCTACACCACGAAGTCCGCCGAGGCGGCCGGCGAGGAGACCTACAAGGGCCGGCTCGCGCCTGGTTTCGTTGCCGACTTCGTCGTGCTGGACCGGAACCCGCTCACCGCGGACCCGGGCGGCCTGAGCGCGCTCGGCGTCCAGGCCACCTACGTCGGCGGCCGCCGGGCCTGGCCCGGCGACGGCGCCGATCGCGGACAATGATTCGCGTCAGCGAGGGACGGAGGCCCAGCAATGTCCGCGAGTGCTCTGCCAGCCCACGACCGGCTGGTTGCCGAGACCACCGCGATCCTGGCCAGGCTCGGCGTCACCGGGCTCGGCGGGGACGGCGACCTGGTCGCGCGCAGCCCGATCACCGGCGGTGAGCTGACCCGGCTGCGGTCGCACTCGCCCGGCCAGGTGGCGGAGATCGTCGCGGCGGCCAGCGACGCGTTTCTGACCTGGCGCACCGTTCCGGCCCCGGTTCGCGGTCAGCTAGTGCGCGAACTCGGCGGGCTGCTCCGGGCGCACAAGGCCGACCTCGGCGCGCTGGTGTCGATCGAGGCCGGGAAGATCTGCTCCGAGGGCCTCGGCGAGGTCCAGGAGATGATCGACATCTGCGACCTGGCCGTGGGCCTGTCCCGGCAGTTGCACGGCCTGACGATCGCCTCCGAGCGGCCCGGGCACCGGATGATGGAGCAGTGGCACCCGCTCGGTGTGGCCGGCGTCATCAGCGCGTTCAACTTCCCGGTCGCGGTGTGGTCCTGGAACGCCGCGCTTGCGCTGGTCTGCGGGGATCCGGTGGTGTGGAAGCCGTCGGACAAGACGCCGCTGACCGCGCTGGCCTGCCAGGCGCTGGTCGCCGAGGCGGCCCGCCGGGTCGGGGCGCCGGCCGCGGTCTCCGCGGTCCTGCTCGGCGGTGCGGACGTGGGTGGTGCGCTGGCCGACGACCCGCGGGTCGCCCTGATCAGCGCCACCGGGTCCACCCGGATGGGGCGTGCCGTGGCACCGCGGGTGGCCGGCCGGTTCGGCCGCCTGCTGCTGGAACTCGGCGGAAACAACGCGGCCGTCGTCACTCCGTCGGCCGACCTGGATCTCACGGTGCGCGGCGTCGTGTTCTCCGCCGCCGGGACGGCCGGGCAGCGCTGCACCAGCCTGCGGCGGGTGATCGCGCACGAGTCGATCGCCGCCGACCTGACGGAGCGACTGCGCGCTGCCTACGCGTCGCTGCCGATCGGCTCACCGCTCGCCGACGGGACGCTGGTCGGCCCGCTCATCGACCATGCTGCCTACCAGGGCTACCTGGCCGCGCTTGAGCAGGCCCGGGCGGTCGGCGGCCGGGTCGTGGCCGGCGGCGAGCGGGTGCTGGCCGACCAGGCGCCGGACGCCTACTACGTCGAGCCGGCCATCGTGACGATGCCCGCGCAGAGCGAGATCGTCCGGGCTGAGACGTTCGCGCCGATCTTGTACCTGCTCACGTACTCCGATTTCGAGGAAGCGATCGCGCTGCACAACGACGTACCGCAGGGGCTCTCGTCCTCGATCTTCACGATGAACATCCGCGAGGCCGAGCGGTTCCTGGCCGCGGACGGCTCGGATTGCGGGATCGCGAACGTCAACATAGGCCCATCCGGGGCCGAGATCGGCGGGGCGTTCGGCGGGGAGAAGGAGACCGGCGGCGGCCGGGAGTCCGGTTCGGACGCGTGGAAGTCCTACATGCGACGGGCCACGAATACCGTCAACTACTCCGCGGAGCTTCCGCTCGCCCAGGGAGTCGAGTTCGGCTAGCCCGCCGGCCGGCTACCCCGCAGCGGATCGGGCCGCGCCCGGAATGGCGGGACATTGGTGCATGATGGTCCGGAGGCCGCGGCGATGAGCAACGGGTGACCCGGTTCGCCGCGCCATCCGGGCAGGGAGGGGACTGGATGCTGACCGCCGCCGTCAGGACCGGCGACCTGCTCGATCTGATCCTGATCGTGCTGGCCGTCGTGGTAGGCATCCGCGGCTTCCGGCAGGGACTGCTGGTCGGGGTCGCCTCCCTGGTCGGGTTCATCGGCGGCGCGGTCATCGGCAGCCGGATCGCCGGCCCGATCGCGCGGCTAGTCACCGGTGCCGTCGCCCAGTCCGTACTGGCCCTGATCACCGTGCTGGTCGTCGCGATCGTGCTCCAGGAACTGCTCGTCCGCCTGGCGGTCGTTCTCCGGCGCGTGCTGCGGGTCAGCCCGCTCCGGTTCTTCGACGAGATCCTCGGCACCGTCTTCTCCGTCGCCGCGATGCTGTTCGTCGCCTGGCTGCTTGGCCTGGCCGTGATCAACTCGCCGTTCACCAGCCTGGCCCGCCAGGTCCGGCACTCGCGCATCCTCACTGCCGTCGACCACGCGGTTCCGAACAGTGTCTACCTGGCGTTTTCCTCGTTCCTGCGGACGGTGGAGACCCGCGACCTGCCGCCGGTGTTCGCCGGCCTGAACCCGCCGCTCGCGCCGCCGGTCGCCGCGCCGGTGGCCGGCGCCGTGCCCGCGAGTGTGATCAGGGCGGACGCGCCGAGCATCGTCAAGATCGTGGCACTCGAGCCCGAGTGCGGCCAGCAGACCGAGGGGAGCGGGTTCGTCTACGCCCCGGGCCACGTGCTGACCAACGCGCACGTCGTGGCCGGCGCCCGCAGCGTCCAGATCGTCGGCGATGGCACCGGCGCCAGGATCGGCCTGGCGGCGCGGGTCGTGTTCTTCGATCCCAACACCGACATCGCCGTGCTGGACGTTCCCGGGCTGACCCGGCGTTCTCTGGGCTTTGGCCCGGCGGTCGGCTCCGGGTCCCCGGCCGAGATCGTCGGCTACCCGGAGAACGGTCCGTTCACCCCCACCCCGGCCCGGGTCGCCGCCCGCCAGCTCGTCACGGGTCCGAACATCTACTCCGACGCGACCGTGACTCGCGAGATCTACGTGCTGCGCGGGACCGTCCGGCCGGGCAACTCCGGTGGGCCCCTGCTCGCCCCGGACGGCAGGGTCTACGGTGTCGTCTTCGCCGCGTCGACCGTGGATCCGGCCACCGGCTACGCCCTGACCGCCGGCCAGGTCCGGGCCGACGCGCGGGCCGGCGCCTCGGCCACCCGCCCGGTCGGGACCCGAAGCTGCGCCTGACCCGGCGGCATGACCCGGCGGCGTGGCCCGGCGCACGGCGTCACAGCGCGCCGCCCAGCGCGAGCAGCACGCCCGCGGCGGAGTTGATGCCGCCCAGGAACCGGTCGACCGCCATGTTCTCATCCGGCGCGTGGTTGCGCTCGTCGGCGTTGGCCAGCGGAACGCCGTAGCACGGGATCCCGAGCGCGTCGCCGAACTCGGCGATCGGCAGGCTGGCGCCGAGGGCCGGGATCACCAGCGGCCGCTCGCCCTGGCCAGCGCTCACGCCGCGGATCACCGCCTCGGTGTAACCGGACTCCGGCGGCGTCCGATGCGGCTCCATGGCCGCGCCGAACGTGACCTCGATGGCGGGGTCATGGCGCGCGACGTGCCGCCGGATCGCCGCCATCACGTCGGCGGTCCGCTGCCCGCCGACCAGGCGCATGTCGCACTTGGCTACCGCCACGTTCGGGATGACCGAGCGGTGCTCTCCGCCGTCCTCGCAGGTAAGGGAGTTGATGGTGAAGGTGGGCCGGGACAGCCGCTGGGAGTAGGCCAGGTCGGCGGGCGGCTCCATCTGGTCGGCGCCGATCTCGCCGAGCACCTGCGCCACGTCCACCGGCAGCGCGGCCAGGGCGGCCTGCTCGCCCGGTGTCGGCGGCGTGACGCCGTCGTTCACGCCTTCGATCAGCGTCGTGCCGTCGGGAGCGCGCATGGTGGCGAGCAGGTGTACCAGTCGCCAGGCCGGATTCGGCGCGATGCCGCCCCAGTTGCCTGAGTGCAGCGGTGCCGCCGCCCCGGTGGCGCGAAGCCGGAACGTGACGATCCCGCGCACGCCGAGCACCACGGTGGATCGCCCCGACTCGTGCACCGGGCCGTCGCTCCACACCGCCAGGTCCGGCCGGTCCGGTGCGCCGTCAGGAAAGCGGCGCCGGATCGCCTCCGCCAGACTGGGGCTGCCGATTTCCTCCTCGCCATCGAGCAGGACGGTGACCCGGCACGGCGGCGTTCCGCCGACCTCGAGCAGCGCCCGCAGGGCCAGCAACTGCGCCAGGTGCTGGCCCTTGTTGTCGCCGGACCCCCGGCCGAACAGGCGGCCGTCCCGGATCTCGGGCTCGAACGGCGGGCTGCGCCAGTCGGCCAGTGGCCCGGCCGGCTGCACGTCGTAATGCCCGTAGATCAGCACGTTCGGGGTACCCGCCGGGGCGTCGGCCGGGTGCGTGCCCAGGATCAGCGGCCGGCCGGCGGTCTCGATCACCTCCGGGACCAGGCCGCAGCGCCGGATGAGTTCAGCGGCGTACCGGGTCGCGGCGGGGAAGCCGGTTCCGTCGCTGCTCACGCTCGGCTGCCGGACCCAGTCCGCCCACTGCCTGATCGACTCCTCCCGATGCGCCGCGACCCACTCGCCGATCCGGTCGAGGACGGGCCGCATCAGCCCTCGTCCAGGCCCCAGGAGATGATCCGCTCCGGGTGGATGCGGATCGCCTCGCGGGAGTAATGCGGGTTCGGCGGGCTGAGGACCAGTGCCATGGCTGCCATCCTGGCCACCGATCTCGCCCGGCGCAAGACATGCCGGTCCCGGCCGGGAGTGACTGTCGCGTCGCGTCGGGCCGGGCCCAGACGGCGAAGCCCAGGCCATGCGACGGCGAAGACGATCTCTGCGGCGTGTATCGGGTCTCACACTGCCACGGGACGGGCCCGAGTTCGCCGCTTGCCCGGGAAATCGGGCCTGCTGTAGCGTGCGTTTCGAATGGTCCGATTACGCATCGCGGCGTCTTTCCCGCCAGCCTGCCGCGAAGGAGTTATTGCGGATGCAAGCAGGTCTGCCCGGGATCAGGTCACATTTCGATGCCGCTACCGGCACGGCCTTTTATGACCTGCTGATACCCGCCAATCATGTCACCCATGCCTTGGCGGTGCAGTTGTCCGGTCCGACGCGCGACGCGGAGCAGGGAACGCTTGTCGCGCGACTGGGCATCGGCCTGCTGTCCACCCGGTTCGAGCCGACACTGCTCCATGAATGGCATCACTTCCTGCAGATGCTGGCCTATCCATTCCAGTACCTCCAGGCGTGCCGGGAACTGAAGCTGCTGCTTGGACTGGTTGAGATGGCCAACCAGGATCCTGGCCTGTCTTTTGATCTGCACTCGCTTGAGATTCACCCGGCCGGGCGCGAGATGCTGCGGGCTCCGGCCAGGTCAGCCAGGATCATTCACGCCGGCGATCTCTATACCGTCGAGGAAGAGGAAACTGCCCCCGGCGAGCGCGACGACCGTGACATCAGCGAGACCCTGCTCGCCGAGGAGGCGACCAGTGTCTTCGTCTACCGGACGACCGGCGGTGCCGAGGACGGGCGCGCTTACCGGGACTGGCTCGACCAGCACCACAGCTATGAGGCGACGTTCTCGTTCCTGGAACGGCTGTGGGGCCCGGACGAGGCATTCCTGGCGCTGACGCCGCTGGTCCAGGCGTCGTTCTTCACCACCGAGCCGTGCGCCGGCTTCCTGGCCCTGGTGAATCACTGCTGCAAGCACCGCCTCCGGCCATCGGAACTGGGCGTCACCGAGTTCTACCGGCAGTTGTTCGGCCTGCTCACCCGATTGCCGCCGGTCTACCTCGATGCCGACGCCCCACGCGAGTCCTGGGCGCAGGGCAGGATCTTCATGATCAGGGCCGCGGACTTCGCCGGCCTGGTCGAGCGGGAAGTGCTGCACCCGGCCCGGCCCGTCGCCCTCGCCTACATCGAGCGGCTGAAGTCCGACCAGGCGCGCTGGCTGGAACTGCTGACGCCGCTGCCGACAGAGACGTTGAGCGAGCTTCGGGGCGGCTTCCAACCCGCGTACACGAGCATTCAGCTCCGCCCGGAGGGCCACCACGGCTACGCCTCCGTTGCCTTGCCGAACAAGCTGCTGCTCGAACCGGTGCCCGAGGGTCACCCGTACCGGCAGACTCCGTTGCACGGGAAGATTCCCACCTACGCCCAGGCCGGCCTGGAGATCCAGCGACTGAAGGACGTGGGCCTCGGCATGGTCACGCGGGCGGCCAGCCGGATCGACCACCGGTGCCCGCACGCCGAGTGCCCGATGTACCAGACCGGCGCGTCGCGCCGCTGGTTTCCGGTCCCGCCAAGCTGGCCCGAGTGCCCGTTCCCGGCCTGGTACGCCCACCACACCCGGCACGTCATCGACCCGCTGACCAGCCGGGTCGTGCCGCTGGGCGGGACCGGGCGCCGGCCCGGCGGTGCTCGCGGTGGTCCGCTGGATTCCTGGCCGGACGGCTGGCGACGCTACCTCGGCTGGTCGACGAGGCAGTGGCTGGAGGCCGGCAGTCCGGTCGTCATGCCGGAGTTTGACCTGATGACCGGACGGCTGAGGGAGGAACCATCATGACGGAAACCGAGACCAGGGTCCGGATCGCCGGCGCTGAACCGGAGGTGCTCGACGAGCTCGCCGACTTCCTGCGCGGGGCCGGTGCCAGCGACTACCGCGTGGTGCTGGTCCACGACACCGAGGAGGGTTTCCGTGCGGAGCCGATCACGACCGCGATTGCCATCGTGACCGGCTCGGCCGCGGTGGCCCAGGCGATCATCCGCGCGGTGGGCAAGTGGCTGGCTGAGCGCGAGAAGACCAAGCGCGTCGTGATCGGAAAGCTGGACGAGGGCATGCGGATCACGATCGAGGAGGGCGGCCGCCGCCGCACGTACTCGCTGGAGCGTCCGGGAATGCCGTAGTCATGGCTACGGTTGAGGCCTTGTAGTCGTAGCTACAGAACTCGATGGGCGAGGCTGCGGTGCTGGCGCGGATCGCGCGGGCGCCCGCCATCGGCAGGCCCGAACGGCCGGAATCAGCCAGGTCGCCCGGAAAGGAGACCGGAGATGAGCGCGACCGACTTCGCCGCCGTCCCGGCGCAGGTCCCGACCCGCGGCCGAACTGGCTCCGCCCGCCTGCTCGGTGTCACCTCGCTGGCCCACTTCTTGAACGACGGCGTGGTGTTCTTCATCCCGGTGATCGGCGACCTGCTCGCCCAGGGACACCACGTCTCGACGGTCCTGATCACCGCGATGCTGACGATCTTCTACATCACTTCCGCCGGGTTCGGGATCGTGGTCGGCCTGGTGGCGGACGCCCTGGGGCGGCGCGGGTCGATGATCGCCCTCGGGATCGCGACGCTCGGGGTGAGCCTGCTCGGCTTCTACGCCGCGCTGTCGCTGACCGGCGTCCCGAGCGACGTACTGGTGCTGGTTGCCGCCGCGGTGGCCGGCGTCGGCAGTTCCTTCTACCACCCCCTGGGCGGCTCCCTGCTCCAGCTTGGCTTCCCGGAAAGCTCCCGCGGCCGGGCACTGGGCATCAACGGCGCGTTCGGCAGCCTGGGCCGCGCACTGTACCCGGCGCTGTTCTTCGTTATCGCCGCACTGGGGATCTCCAAGCCGGCCACGGCCATCGTGTTCGCCGTGCTCAGCCTGCTCGCGGCGGTGATTGTGCTGGTCGGCCTGCGGCCGGAGTCGGCCGCGCCGGCCGGGCGCCGGTCCGACGCGCCCGTCCCTGTGCCGTCGCCCGCCAGCGTGCCCGCGGACCCGGCGGGCGACCCGCCGGCTGGCCAGGCCGCCGCCCGGCCCGCGAGCGTGCCGCTCCGCTCGCTGCTCAGCAGGAGCGTGATCGCCCTGACGTCGATCGCGTTCTTCCGGTCCCTCGCCTTCATCGGCATCGTGGCGTGGATCCCGATCTACCTCACCACCCAGCGGCACGCCGGGATCTCGACCGGCCTCGGGATCGCCGTGACCGCGATGTACGCCGGCGGCATCGTCGGCCAGCCGCTGTTCGGCCTGCTGGCCGACCGGTTCGACAAGCGGATCGTGCTCGCCGCCGACAGCCTCGGCTCCGCGCTGGGCATCTTCTGGTTCCTCACCACCTCCGGGCACGGGGCAACCGCGCTGCTGGCGCTCGCCGTGTTCGGGCTGTTCACCTTCAGCGGGTTCCCGCTGCTGATGTCGCTGGTGGCCGACTACGTGCCGAAGAGCGCGTCCACCACCGGCAACGCGCTGGTCTGGGGGATCGGCTCGACCGGCGGCCAGGCGCTCGGCCCGCTCGCCGCGAGCCTGCTGATGGCGGGGTCGGAGGCGAACCTGGGCGTGGCGTTCGCGATCCTCGGCGGTGTCTCGGCGGTCACGGTGCTCGCCACGCCGCTGCTCCAGCGGACCGGCCGGTCTTCCCGGATGGCCATGTTCGGCTGACCTGCGGCCGATCCGGAGGAACCGGCCGCCAGCCACGGTGGCCGGTTCCTCCGCACCTGGCCCGCTTCGATCCGCGGGACACGTGCCGCAGTAGGGCAGGTGCGATGCGTAACGCGCACCGCCGCGCGACCATGGAAGCATGCAGGTGCCACGAGGCGACGGCAGCGCCATCGCCGTCGAAGTGGTCGGCGCCCCGGACGCGGCGCCGGTGCTGCTCTGTCATGGACTGGCCGACTCGCGGCTGTCTGCGCGCTGGTTCGCCCCGGTCGCCCGTGATCTCGGCCTGCGCGTGATCGCGCCCGACCGGCCGGGGATCGGCGGCACCGACCCGCGACGCCTGGCCAGCGTCGCTGACTGGGCGGACGATGCCCGCCTAGTCCTCGACGCGCTGGGCGTCGACCAGGCGGGCGTGCTCGGGGTGTCCGGCGGCGGGCCGTTCGCGGCGGCGTGCGCGGCGGTGCTGCCCGGCCGGGTCCGCTGCCTCGCGCTGGTCGCGCCGCTCGGCCTGCCCGAGTGGCCCACGGTCTCGATGGCCTCCGGCGAGCGGTTCGGGCTGGCGGTTGCCCGGCGCTCGCCAGCGTTCTCCGGCTGGGCCATGGGGTGCCTGGCCGCGCTCGCTCGCCGATCGCCTGAGCTGTTCCTGAGCCTGTCTGCGACCTCGCTGCCGGAGGCGGACGTTCGCGCCCTCGCCGATCCGGCGCTGCGGGAATCGTTCCTCGCCAACTACATCGAGGCGTTCCGGCGCGGGTACGGCGGGACGGCGCAGGACCTGCGGGTGCTCACCCGGCCCTGGGGCTTCGACCTGGCCTCGATCACCGTGCCAACGCTGATCCGGCACGGCGACGCCGACCTGACCGTCCCGGTCCAGCACGCCCGCCTGTACGCCGAGCGGATCCCGTCCGCGCACCTGCGGATCGACCCCGGCCACGGTCACTTCTCGATCCTCACCCTGGCCAGGGAGGTGCTGGCACCTCTCGCGGTGTGACCGGCGGCACGAAGCGCGGGGTCGCGCGCCTTCCCCACCAGTGCGGCGAGCCGATAACGTGAACGGCCGGTACGGTCTCGAGCGGAGAAGCGTGACCATGATGACGACACTGCCCGGCGCGCTGCGCGCCGCCGCCGAGAGCCACGGCGAGAAGGTCTTCCTGCACTGCCAGTCCGAGTCCGGCCCGGTCGCGGTGACCTTCGGTGACCTGGCCGAGCGCAGCCGGGCCGTGGCGGCGGGACTGCTCGGCCGCGGGATCGGGCCGGGAGACCGGATCGCGCTCGCCGCCCCCAACCAGGCGGAGTGGCTGGATGTCTTCTTCGGCGCGACCCGGATCGGCGCCGTGGTCGTGAGCCTGAACGTGCGCTACCGGGAGCGCGAACTCGGGCACATGCTGAACCAGTCGGGTGCCCGCCTGGTGATCACCTCCGCGATGGCCGGCGACACCGACCTGGCCGCCTTCTACGCGGGTTTCCGGGACCAGGTCCCGGGCGTGGAGCAGGTTCTGTTCCTCGGCGGGCAGGAGCCGGAGACCGGGTACCAGGTCCTGCCCGCCGATCCTGGCGACCCGGCCCTGGCGGCCCGCCTGGACGATCTGGAGGCCGCCGTCACTGCCGCGAGCCCGGCGATGATCTTGTACACCTCGGGCACCACGGGCACCCCGAAGGGTGCCGTGCTGACCCACGGCAGCCTGCTCGGCGCGGCCGCCGCGCAGGTCGCGCACCTGGCGACCACCTCGGACGACGTGTACGTCGGCGTGCTGCCGCTGAACCACGTCGGCGGAATCACCTGCACCGTCGCCGCCGCCCTGCTGAGCTGCTCAACGGTCGCGCTGGAACCCGCGTTCTCGCCGCGCGGGATGCTCGCCGCCATCGCCGCCCACCGGGTGACCGTCGTTCCCGGCGTCCCGACGATGTGGACGCTGATGCTGGCGGACGAGACGTTCGCGGCGACCGACACCGGGTCGGTCCGGCTGGCGGTGATCGGCGGGTCGAACGCCGACCCCACCCTGTGCGCGGCCATCACGCGGGCGTTCCCGGCCGCCCGGTTGCGTAACCTGTACGGGCTGTCCGAGGTCTCCGGCGCCTGCGTGATCTCGGCCGCGGATGACGACCTGGACACCGTGTCGCGCAGCATCGGGGTGCCGCTGCCCGGAATCCGGACCAGGGTGGCGGACCTGGCCGGGGTGCCTGCCGCGCCGGGTCAGGAAGGAGAACTCCAGGTCGCCGGGCCGGGGACGGCGGCCGGTTACTGGGAGATGCCGGCCGAGAGCGCCGAGACCTTCCTGCCCGGCGGCTGGGTCGCCACCGGCGATATGGCCGTGCTCGAGCCTGACGGGCATGTGATCCTGCGCGGCCGCCGCAAGGAGATGTTCGTGCAGGGCGGCTACAACGTCTACCCGGTCGAGGTGGAGAACCTGCTAGCCGCGCACCCGGCCGTCGCGATGGTGGCCGGCATCGGCGTGCCCGACCCGGTGCTCGGCGAGGTGGGCCGCTACTACGTGGTGACCCGGGCCGGGCAGAGCGTCACGGCCGCCGAACTGACCGAGTTCTGCCGTGCGCGACTGGCCGACTACAAGGTTCCCAGGCAGTTTGTCTTCGCGTCCGACCTGCCGATGACGCCGGCCGGAAAGATCGCGAAGGCGGCACTGCGGGAATCGCCCGGCTCCGCCGCGGCGTCCTGACACCGCTCGAGGTGGTCAGCATGAGGGGAGCGGGACAGTGATCGCGAACCGTCTGGATGGCCGCACCGCCGTCGTCACCGGCGCGTCCAGGGGGATCGGCGCCGCCGCCGCACTGGCCCTGGACCGGGCGGGCGCCCGGGTCGCCCTGGTCGCCAGGGATGCTTCCGCCCTGGCCGCGGTCGCCGCCGGCCTGACCAGGGATCCGGTGCTGCTGTCCGCCGATCTTGGCGCGGCGGAATCGCCCGGGGAGGTCGCCCGACTGGCGGCGGAGCGTCTCGGCGGCGTGGACGTGCTGGTGAACAACGCGGCCGCGGCCGCGCGCCTGCCCACGGTCGAGACGACGGCGGAACTCATCGATGAGTTGCTCGCGGTGAACGTGCGCGCGCCACTGCTGCTGACCGCGGCGCTCGCCCCGGCCATGATGGCCAGGGGCGGCGGGTCGATCATCAACGTGACCTCGGTCTCCGGCCTGGTCGGCACCCCCAACCGGGCCGCCTACGCAGCGTCCAAGGGCGCGCTTGACGCTGCCACCAGGTCGCTCGCGATCGAGTTCGGCCCGTCCGGGATCCGGGTGAACGCGGTGGCGCCCGGAGTCGTGGATACCGCGCTCTGGGAACGGAACAAGGCCATTCCCGGCGTGATCGAGTCCGTTCAGGCGCAGACGCCGCTGCGGCGCTGGGGACTTCCCGGCGACATCGCCGACGTGATCGTCTTTCTCGCCTCGGACGCTGCCAGGTTCGTGACCGGCCAGACCATCAGCGTGGATGGCGGAATGGCGCACACGCTGGACCTGTACGGCGGTGCGGTCTGAGCCTGGCGGATACACCGGTCACGCATATTACCTATTTTCGCTTTGCGCCATCTTATTGACAGTACATAGTCGCCTGAGAAGAATCTGTCTCCATACTCCGAATGTGCGCTGGCCCGGGCTCCGCCGCCCGGACCGCGCCCCATCAGGGCTTTCCCGGGAACGGGGGCAGACCGCTGAATGGTGAAATTCAGGCCGACCACTCGCCGGCCGACCCGGATCGGATCGCGACGCAGCAGGATTTCAGTCAGGCGCTGACCGAACTGCGACTGGCCGCCGGACTGACCGTCCGGCAGGTGGCGCGGGCTACCGGCTTGCCCGCGAGCACGATCGGGGATTACTTCTCCGGTCGGCATCTGCCGGGCGTCGCGGCTCAGGATCAGGTCGTCAGCATCCTCCGGGCGTGCGGCCAGGAGGATCACCAGGTGTGGGCGCGCTGGCTGGACGCGATGCAGCGGGCCCGGCGGCAGCCGGGCAAGCGGCCAGCGACCGCGGCGCCGTACCGGGGCCTGGCCAGATTCGAGCGGGACGACGCGCTCTGGTTCTTCGGCCGGGAGAAGGTCACCGACCGGCTTGTCGCGCTGGCCGAGAACCCGGTTCCGGCGGACCCGGGCACCGGCCCGGACGCCGACGCTGTCCGGGCCGGTGCCCGGGGACTTCCGCTGGTGCTGGTGGGACCATCGGGATCGGGCAAGTCCTCGGTGCTCCGGGCAGGCGTGCTGGCCCGGCTGACCAGGCCGGTGGTGATCTTCGAGCCGACCGTGACGCCCCGCGCCGACCTCCTGGCCAGGCTGGCCGACCTGGCCGTCCCGGATGGCGCCGCCCGCCCGGTGATCATCGTCGATCAGTTCGAGGCCCTCTTCGCGCGCTGCCCGGTCGAGTCCGAGCGGGCCGCGTTCATCGCCGAACTCGCCGAACTTGCCGACCGTTTCTCGATCGTGCTCGCGCTCCGTGCCGACTTCTACGAGCGCGCGCTCCGATATCCCTGGCTCGCCGCGGCGCTCCAGGCCAGGCCGGTGGTGCTCGGGCCGATGACCACGCAGCAGGTGGAGCGGGCCATCGTGCAGCCGGCCAGGCTGGCCCGACTGGACGTCGAGGACGGTCTGGTGAGCCTGCTGCTCAGGGATCTTGCGCCGACCGGCACGAGCCAGGAGGGCGGGTCCGGCGCGTATGAGCCGGGCGCGCTGCCGCTGCTGTCCCACGCGATGCTCGCTACCTGGGAACACAGCCGCGGCGGCGTCCTGACCGTCGCGGATTACCTGGCCAGCGGCGGAATCAGGGACGCGCTGACCCGAACGGCGGAGCGCACGTTCGCCACGCTGACCCCGGAGGAGCAGGACCTGGCGCGCCGCGCGTTCCTGCACCTGGTGCACGTCACCGACGGCGCCCCGCCGACCCGTGCGGTGGTCCCGCTTGGCGAGCTTCGGGCCTGGGGCGGCCCGCAGGCCGAGCAGGTGCTCGGCAGGTTCGTCGACGAGCGGCTGATCACCATGGGATCCGGAGAT
>JAJYTW010000104.1 GCA_021792855.1 Actinomycetes bacterium
TTCGGGTTCGCCACCCCGTTCTAGCCAGGGACGGGCCCGGCGCCCGCGGACCCGGCCGCGGGGCCGGCCAGGAACGGCGCGACCAGGTCGCCGGTGGCGGTGGCGGCGATCGCCAGACCGCGGGCCACCGGCACATCCCTGATCGCGTAGAACTGATGGCCCGCCGCGGTCGTCGCGGTTAGCGTGATCAGTCCGCGACGGCGCTGGAACGGGCTCTGGTGGATGTGCCAGCCGACGATGGCGTCGGCGGCGATGATGCTGCGCCGCCGTACCAGGCTGCCGGTCCTGGTCACCAGCCAGCCGTCCGGAGTCAGCCGGTGGCCGAGGCTCCGGTACCGGTCGGCCGCGAGCGCCATCGCGGCGGGCACCAGCACCACGACCGCGATCGGGATCGCCAGCACCGGGCCGTGCCGGGCCACGGTCCCGGCCGCGACCAGCGCGACGCCGAGCAGCGCACCGGCCATCGCGCGGGTGTAGCGCCGGCGCCGCGCCGCCGGCCCGTGCGGCTCAAGCGGCCCGGAGCAGACCGTCGCCGGCGCCCGCAGTACCTGTGCCGCGACCCGGTGCGCGACGGCCCGGGGTGCGGCCGGCGACAGCACCGACCCGTCGTGCTCCGAACCCCGCCCCACGTGCAGGCCGGTGGCGATGGCCAGGCAGCGGGCCCCGCCCGCCAGGCGGAGCGGCAGCGGTTCGCTGATCTCGGCGCCGCGCAGCCTGCTCGCGGCGATCGAGGTGGCCCGGACCGAGAGCAGTCCCCTGGTCAGCACCAGCGGCCCGGTGTCGTGCCGGACCAGCCGGAAGTTCCAGAACAGCGCGAGGTACCCGGCCGCCGCGACCAGCAGGTAGGCGGCCGTCGCCAGTGCCAGGATGACGACGACGCGCGGCGCGACCGGCAGCGCGGCGATCACGGTCACCAGCCAGTTGACCGGCCCGTGCGCGATCAGCCGCAGGTCGGCGGCGTTCCCGAATTCCGCGGCCGTGCCGATCAGCACCCCGACCAGCAGCAGGCCGGTCATCGTCAGCGGGGCGTACCTGAGCCAGCCCAGCCGGAACCTGGCTAGCTCGATGTCCCGCGGCCCGGCCGGCCCGGGCGGCGCGCCGGGCGCCGGGGCAGGCGGGCCGGCCGGGGGACCGGCCTCGGCGAGCAGCAGGGCGCGCAGCGCGTCCGCATCCGGCCTGGTGAGGCCGTCGAGGTGGAAGACCTCACCGGCGCTCAGCGTGTTCCGGCCGGTGCCGATGCTGACCCGGCAGACGCCGGCTATCCGGTGCAGCAGGTGCGCGGACACGTCGACGGTACGGACCCGGTCCCTGGCCACCGAGCGGACCTTCCGGCTCACCAGGCCATGGCGCAGGTAGACCCGCTCGTCGGTGATCCGGTACTCGGTCGTCAGCCAGCGGACCAGTCCGGCGAGGACGGCGAGGACGGCAGCCGCGACCCCGAGCATGATGCCGGAGCCGGCTCGCTGGTGCAGCAGAAACAGGCCGGCCAGCAGCGGAAGCAGGCCGCCCAGGTCCATCAGCGGCCGGACCGCGAGGCTGCGCAGGCTGAGCCGCTCCCAGCCCGGTTCAGCGGGGGCGGCGAACTCCCCCGGGTTGGCCACGCCAGATCCTCCTAGATGCGCACCGGGCTGGTCCGGCAGTGCAGATACCGTCCGGTCAGCAGCGGTGACACCGGGGCCGACGGCGGGTCGGCCGTGACTTGATAGACGAACAGCGAATCGCTGGTGTATACGCGCTTCAGAAACGGCGCGCGGTTCAGCTCATCGATATTCGGCGGCCCGATCGGCGCCTGATAGCCGAGTTCCTGGAATCCCGTGGCCACGATTACAAAGGATATGTCGTGCCGGACCAAATACCGCTCCCGCTTGAGCGGGGCACGGAAGAACATCTTGGCGCCGTGAACCAGGCTAACGACGTAGGGCAGCCGATCGGTCCGCAGGAACGGGCCCATCCCCTCGATCAGCGAGAACCGCCCGGTCAGCGCGGTCAGAGTGCCCTCGGTGCGCTGGTTCACCAGGAATCGCGCGTTACACGGCGTGTTGGCTCTGAGCCAGTCCACCAGTCGCGTCCGCTGCTGACCGTAGGAGATGATCTCGCTGGTCGCCGCGGTGCTCGGCAGCAGCCAGGCGGCCAGGCCGAGCACGACAACGAGGCTGGCGGCGACCGTAACCCGGGGCCGGGCCCGGGCGGCGATCTCCAAATACGCCTCGCCGGCCGCCACGATCAGCAGCAGGAATGCCAGCGCAACGTAGGTTGCCAGCCTGCGGATCCCGAAGGTCTGCTCGATGTAGGAGTGGTAGGTGACCGCCATGACCACGCCGACGGCCACGATGCCGACCATCAGCCCGATGCCGACCAGGCCGACCGACCGCAACCCGCGGCCTCCCACCAGCAGAACCACGGCGGCGATTACCGGCGTGCCCAGCCAGAGCAAGATCTCCCAGCCGGGCAGGGCGACACTGCCGGCCACCATTGACACGATCACCACGCCCGGGTGGGCGTACCAGTGCGCGCTACCCGGCATGCCCGAGGGGTACATCAGGCCGCCGTATAGGTACGCGGTCGGGTCATAGGCCAGGTGCAGGCTGGCGTAACTGGCCGCGCCCTGGGCGCCCTGCAGGCCGAACGACCCGCCGGCGAAGATCCGGATCAGGACCCCGCCGGCCCCGGCGACCCCGGCCACGGCCAGGCCGCGGCGCAGCGGCGCCGACCAGGGCTGGTCCGTCCCGCTGAAGAACACCTGCGCGATCCCGTACAGGGCCAGCGCCAGTGCCACGAACACGACCGGGATCAGGTGCGTCCCGCTCGCGGCGGCCAGGATCAGGCCAGCGCCGACGCCTAGTCGCCAGCCGCGTTCCCTGATCGCCGCGATGCCCACAGCCAGCGCGCAGAACGCTACGGCGCGGCCGAAGTCCTCCGCCCGGTAATCGGTGTAGGCGATGCTGACCCCTACGTTGAGTATCAGCGTGTTGCCGAGGTAGAGCACCGGGATCAGGATGCCTAGCCGGCGCAGGCCGAGTTCCCATGCCGTCGCCCACAGGCCGAGTGCCGCACCGAACAGCGAGGTCAGCAGCAGCACCGGTGGCCCGATCGCCACGTTCGGGTTGATCAGGACGAGAACACCGGTAAACGCGTCGAGGTAGATCTTGTCGGTGGCCGGTGGCCAGGACTGGCCGTACTCCAGCGTCGCGGCGGGAACGCCGTGGCTATTGGCGATCTCGATGCCGTTGAGATAGTAGATGTAGCGCGGGCCGTTCAGCACGCCGAGGTAGCGCAGGTGCAGCGCCAGCAGGGTCAGGATCACCAGCGCGCCCGCGCCGAGGACGATCTTGTTCTCGCCGATACCGCTGCCGATGGCCCGCAGTTGGTCGCGAACCGACGCGCGGCGCGCGGCCCAGGCCCACAAGGTCGCGCTTGCTACCGCCCAGGCCGCGAGATAGCTGCCGAGCCAGAACAGGTGTCCCGCCGCGAGTCCGAAGGCGCAGCCAGCCGCGACCGTGTAGCCGAGGCCGAAGGCGGCGGCCAGTCGGGTGACCACCGCACCGTCACGGGCGCCGAACAAGAGCAGCGACGCTGGGATGCCGGGGACCGCGATCAGGCAGGCCACGGCACCGAGAAGCAGAAAGCTGCTCATGAAGTCGTCACCTCTGGGCAGGATTATAGATAGAGATGGACTGAAATATATCTGTATTGACCATCCGGGCAGGGCCGGCTATCGATTGCTGAATGCGATTCCCATCCGGACTACCCGGACATCCGGGCCTCGTCGAGAAGGTACCGGCCGCGCGTGAGCGGTTCGACACGCGTCCCGCAGCTCAGGTCGCGTCCCCGGGCGTGCGTCCGGTGGCGACGGCAAGCTGATCGAGCAACCGGTCGGCGAGCGCGGTGTCCAGGCCGTGGATCCGGATCGGGCCGGCCGCCGAGGCGGTGGTGGCGGTGACGTTGGCCAGGCCGAACAGCCGCTCGCCGAAGGAACGGTGGCTGTCGATCGTCTGGATCCGGCTGATCGGCGCGATCCGCCAGTTCACGGTGAACCACCAGGCCCGGACGTACCTGGTGTACAGCGCGGTTTCGGTGACCTCCCACCGGTGCACCCGGTAGCGCCAGCGCGGCATCACGACCGCGTAACCGGCCAGCACGGCGACGCTGGCGGCCAGCGCGGCCAGCCAGGCCGGCGAGAACCCGGCGACCACGGCCGCCGCCGACTCCGCGGCCAGGATCACCAGCCCGGCCAGCGCCGAGCGCGCGGTCCAGTAGGCGATGACGCGTCGGCTGACCCGGTTTGCCGGGATCCGGAGCGCGGGCACGCGCGGGTCCGCCGCCTTGGCCGCCATCGGCTAGCTGCCCTCCAGCCAGGAGGAGAGATACGCCTGCTGGGCCGGGGTGAGCTCATCGATCCGGGCGCCGCTCGCCGCCAGGGCGAGCCGGGCGATCTGGGTGTCGATCACGGCGGGCATCGGATGCACGCCCGCCGCCAGGCCCGGCTCGCCGGCGGTCAGCCAGACCAGCGCGAGCACCTGGGCGGCGAAGAACAGGTCCATCACCGCCGCCGGATTGCCCTCGGCCGCGATCAGGTTGACGACCCGGCCCTCCGCCAGCAGAATCAGCCGCCTGCCGCTGTCCAGCACGTACTCGTCGGCGTTCGGGCGGATCCCGCGGTTGATCTCCACAGCGAGGTCGGCGAGGGCGCGGACGTCGATCTCCACGTCGAAGTGCCCGGCGTTGGCCAGGATGGCCCCGTCCCGCATCTGCGTCAGGTGCTGGGCGGTGATGACGTCCCTGGAGCCGGTCGCGGTCAGGAACACGTCGCCGATCGGCGCCGCGTCCGCCATCGGCATCACCCGGTAGCCGCGCATGACCGCGTCCAGGGCCCGGACCGGGTCGACCTCGGTGACGATCACCCGCGCGCCGAGACCGGTCGCCCGCTCGGCGATCGCGGTCCCGCACGAGCCGAAACCGGAGACCACTACGGTCTTCCCCGCCAGCAGCAGGTTCGTGGCCCGCATCAGCCCGTCGATGACCGACTGGCTGGTGCCGTAGCCGTTGTCGAACATCCGCCGGGTCACCGACGCGTCCGCGGCGATGACCGGGAACGCCAGCGTGCCGGCCCCGGCCATCCGGCGGAGTCTGGCCACCCCGGTCGAGGTGGACTCGCAGCCCCCAGCCACCCCGGGCAGCAGTTCCGGCCGCTCCACGTGCAGCGTGTTGACCAGATCGCAGCCGTCGTCCAGGACCAGGCCGGGCTCGCCGTCCAGGGCCCGGTGGATGTGCGCGTAATAGCCGGCCCGGTCCACCCCGGCCCGGGCGTACACGAACACCCCGGGCAGGCTCGCCAGCGCCGCGGCGATGTCGTCCTGGGTGGACAGCGGGTTCGAGGCGGCCAGGTGCACCTCGCCGCCGCCGGCGGTGATCAGGTCGACCAGCGCCGCGGTCTCCGCGGTGACGTGCAGGCAGGCCGCCACCCGCCGCCCGGCGAACGGCCGCGACCTGGTGTACTCCTGGCGCAGCAGACCGAGCACGGGCATCGCGCGCCGGGCCCAGTTGATCCTGGCGAGTCCGCTGCCGGCCAGACCGGGGTCGGCGATGTCGGATTCCGGTCCGCTGATCGCGTTCATCATGCTCACCAGCCGATCACCGCGACGGCGGTGGCTGTCATCGGACCGATGCCAGCCACCGCCGCTGCGGACGCGGGTCAGTACCGGTAGTGGTCCGCCTTGTACGGGCCCTCCACCGGCACGCCGATGTAGCTGGCCTGTTCCTTGCTGAGCTCGGTCAGCCGGACGCCGAGGGCGTCCAGGTGCAGCCTGGCCACCCGCTCGTCCAGGTGCTTGGGCAGCACATGCACGCCGAGCGGGTACTCGGCGGTCCTGGCGAACAGCTCGATCTGCGCCAGCACCTGGTTGGTGAAGCTGGACGACATCACGAAACTGGGGTGCCCGGTCGCGTTGCCCAGGTTCAGCAGGCGTCCCTCGGACAGCACGATGATCGAGTGCCCGTCGGCGAACACCCACTCGTCAACCTGCGGCTTGATGATGTTCCGCTGGATGCCGGGCAGCTTAGCCAGGCCCGCCATGTCGATCTCGTTATCGAAGTGCCCGATGTTCCCGACGATGGCCTGGTGCTTCATCTGGCTCATGTGCTCGGCCGTGATGATATGCAGGTTGCCGGTGGCGGTCACGAAGATGTCGGCGGTCTGCACCACGTCCTCGAGCGTCAGCACCTGGTAGCCGTCCATCGCGGCCTGCAACGCGCAGATCGGGTCGATCTCGGTGATGATGACCCGGGCGCCCTGGCCGCGCAGCGACTCGGCGCAGCCCTTGCCCACGTCGCCGTAGCCGCAGACGACCGCGACCTTGCCGCCGATGAGCACGTCGGTGGCGCGGTTGATGCCGTCGATCAGCGAGTGGCGGCAGCCGTACTTGTTGTCGAACTTCGACTTGGTGACCGAGTCGTTGACGTTGATCGCCGGGAACCGGAGCGTCTCGTTCTTGGCCATCTCGTACAGCCGGTGCACGCCGGTGGTGGTCTCCTCGGTCACGCCCTTGATCCCGGCCGCGATCGTCGACCACTTGCTCGGGTCGGCGGCCAGGCTGGCCCGCAGCACCCCGAGAATGACGCGCCACTCCTCGACGTCGTCGTCGGTCTCGGCGGGCACCGCGCCCGCCGCCTCGAACTCGGCGCCCTTGTGGACCAGCAGCGTGGCGTCGCCGCCGTCGTCAAGCAGCATGTTCGGGCCGCTCTGCTCGCCGGCGCCCGGCCAGGTCAGCGCCTGCTCGGTGCACCACCAGTACTCTTCCAGGCTCTCCCCCTTCCAGGCGAAGACCGGGATGCCGCGCGGGTCCTCCGGGGTGCCGTCCGGGCCCACCGCGACGGCCGCCGCCGCGTGGTCCTGGGTCGAGAAGATGTTGCAGCTTGCCCAGCGCACCTGCGCGCCGAGTGCGACCAGCGTCTCGATCAGGACCGCGGTCTGCACGGTCATGTGCAGCGATCCGGTGATCCGCGCCCCGGTCAGCGGCTTGCTGTCGGCGTACTCGGCGCGCAACGCCATCAGGCCCGGCATCTCATGCTCGGCCAGCCTGATCTCCTTGCGGCCGAACTCGGCCAGCCCCAGATCGGCAACCTTGAACGGTACGGGTTCGGTGGCCATCTACCACTCCTCGCTGTCGGGCCTGCGCGGCACCACGACGTCAGTCTGGATGTGCGCATCCGCCCGGCTCGGCCGGTCGGTGCTGCGCGCCATGAGCGCGGGGCAGCGCCGGTTCCGCGGATGCTGACATACCGAAGGTACGTGACGAGGACGCCAGCACGCACGCCGAGACGGCCCTATCTGACAGCAATTTGTTAAAATCGTCGTCATGCGCATCACTGAGGCGTCGGAGCGGCTGGGAATCTCGGCCCGGATGCTCCGTTACCGGGAGTCGCTCGGCCTGCTGCCGGCCGTGCGCGAGCAGCCGGCCGCGGCCGGGCGGCCGGGCGGGACCGCCGGGGACCCGGCCAGGGTCAGGCGCCGGACCGCCGTGCGGCACCGCCAGTTCGGGGCGGCCGATCTGGACGCGGTCGCGCTGGGCCTGAAGATCGAGCAGCGCTATGACGTCAGCCCGGCCGCGCTCGCGTTCGCGCTGCGGGTGCTCGCCGATCCGGCTGCCCGGACCGAGGTCGCCGAGCTAGGCCGGAGGATCGGCCGGATCAGGCCGCTGCCCGCAATGGCGCTGGACTTCGAGAAGGAGCGCGCGCTGCGCCTGCTCGATGCGGCGACCACCGGCCGCCCGGGCGGCGTGACCCGCCGCTAGCGCTCGGCGGTCGGCGGGTGCTCGGCCGGATGCTCAGCGGCTGCCGGATGCTCAGCGGCTGCCGGATGCTCAGCGGCTGCCGGATGCTCAGCGGCTGCCGGATGCTCGGTGTCCAGCCGGGCCGCCTGGTACAGATCAGGCTCAAGGAAGATCAGGCCGGCGATCGGGACCGCCGACCTGACCCGGCGTTCCGCCGCGTCGATGGCCGCGGCGACATCGGCCGCGCGGTCCCCGCGCCGCACCGCGACCTTCGCAGCCACCAGCAGCGACTCCGGGCCGACATGCAGGGTCCGCAGGTGGATCACCCGCTCGATGCCCGGCGCGGCCTCGATCGCGGCCACGATCGCCCGCTGCGCGTCCGGGCTCGCGGACTCCCCGATCAGCAGGCTCTTCATCTCGGTCGCCAGGACGACCGCGACGCAGCCGAGCAGCAGTCCGATCGCCAGCGACCCGGCGCCGTCCCAGCGGCCGTCCCCGGTCACCTCGGTCAGGATCACCGCGGCGAAGGCAAAGCCCAGGCCGATCAGCGCCGCCGAGTCCTCCAGCAGCACGGCGGGCAACTCGGGCGCCTTGGCGTGCCGGATGAACGCCCGCCAGCTTGCCCGGCCGCGCGACCGGTTCGACTCGCTGATCGCGGTCCGGAACGAGAACGCCTCCAGTCCGATCGCCACGGCGAGCACCGCGAACGCGACCACCGGGGACAGCACCGCCTCCGGATGCAGGATCCGGCTCACGCCCTCGTAGATCGAGAACGCCGCGCCCACCACGAACAGCACCACCGCGACGATGAACGCGTAGACGTAGCGCTCCGCCCCGAAGCCGAACTGATGCTCAGGCGTCGCCTCCCGGCGGGCCCTGGTCCGGCCGATCAGCAGCAGCAACTGGTTACCCGAGTCCGCGACCGAATGCACCGACTCAGCCAGCATCGACGCCGACCCGGTGACCGCGAACGCGACGAATTTGGTCGCGGCGATCCCGAGGTTGGCCGCCAGCGCGGCGATCACCGCGCGCGGGCTGTCTCCGTGACCGCCCCCGTGCTTGTCGCCCCCGTGCTTGTCGTCCCCGTGCTGGTCGTCGTCGGCGGGGCCGGTCGGCGCCGGATCCGGTGCGCTCATCGCCGGCCGCGCGGGCGGCTAGCCGGCCGCCGGGTCACGCGCCTCGCTGACCAGCAGCACCGGTATGTCGTCCCGCACCGGGTAGGCCAGCCCGCAGTCGGCCCCGGTGCAGACCAGTTCGCTGGCGGCCTCGTCGGCGCGCAGCGGCGCATGGCACTTCGGGCAGGCCAGGATCTCAAGCAGCCAGTCGTCGATCTTCACCGGATCTCCAGGGTGGTCACGGGCTCGCCGCGGCGGCCGCCGCTGCCGGGCTTCATCGGTTACGCGTCCTCGCGCACGAGGCTGAGCACCTCATCGGTAACCCTAGCCAGGGTTTCCGCGTCGCCGGCCTCGACGTTCAGCCGGAGCAAGGGCTCGGTGTTCGACGGGCGCAGGTTGAACCACCAGTCCGGGCCGCCGATCGTTAGCCCGTCCAGGTCGTCCGCGCTGGTCCCGGGAACACCGGCGTAGGCCTGCCTGACCTTCTCCATGGTCTGCACCTGGTCGTTGACCTCGCTGTTGATCTCGCCCGAGGCGACATACCTGGAGTACTCGCCGAGCAGCCGGGACAGCGGCAGATCCTGTCCGCCCAGGGCAGCGAGCACGTGCAGCGCCGCCAGCATGCCGGAGTCGGCGAACCAGAAGTCCCGGAAGTAGAAGTGCCCGGAGTGCTCGCCGCCGAAGATCGCGGCGCGCTCGTTCATCACGGCCTTGATGAACGAGTGGCCCACCCGGGTGCGGACCGGCGTGCCGCCGTGCTCGGTGACGATCTCCGGCACGGCGCGGGACGTGATCAGGTTGTGGATGATCGCCGACCCCGGCTCCCTGGCCAGTTCGCGGACGGCGATCAGCGCGGTCAGCACCGAGGGCGAGACGATCTCGCCGCGCTCGTCGACCACGAAGCAGCGGTCGGCGTCGCCGTCGAAGGCCAGGCCGATGTCGGCCCCGTTCTCCCGGACCGCGCGCTGCAGGTCGACCAGGTTGGCCGGCTCGATCGGGTTGGCCTCGTGGTTCGGGAAGTTGCCGTCAAGCTCGAAGTAGAGCGGGACCACGTCGAGCGGCAGGCCGGCGAAAACCCCGGGCACGGTGTGGCCGGCCATCCCGTTGCCGGCGTCCACGACGACCTTCAGCGGCCTGATCCCGGAAAGGTCGACCAGCTTCTTCAGGTAATCGCCATAGCCGGACAGCAGGTCCACGCTGGTCACGGTCCCGGGGGTGGCGGCGCTGGCCGCCTCGCTGGCGCTGGCCATTTCCCGCAGCCGCGCCAGGCCGGTGTCCTGGCCGACCGGCTTCGCCCCGGCGCGACACAGCTTGATCCCGTTGTACCTGGCCGGGTTGTGGCTGGCGGTGATCATGGCGCCGGGGATGCCCAGGCTGCCGCTGGCGTAATACAGCATGTCGGTCGAGCCGAGGCCGCCATCCACGACGTCGGCGCCCGCCCGGGTCGCGCCGCGGGCCAGCGCGGCGGCCAGCGGGCCAGAGGACGTGCGCATGTCGTGGACGATCACCAGCGAGGAGGCTTCGGTCATCGTCGCGAACGCGGCGCCCACGGCCTCGGCGACGCCCTCGTCAAGCTCGTCGGGGACCACTCCGCGGATGTCGTATGCCTTGAAGATCTTCGCGTAGTCCGCCACTTCCGGTTGCCTCTTTCGACCAGTCCACGTGCGTGCCGCCCTTGCTGGCGCACGGCTGTCTTCGCGGGTAGGCCGCCAGACTATCGGTCGGCGCCCGGGCGTGCCCGGCGGCGCGACGGCACGGCGAGCGCCCGGCTACGCCTCGCGGCCGCGCTCGGCCGGCGCGGAGCGGAGCACGCGCAGATGACCCCGCCTGCCTACCTCGATGCCCTGCCCGACCGGTTCGGTGCTCTCGGCGGGCTTGGCCGCCTCGCGCACGGCGTTGGCCAGCGCCTCCAGATCGTCGGCCACCGCCTCCTGGCTCGGCCCGAGCGGCAGCCGGACGATGTCCCAGCCGCGCGGCGCGGTGAGCCGGTCGGCGTGCTCGCTGCACAGGTCGTAACAGTGCGGCTCGACGTAGGCCGCCAGCGGTCCGAGCACGGCAGTCGAATCCCGGTACACGTAGGTAAGCGTGCAGACCGCGACCCGCTTGCAGGCCGGCCGGGAGCAGCGGCGAGAACTCAACGACCCACCTCGCTCACCGCTCCGTTCGCTGTGCTCGCAAGGACGCGGCCGCCGCGAGGACGACCGTGCCTGACCGGTTTGCCAGGGCGACCTAGCGTCCCGCTTACGGCAGGGCCGCGTCATTCGCTCTCTACCGATGACCGTACCGGTATCGCCGGCAGTAACGCCACCACCCAGGGCACTCTGCACGATCGTGTCTCGGCCGGCGGCACCGCCCGGCACACGGCGTGGCGGAGGCGTGCCGCAGCGTGCCCGCGGCCGGCCCACTACCCTGGATGTCTATGCACTCGGCCAACGACCGGCCACCGGCCGCCAGGATCCGGCGCCGCGACCGGCACGGCCGCGGCATGCGAGGACCGCTGACCCCGGCCGGCTCGCCGCTGTACCGGAGCCGGTCCGAGCGGTTCGACGACCTTGTGCTCCAGGCCGTGTCGCAGCTTGAGGATCGGTGGGAGGCCGAGCTATCCAGGGTCGAGTTCGCGGTGGAGGAGGTGCCGCCGGCCGAACTCCCCGCCGACGAGGGCGAGCCGGTGCCGCTGGCCCGGCTGGACCCGCCCTGGCCCAACACGGCGGACCCGCGCCGCCCGGCCAGGCCGGCCAGGATCGTGCTGTACCGGCGGCCGCTGCTGGCCAGGGCCGATGACGAGGACGAACTGAGCGAGCTTGTGCTCGATGTGGTGATCGAGGAATTCGCCCAGCTACTCGGCGTCGATCCGGAGACGATCGATCCCAGCTACCCGGACGACGACGAGGACTGAGCTAGCCGAGGACTGAGCTAGCCGAGGACGGTGAGCAGCGACTCCCGCACGTGCGGCAGCCGGATGCTCACCGGCGATGGGATCACCGGCAGCACGGACTGGACGTTCGAGCCGGACATGGCCACCTGCGCGACGTAGACCGGGCCGGACCCGGCCAGCGGTGTCACGATGACGGCCGCCAGCGTCGCCTTCGACTTCCCCGGCGGGGCGATCGGCACCTCAATAGACGACTTCGCGCCGATCGTCGTAACCCGGCCGCTCTGCCCGGCGATCGGGGTTCCCGGCGTGACGGTCACGATCCGCACCCTGGCCGGGTGCCCGGGCGCGGACAGCACAAGCTCGGAGTGGCCTGCCGCGCCGACCGGACTGGCGGCGACCACGCCCTGCTGCGCGAGGGCGGGCGTGCCGGCCAGCACGATGCCCGGCGCACCGGGCGGGCCACCGGAAACCACCAGAACAGCGGTAACGGGAACGTTCGCGGTGATCTTGAGCGCCCCCGGGATGCCGGTAAGCGACGGGATCGCGATCGCGGTCGTGAGATGGCCGAGCAGGCTGACCCCGCTGCCGCCGGTCGGCTGATAGGTGCCATGCGGCGTGATGGCGGTGACGGTGACCTGGGCGGCGTTGCCGCCAGGCACGGAGATGTACAGCTCACGCTGGCCGGCCGTGGTCGGCATCCCGGCGATGACCTGGGACGTCGCCGGGGGCTGCGCGACGGGCAGCCAGATCCCCTGACGGCCGCTGCTGGTCGTTTCGCGGACCGCTGCCACTACCCGGCCGACGCTGGTCGTGACGTTGAGCGAGATGGCCCGCCCCGAGCGCAGCATCTTGCTGAGGTCCTGGATCACCATCGAGTGCGGCGGGACGGCGATGCCGGAGTCCGGGGTGCCGAGTTGCGGCCCGCTGTCGGTCTGCACGCTGACCGTGGCGTCGGCTGTCTGCCCGTCGGTGTTCATCAGGTACAGCTGGATATGAGTCGCCGGTGATCCGGGAAGCACGAACCAGAAGTTGGACCCCGGCTGCTGGCACCGGGCCGTCGGGACGCCCGCCGGGCTGAGCTGCTCTACGTCGAGTCCCTGCGCTGCCGGGCCGGTCGCGCTCACCATCAGCCCGCCCTGCGCCAGGCCGGTCGGGACCAGGCCGCCGGCCATCGTCGGCATCGCCGCCAGCTTCGCCGACAGGCTCGGCGCCGCCGGGATCGAGCTGATCACGAGCTGCCCGGGCCGGGACGGCACCGACAGCGGCTTCTTCGCCGGCGGAGCGCCGGCCGGCGCGACCGGGGTCACGCTGACCTGGCCGCCGCTGCCGCCGGTTGGCGTGCTCGCCTGCGCGATGCCGCCGCCGAGCAGTCCGCCGGTGCCGGGTGCCGGGCAACCGAGCAGCGCGGAGTTCACTGGCAGCGGGCCAGCCGACCGGGCCGCGGCCGCCGAGGTGACCGAGATCGGCCGGAGAATCGATGCCAGCCCGTAGAGCGCGATCATCGCCAGTGCCACGAGAAGCGCCAGGACCAGCCGGTTCGCCATCGTCCGGGTCCGGGCCCGGCGGGACTTGCCAGTGGTCACCAGGACTCTCCCTCGTACTCGCGCTCGGCGTGCTCAGGCTCCGAGGGCTCGCCCCGGGGCCCGCCCGGCCGGCGCAGCCTGGCCCAGCCGTCGGCCGGCCCGGCGGGCTGGCGCTGCTCGCTGCGCCCGCGGAACGGCCGTCGCCGGCCGGTGCCGTCGCGACCCGATGGCGAAGCGATGTCCGCAGGCTCGTGGCCGGGCGCGGCCGCCTCGCGGGACGGTCGCCATGCGCTCCCGCGCCCGGACCGGTCGTCCGGACCGCCGCCGATGCCGCCATCCGGCGGCAGCGGTTCAAGCTCGCCGCTGTCCTCCAGGTTCCAGCCGCCGGCCGCCGGGGGTTGCCGCCGTGAGCCCGGGTCACGCCCGGCCGCGCCGCGGCCGCCCGCCAGCCGATCACGGCCCGGCCTGCGGCTATCGTCCGGCCTGCGGTAGTCGCCCGGCTCGCGGTAGTCGCCCGGCTCGCGGTAGTCGCCCGGCTCGCGGTAGTCGCCCGGCTCGCCGGAACGATCGCCGCGCCCGGTCGCCTCGCCGCGCCCGCCGCCATATCCCGGTCCGGACCCGTACGGGTCCTTCCACGGGCGGGCGGTCGGCCACGTCCCGGCGGGTGGTTGCGGCGGTTCCCCGGACCGGTTCGGCAAGGCAGGCGGCGCGTCGCTCCGCGCGGAAGCATCCCGGCCCGCGGAATCTCCCCAGCCGCGTGGCCCGCGGGCCTGATCGCCGGCCCAGTTCCGGGATTCCCCAGACTCCTGATACGGCCACCCGTCCGCGTCCCGCTGCGGCAGCCGCGGACCCGAACCGGCGGGTCCGCGACCTACCGGTCCGTCTCCCCAGCCGCGTGGCCCGCGGTCATCCGCCGCGGCATCCCAGCCTGGCCCGCGGCCGGCCGGGCTCCAACCGGGCCCGCGTCCGGCCGGAACCTGGTCCCAGCCAGGCCCGCGCCCGGGTGAGCCGGCCCCGTCCCAGCCGGGACGACCCGCGGCGGACTCGGCACCCCGGTCCGCAACGGCCGGCCCGGCCGTCTGGTTACCCCATCGGCCGTTCGCCGACTCGGGTTCCTCGGCGTAGGGCCAGGCTCGTGCCAGTGGCGCATCGGCGACCGGGCGCCCGGTCG
>JAJYTW010000105.1 GCA_021792855.1 Actinomycetes bacterium
CCCGGCCGAACTCGCCGCCAACATCGAGTTCGCCTACTACGAGGCCGGCCACATGATGTACATGCACGAGCCGAGCCGGCTCGATCAGTCCGCCCGGCTCACGGCCTTCGTCACCGCGGGCCTGGCCGGCGCCTAGCCACGCACCGGCCAGGGAATCGCGAGGCTTAGCCGGTAGATCCGGTTCCTGGCGACTCGTGCCGCTTTCACGGCGGCCGGCCGCGCCCCCTAGACTCGCCTGCGTGAGCGATGCTCCCGCAGTAGAAGTCACCGGGCTGGTCAAGAGCTACGGCCGGACCACCGCCGTGGCCGGGCTGTCGTTCCGGGCCGAGCGGGGCGAGGTCACCGCGGTGCTCGGTCCCAACGGCGCGGGCAAGACCACCACGATCGAGGTATGCGAGGGGTACCGGCGCCCGGATGGCGGCACCGTCCGGGTGCTCGGCCTCGACCCGGTCGGGGACGCCAGGGAACTGCGGCCCAGGGTCGGCGTCATGCTGCAGACCGGCGGCGTCCCGACCACAGCGCGGGCCGCTGACTATCTGAAGGTGATGGCCCGCTTCTACGCCAGCCCGCTGGACCCGGCGATGCTGATCGACCGGCTCGGGCTGGCCGGATCGGCTCGGACCCCGTTCCGCCGGCTGTCCGGCGGCCAGCAGCAGCGGCTCTCGCTCGCCGCGGCGATCATCGGCCGGCCGGAACTGGTCTTCCTGGACGAGCCAACCGCCGGGCTCGACCCGCAGGCCCGCCGGGCCACCTGGGACCTGGTCGAGAGCCTGCGCGAGTCCGGGGCGACCGTGATCCTCACCACGCACTACCTGGAGGAGGCCGAGCGACTAGCCGACCGGGTGGTGATCGTGGACCACGGCACGCTGATCGCCCAGGGCACCCCGGCCGAGCTCACCGGCGCGTCCGGCCAGGTCAGGTTCCGGGCCGAGCACGGCCTGGACACCGCCGGGCTGCTCGACGCGCTGCCGGCCGGGAGCGCCGTGAAGGAGTCGCCGGCCGGGCAGTACCTGATCGACCTGCCGGGTGGCGCGGATCCGCAGATCGTCGCCACCGTCACGGCCTGGTGCGCGGAGCAGGGCGTGCTGGCGCAGAACCTGCGGATCGAGAGCCGGACCCTGGAAGACGTGTTCCTCGAGCTGACCGGGCGGGAGCTGCGTTCGTGACCGAGATGACCGACGCGCCCGGCTGGCCGGCTCCGCACCCGGGCGCCGCGCCGATGCCGCGGCGGATCGCCGCCCAGGCCGGCCTGGAACTGCGCACCCTGGTGCGGAACGGTGAGCAGTTGCTGCTGACCCTGATCATCCCGGTGCTGCTGCTGGTGGTGTTCAGTTCGGAGGCGCTGATTAGCACCGGCAAGGGCAGCCGGATCGGCTTTATCGCTCCCGGCGTGCTGGCACTGGCGATCATGTCGACGTCGTTCACCAGCCTGGCCATCGGCACCGCCTTCGAGCGCCGGTACGGCGTGCTGAAGCGACTCGGTGCCACGCCGCTGTCGCGATCGGGCCTGATCTGGGCCAAGGCGGCCAGCGTGCTTGTCGTCGAGGCCGGCCAGGTGGTGGTGATCGTCGTGATCAGCCTGCTGCTCGGCTGGCATCCGGTGGTCTCGGTGACCAGCGTGATCTCGGTCATCGCCGCGCTGATCATCGGCAGCGCGGCGTTCAGCGGGCTGGCGATGCTGATGGCCGGGACGCTGCGGGCGGAGGCCACGCTGGCGGCGGCGAACCTGGTCTACCTGGTCCTGCTCGGGGTCGGCGGCGTGGTGTTCCCGCTGACCAAGTTCCCCGCCGCCGCCCGGCCGGTGCTGCTGCTGCTCCCCTCCGGCGCGCTATCGGACGCGCTCCGCTCGGTGCTGCGGTACGGCGCCGGCCTGCCAGGCAAGGACCTGCTGGTGCTCGCGGTCTGGGCGGTCGCCGCAATCGCCCTCGCCGCGCGCACCTTCCGGTGGGAGTAACGCGCTCCGATGCCATCCGCCCCGGCGCCGCGGGCCCGGCCGATCACCGCGCCGTCGCCGCGCCCGGCCAGGGACCCGCTGCGCCGGGTGCCGGTCCCGGTGCTGCTCGGCAGCGGCATAGTCAGCGTGCAGGTCGGCGCCGGGCTGGCGAACCGGATGTTCGCCACCGTGACCCCGGCCGGCCTGACCGGCCTGCGGCTCTGGTTCGCCGCGCTGCTGCTGGCCGGCCTCGGCACCCGGCCAGCCATCCGGGCGGTCCGCGGCGTTCTGGCCGACCGCGCCTGGCGGGACGCCGCGGTCGTGCTCGGCTTCGGCGTGGCACTCGGGGTGATGAACTTCTCGATCTACCAGGCGTTCGACCGGATCCCGCTGGGGATCGCGGTCACGATCGAGTTCCTCGGCCCGCTCGGGGTCGCGATCGCCATGTCCCGGCGGCTGATCGACCTGCTCTGGGTGGTCTTCGCCGGCACCGGGGTGGCCCTGCTCGGGACCGTCGGGGTCGGCGCGACCGGCGGTGTCCTCGGCCACCGGAGCCCGGCCGCGGAACTGGCCGGCGTTGGCTTCGCGCTCGCCGCCGGGGCCTCCTGGGCTGGCTACATCGTGCTGTCCGCACAGACCGGCCGCCGGTTCAGCGGCGGGTCCGGGCTGGTGATCGCGATGGTGGTCGGCTCGATCCTGATCACCCCGGTGGCCGTGACCAGCGCCGGCCGCACGCTGCTCAGGCCCGAGGTGCTCGCCGCCGGGCTGGCCATCGGCCTGCTCTCCTCGGTGATCCCGTACCGGTTCGAACTGGAGACCCTGCGCCGGGTGCCTGCCCGGGTGTTCGGCATCTGGATGTCGCTTGAGCCGGCCGTCGCCGCCCTGATCGGCGTGCTCATGCTCGGCCAGGTGCTCGCGCCGCTGCAGTGGCTGGCGGTCGGCTGCGTGATCATCGCCTCGGCCGGCGCCGCGTTCGGCACCGACCGGTCCGCGGTCCCGCCGCAGGCCTAGCGATCCCGCCGCAGCCGGGCCAGCGCGGGTAACCCCAGGTCGGCCGGGACATCCGGGATCGCTGGCCGGCCAAGGCGGCCGCACCGATCCGCCGCGAACCATACGATAGGTCACGTGTCCGCGCAGCAACCTCCCCAGTCTCCGGCCGCCTCCGCCGCTCCCCTGGCCGACGGCGGCCGCCCGGCGCGGTGGGCCGACGTCCTGCTCAACCCGTCCGCCCGGGCGATGCGGCACATCGCCGAGATCGGCGTCCTGGCCGCCGCCCTGATCATCCCGACCGGCGCCGCGGTCCGGCTCAGCCAGTCCGGCCTCGGCTGCACCAACTGGCCGGACTGCACGGCGCACAGCCTGGTCGCCACCGGCGCCACCGGCGACCCGCTGATCCACCGCTGGGTGGAGTTCGGCAACCGACTGGTCACCGTCGTGATCTTCGTCGTCGCGGTGGTCGTCATGGTGGCCGCGCTGCGGTACCGGGACGGCGCGACCGGCCGGCGCCGGCGTGACCTGGTCTGGCTCGCCTCGGTGCAGCCGCTCGGCATCGTCGCCCAGGCCGTGATCGGCGGGATCGTGGTGCTGACCAAGCTGGCGCCGTTCTGGGTTTCGCTGCACTTCCTGGCCACCCTGCCGGTGATCGCCGCGGCGGTCGCGTTCTGGGTGCGGACCGGCCAGACCACGGCGCCGCCGCGGCCGCTGGTACAGCCACTGGTCCGACTGGTGGTCCGCGGACTGCTCGCGGTGACCGCCCTGATGATGGTGGCCGGCACCCTGGTCACCGGCACCGGGCCGCTGGCCGGGGCCGGTGACGTGCCGAGGTACCACTTCCTCACGCTTACCCAGGTCACCCAGTTGCACGCGGACATCGGCTGGGTGCTCGGCACGCTGGCGGTGATGGCCGTGCTGAGCATGCACCTGACCGACGCGCCGGCCCGGGTGCTGCGGCTGGGCTGGACCGCGGTCGGCCTGATCGGCGTGCAGGGCGTGATCGGGTACGTCCAGTACTTCGCGCACCTGCCCGCCGGGCTGGTCTGGGTGCACGTCGCGAACACCGCCCTGATCTGGATCACCGTCGTCACGCTGAACTTCGCGATCACCGACCGGGGCCCGCTGCCCGGGCCGGCGGTCAGCGAGGCGATCGCCGAGCCGGCCACCAGCGGCGAGTCCGCGGCCCGCTAGGCCGGTAGCGCCGGCGGCGGGCGATTGACAACCCGGGAGCGCGGGTAGCGGGATGGTCCCCGGACGATAGGGTTCGAGTGGGGTCGACGCACGCAGCAGTTCCGCCTAGAAAGGGCCGATGTTTCGGTGACTAGTCAGACGATCCCCGACCTGGAGTGGACCGACACCGACGCGCGAGCCGTCGACCTCGTCCGCGTGCTGGCCATGGACGCGGTGCAGCAGGCAGGCTCCGGCCACCCGGGCACCGCGATGAGCCTGGCGCCGGCTGCCTACCTGCTCTTCCAGCGGGTGCTCAGGCACGACCCGGCCGACCCGCACTGGCTGGGCCGGGACCGGTTCGTGCTGTCCTGCGGGCACTCCAGCCTGACCCTGTACATCCAGCTCTACCTGTCCGGTTACGGCCTGAGCCTGGATGACCTGCGGGCGCTGCGCACCTGGGGCAGCCTCACCCCCGGCCATCCCGAGCACGGCCTCACCCCGGGCGTGGAGACCACCACCGGCCCGCTCGGCCAGGGCCTGGCCAACGCGGTCGGGATGGCGATGGCCGCCCGCCGCGAGCGCGGCCTGCTCGACCCGGACGCGCCCGCCGGTACCAGCCCGTTCGACCACCACATCTATGTCTTCGCCTCCGACGGCGACATCGAGGAAGGCGTCAGCCACGAGGTCTCCTCGATCGCCGCGCACCAGCAGCTTGGCAACCTCATCCTGATCTACGACGACAACGACATCTCGATCGAGGACGACACCAAGATCGCCAAGTCGGAAGACGTGCTGGCCAGGTACGCCGCCTACGGCTGGCACACCCAGCGGGTCAGCTTCCGCACCGCGGACGGCTACCGCGAGGACGTCGGTGCGCTGTACCGGGCGCTGCTCGCGGCGCGCGACCACGCCGAGGCGCCGTCGATCATCGCGCTGTCCACGATCATCGGCTGGCCCGCGCCGGACAAGCAGAACACCGGCGCCGCGCACGGCTCGGCGCTCGGCGCCGACGAGGTGGCCGCGACCAAGCGCGTGCTCGGCTTCGACCCGGCGGTCTCGTTCCCGGTCGAGGACGAGGCGCTGGCCAGGGCCCGCGAGGTCGCCGACCGCGGCAAGGCGGCGCGGGCCCGGTGGCAGGCCGAGTTCGAGTCCTGGACCGCTGCCAACCCCGAGCGCCGCGCCCTGCTCGACCGGCTGGCCGAGCGCTCGCTGCCGGCCGGCTGGGCGGACGCGATCCCGGCGTTCACGCCGGGCGACGGCGAACTGGCCACCAGGTCCGCGTCCGGCAAGGTTCTCACGGCGCTGGCGCCGGTGCTGCCCGAACTGTGGGGCGGCTCGGCCGACCTGGCCGGCAGCAACGACACCACCATGGTCGGGGAGCCGTCGTTCATCCCCGAGGTGCATCAGACCACGATGTTCCCCGGCAACCGGTACGGCCGTACGCTGCACTTCGGGATCCGCGAGTTCGGCATGGGCGCGATCCTGAACGGCATCGCGCTGCACGGCCTGACCCGGCCCTACGGCGGCACCTTCCTGGTGTTCAGCGACTACATGCGCCCGGCGGTGCGGATGGCCGCGCTGATGGAGCTTCCGGTCACCTTCGTCTGGACGCATGACTCGATCGGCCTGGGCGAGGACGGCCCGACCCACCAGCCGGTCGAGCACCTGTGGGCGCTGCGCGCGATCCCCGGCCTGGACGTGGTCCGGCCGGCCGACGCCAACGAGACCGCGGTGGCCTGGCGGACCATCCTGCAGCGCACGCACCGCCCGGCCGGCCTCTGCCTGACTAGGCAGAAGGTCCCGGTCCTTGACCAGGCCGGCGGCGAGTTCGGCAGCGCCGCGGGCGCCGCTCGGGGCGGCTATGTGCTAGCCGAGGCGGCCGGCGGGGCGCCCCAGGTCATCCTGGTCGGCACCGGCAGCGAGGTGCACATCGCGCTGACCGCCAGGGAGCAGCTAGCCAGGGACGGGATCGCCGCGCGGGTGGTCTCGATGCCCTGCCTGGAGTGGTTCGCCGAGCAGGACCAGGCCTATCGGGACGAGGTGCTGCCGCCGTCGGTGACCGCCCGGGTGACGGTCGAGGCGGGCGTCGGCTTCGGCTGGCGGGAGATCGCCGGGAATGCCGGGGAGATCGTCAGCCTTGAGCACTTTGGGGCCTCGGCCGCCTACGAGACGCTCTACGCCGAGTTCGGGCTGACACCCGAGCGGGTCGCCGAGGCGGCGCGCACCAGTCTGCGCCGGGCCGCATCCGGCCCGGCGGGCAGCTAGCGGGCGCGGCCGCCCCGGGCCCGGCCGGGAAGGTCGGCTCCGGGGCGGCCGCGTGTCCGCGACCGATGCACTGCGGGGAAGGGACAGTGATGACCGCACAGCAGGAAACCACCGATGTGCTCACCCGGCTGACCGCCGAGGACGTCGCGATCTGGCTCGATGACATCAGCAGGGACCGGCTCGCCACGGGCAATCTGGCGGACCTGGTCGCCGCCTGGCACGTCCGCGGCGTCACCTCCAACCCGACGATCTTCTCGCACGCCATGGCCAAGGGCGCCGCCTACGACGACCAGATCGCCGACCTCGCCGTCCGCGGCGTCGGCGTGGACGAGGCCGCGAGGGCACTGACCACGTATGACATCCGCTGGGCCTGCGACGTCCTGCGCCCGGTGTTCGACGCCTCCAACGGCGTGGACGGCCGGGTGTCTATCGAGGTTGACCCCCGGATCGCCAGGGACACGGCCAAGACCATCGCCGAGGCCAGGGCGCTGTGGTGGATGGTGGACCGGCCGAACCTGTTCATCAAGATCCCGGCGACGGTGCAGGGACTGCCCGCGATCACCACCTGCCTGGCCGAGGGGATCAGCGTCAACGTCACGCTGATCTTCGCGCTTGACCGGTACGAGCAGGTCATCGAGGCCTATCTGGCCGGCCTGGAGAAGTCCGACCGGGCCGATCTGTCCGGCATCGCATCGGTCGCCTCGTTCTTCGTCAGCCGGGTGGACACCGAGGTTGACCGGCGACTGGACGCGATCGGCACCGACGCGGCCCGGGCCCTGCGCGGCCAGGCCGCGATCGCCAACGCCAGGCTCGCCTATGAGTTGTTCGAACAGAAGTTCGCCGGGCCGCGCTGGCAGGCGCTGAGCGACCGCGGGGCCCGGGTGCAGCGGCCGCTGTGGGCCTCCACCAGCACCAAGGATCCCGCCTACCCGGACACCATGTACGTGACCGACCTGGTCGCCCCGCACACGGTGAACACCATGCCGGAGGGCACCCTGCGGGCGATGGCGGACCACGGCGTGCTGCGCGGCAACACGATCGCCGGCACCTACGACGCCGCCAGGAAGGTCTTCGCCGATCTGGAGGCGCTCGGCGTCAGCTACGCCGACGTGGTCGCGGTGCTCGAGGAGGAGGGCGTCACCAAGTTCGCCGACTCCTGGCACGAACTGCTGACCACGATCGGTGACCAGATGGCCAGCGACGGGAAGCCGGCCGACGGACGATGAGCAATCCGCTCCGCGATCCCCGCGATCGGCGGATCCCGCGGGTCGCCGAGCCGAGCGTGCTGGTCATGTTCGGCGTCACCGGCGACCTGGCCAGGAAGAAGCTGCTGCCCGCGATCTACGACCTGGCCAACCGGGGACTGCTGCCGCCCGGCTTCTCGCTGGTGGGCTTCGCCCGCCGGGAATGGGCCGACGAGGACTTCGCCCGCGAGACGCACGAGGCGGTCCGGCAGTACGCCAGGACGCCGTTCCGCGAGGAGGTCTGGGCCCAGCTCAGCGAGGGCGTCCGGTTCGTCACCGGGGACTTCTCCGATCCTGCCGCCTTCGACCGGCTGGCCGAGACGGTGGCCAAGCTGGACGCCGAGCGCGGCACCGGCGGCAACCGGGCCTTCTATCTGTCCGTGCCGCCCAGCCAGTTCCCGGTCGTGGTCAGCCAGCTTGAGCGGTCCGGGCTGCACGGCGGTCCCGGGGCGCCAGGCTGGCACCGGGTGGTGATCGAGAAGCCGTTCGGGCATGACCTGGCCAGCGCCAGGGAACTGAACGACATGCTCGGCGCCGTGTTCCCGACCCACTCGGTCTTCCGGATCGACCACTATCTGGGCAAGGAGACGGTCCAGAACCTGCTGGCGCTGCGGTTCGCCAACACGCTGTTCGAGCCGGTCTGGAACCGGCGCTACGTCGATCATGTCCAGATCACGATGGCCGAGGACATCGGCATCAACGGGCGCGCCGGATACTACGACGGGATCGGCGCGGCCCGGGACGTGATCCAGAACCACCTGCTCCAGTTGCTCGCGCTGACCGCGATGGAGGAGCCGGTGTCGTTCGATGCCGACGCGCTGCGGGCCGAGAAGCAGAAGGCCCTGTCCGCCGTGCAGATCCCGGACAACCTGGCCACCGGGACCGCCCGAGGCCAGTACGCGGCGGGGTGGCAGGGCGGCAAGCCGGTCCGCGGCTTCCTGGCCGAGGACGGCATCTCCCCCGACTCGGTGACCGAGACCTACGCGGCCATCAAGCTTGGCGTCGATACCCGGCGGTGGGCCGGGGTCCCGTTCTACCTGCGCACCGGCAAGCGCCTGACGACCAGGATGACCGAGATCGCGGTGATCTTCCAGCGCGCGCCGCATCTGCCGTTCAACGCCACCGACGCGCGGGAACTCGGCCAGAACGCGCTGGTCATCCGGGTCCAGCCGGACGAGGGCGTGACGATGCGATTCGGCTCCAAGGTGCCAGGCTCCGCGATGGAGGTCAGGGACGTGAACATGGACTTCGCCTACGGCGAGTCCTTCACCGAGGCCAGCCCGGAGGCCTACGAGCGGCTGCTGCTCGACGTTCTGGTCGGCGACCCGCCGCTATTCCCCCGGCACGAGGAGGTCGAGGTGTCCTGGAAGATCCTCGACCCGATCGAGGAGTTCTGGGCGGCCGGCGGCCGGCCCGAGCAGTACCCGGCGGGATCGAGCGGCCCGGCGGGCGCCGAGGCGCTGATGACCCGCGACGGCCGGTCCTGGCGACGGCTGTAGCCAGTGAGCGAGGGAGGCATCCGGTGCGCAAGGTCCTGACCGACACCAGCACCAGCGACGTGCGCACCGAGCTGATGCGGTCCAGCCAGCAGCTTGGCGGGCTGACCACCGGCGTGGTGCTCAACCTGATCATCATGACCGACGAGTCAGCGCAGTACGACGCGGTCCGGGCGGCCAGCCAGGCGGGTCGCGAGCACCCCTGCCGGGTGCTCGGCGTGATCGCGCGGGACACCCACTCGGTTCCCCGGCTGAACGCCGAGATCACGGTCGGCGAGGACGCCCCTGGCCAGACCGTGGTGCTGCGGATGTACGGGGAACTGAGCGAGCACGCGGACTCCGTGGTCGCGCCGCTGCTGGTGTCCGACACCCCGGTGGTGGTGTGGTGGCCGACCGCTGCCCCGGCCGCGCCGGCCACCGACCCGCTCGGCGTGCTCGCCCAGCGGCGGATCACCGACGCGGCCGCCTGCGAGCGACCGCTGGCCACCCTGACCAGGCTCGCGGCCAGCTACCGGCCCGGTGACACCGACCTGGCCTGGGCGCGCACCACCGGCTGGCGCTCGCTGCTCGCCGCGTCGCTTGACCGGCCGCACGGCGAGATCCTGGCCGCCGAGGTCAGCGCCGAGGACGGCAACCCGAGTGCGGAGCTGATCGCGGCCTGGCTAGTCGGCCGGCTCGGCGTGCCGGTGCGGCGGGTGATCTCCGCCGGTCCTGGCGTCACCGCGGTGACCATCGCGACCGCCGACGGCGACATTGCGATCATCAGGCCCGACGGCCGCAACGCCATCCTGGTCCGCCCCGGCGAGCCGGACCGGCATGTCGGCCTGCACCGCAGGGACACCGCCGAGCTGATGGCCGAGGAGCTGCGCAGGCTGGACCCCGACGAGGTCTATGGCGAGGTGCTGGCGCTGCTCGCGGCCGGCGCCGGGACCGGCCAGCCCGAGGCGCTCGCCGCCGCATCCGGAGAGGAGTAGCGCCATCAGCGTTCCGCAGATTCTCATTCATCACGACGGCGACCTGCTGGCCAAGGCGGTCGCGGCCCGGCTGGTCACCAGGCTGGTCGATGCCGTCGCCGCCAAGGGACGTGCCAGCCTGGTCCTGACCGGGGGCGGGATCGGCACCAGGGTGCTCGCCGAGCTTGCCGCCGCGCCCGCCAGGGACGCGGTGGACTGGCGCCGGATCGAGATCTGGTGGGGCGACGAGCGGTTCCTGCCAGCCGGCCACCCGGAGCGGAACGAGACCGGCGCCCGCACGGCACTGCTCGACCACGTGGACGTGCGGCCGGCCAGCGTGCACCCGATGCCCGGTCCGGACGGACCGGACGGTCCCGACCCGGAGGCGGCCGCCGAGCGGTACGCGGCGGACCTGCGGGCGGTCGCGCAACCGCAGGATCGCCGCGGCGTTCCGGCGTTTGACGTGCTGCTGCTCGGCATCGGCCCGGACGCCCACATTGCCTCGCTGTTCCCCGGCCTGCCCGCGCTGTACGAGCAGGACCGCACCGTCGTCGCGGTCCGGGGAGCACCCAAGCCGCCGCCGACCAGGCTCTCGCTCACGCTGCCGGCGATCCGGTGCGCGGACGACGTCTGGGTGCTCGCCTCGGGCCGGGAGAAGGCCGACGCGGTCCGGCTTGCTCTGTCCGGCGCGGGCCCGGTTCAGGTGCCGGCCGCCGGGGCGCAGGGCCGGCAGCAGACCCTGTTCCTGATCGACCGGGCTGCGGCCGCCCAGGTACCGCCGCAGCTTGGCCGACACGCCTCACACTAACCCGGCAGCGGCCGGGACAGATCCGGCGGCCGCGCATGGTGAGCATGGCGTCACACGCGCGTTATCGCGCTTTCTGGCTGGTTATGAGTTGTTCAAATTCCGGTGCTTGCTATATCGGTTTTGCGGTGGTAACGGGCGATCACCGAGACCGGCTGGATGACCGCACCGCATTCGGGTCAATCTAGGTACTCCCGCAAACGGCGAACCAGAGTTACTCTCAGAGCAAGATCTTCCGTGTGAGCCTGGTGTGCACACCGGGTGGAAGAAAGAAGGCCGGAAATATGGGCAAACGGCACTGTTGCGATGGTGTCAGGCCTTTGCATGGCAATGCCCATTCTAAGGAGCTTCGCTCCTCTATGAGCCGGCCTGTGGTCGTTGTGACCTTCATGGTCCGCGACCTTGCTTGTGTTCTATTCCGAGTAGTTTCGCTGATGCCACTCCGAACTGAGTTGGTAGCTACCGGAGTGGCGCAAACCTCCTGAGGAGGATGTACGTGAGTACTCCAAACGAAGCGCCGGTGATGGCGGCGCCCGCCATCGCGGATCCGGCGCCACTCGGCCTCGGCGCGTTCGCGCTGACCACGTTCCTGCTGTCGGCAGCGAATGCCGGCTGGATGGGAAGCGCGACCGGAAACGCCTGGCTGGGTTACGCCTTCGCTTATGGCGGACTGTGTCAGCTTCTTGCCGGAATGTGGGAGTTCAAGAACAAGAACGTGTTCGGGTCCACCGCGTTCTCCACCTACGGCGGCTTCTGGATCGGCCTCGGCCTGTGGGCTCTGCTTGTCGCGCCGACCGCCGGCGCCAAGGGCGGCAAGGACATCGCCTGGATCCTGCTCGCGTTCGCGATCTTCAACACCTACATGCTGTTCTGGAGCACGCAGGTCAACACGGCCGTGTTCATGGTCTTCCTCACCCTTGAGGCGACCGAGGTCATCCTGTTCATCGGCGGCTTCGCCGGGAACGCCTCGATCACCAAGGTCGGCGGCTACGTGGGCGTGCTGACCGCACTGGTCGCCTGGTACACCTCGGCGGCCGGCGTGATCGGCGGCATGAAGGGCAAGCCGGTGCTGCCGGTCGGCAAGCCGCTGTTCGACCTGGGCGCCTAGTCGGCCGGGTCTCCCCGAACCAGCCCTGGTCCCGGCACCGCCCATGCGCGGCGCCGGGACCAGGCTGTTTGGCCCTCGCCGGCGATACTCCCCCGGCCATAGCCTGGGCGTGCGATGGACAGCTTCGATTACGACGTGGCGGTGATCGGCTCCGGCTTCGGCGGCAGCGTCGCGGCCCTCCGGCTCACCGAGAAGGGCTACCGGGTCGCCGTGCTCGAGGCGGGGCGCCGCTTCGACGACCCGGCCGAGTCCGCGCCGGACCGCCGCCACCGCGCGCTCCCGCGCACGTCCTGGCGGCTGCGCCGGTACCTGTGGGCGCCCGCCATCGGGCTGACCGGGATCCAGCGCATCCACCTGTTGCGCGGCGAACGGGGCTCCCGGGTGCTCGTGCTGGCCGGATCAGGCGTCGGCGGCGGATCGCTCAACTACGCCAACACCCTCTACCGCCCGCCGGCCGAGTTCTTCACCGACCCTCAGTGGGGCCACCTGACCGACTGGCGCGCTGAGCTAACGCCACACTACGAGCGGGCCGAGCAAATGCTCGGCGTCCGACCGGTTCCGGTACTGACCGCCGCAGACCGGGCGCTGCGCGCCGTCGCCGAGCGAATGGGCCGCCCCTGGGCGTTCCGGCTCACGCCGGTCGGGGTCTGCTTCACGGCCGCGCCCGGCCGACGGGTAGCCGACCCGTACTTCGGCGGTGCCGGGCCGGACCGGGCCGGCTGCCTGCAATGCGGGTCGTGCATGACCGGCTGCCGGCACGGGGCCAAGAACATGCTCACCGAGAACTACCTCTACCTGGCCGAGCGGGCGGGCGCGCGGATCCTGCCCCGGAGCGCGGTCCGCGCCGTCGAGCCACGGTCCGACGGCTACCTGCTCACCATCACCCGACCTGGGCCGGTGCCCCGGCCGGCCCGTCAGGTCACCGCCCGGCAGGTGATCGTGGCGGCCGGCACCTACGGGACGCTGCGCCTGCTGCTCCGGATGCGCGCCACCGGGCGACTGCCGCGGCTCTCGGACCGGCTCGGCGCCGCGACCCGGACCAACTCCGAAGCGATCCTGGGCGCGGAGCGCCCCGGCCTGGCTGGCCCGGACTACTCCGCCGGGGTGGCGATCACCTCCTCGTTCCACCCTGACGACCACACCCACGTCGAGGCCACCAGGTACGGCCGGGGCTCCAACGCCATGGGCCTGCTCCGCACGATCCTGGTGGACGGCGGCGGCCGGGCCCGCTGGGCTGCCTTCGCCAGGACCGTGGCCGCCAGTCCGGGGTTGCTGGCCAGGCTGGCCAATCTCCGGCACTGGTCCCAGCGCACGATCATCGCGCTGGTCATGCAGAGTCGCGACAACTCGATCACGGTAACCGCCCGCCACGGAGCGCTCGGCTGGCGACTACAGGCCGGCCCAGGCTACGGCGAGCCGAACCCGACCTGGATACCCCAGGGACACGAGGTCGCGCGCGCCCTGGCGGACGAGATCGGCGGCATGGCCGCCGGAAGCTGGCTCGACCTGTTCGACATCCCGGCCACCGCGCACCTGATCGGAGGCTGCGCGATCGGCGCGACCGCCCACGACGGCGTCATCGACGGCTACCACCGGGTACACGGCCATCCCGGACTGCACGTGCTCGGCGGCGCCGCCGTGTCGGCCAATCTCGGCGTGAACCCAGCCCTGACGATTACCGCGATGGCCGAGCGAGCCATCGCCCTGTGGCCCAATCGCGGTGCGGCCGACCCCCGGCCCGCCCCGGGCGAGCCATATCGCCGGATCGATCCGGTCCCGCCCCGGCATCCCGCCGCCCCCGGCCGACCGGAAAATCGGGACCGGTGAATACCCCAGCGCCGGTAAAGCCGTAAAACAGCGGTGTGGCCGTCCCGACAGGGACGGCCACACCGACAGCCCGCGATGATTCCGCTGCGATCCGGCTAGTGATTCGCCTCGTACTTCTGAATCACCTGCGAAGGAATGCGGCCGCGATCGCTGACCTCCATGCCCGAGCGCTTTGCCCAGGCCCGGATTTCCGCGCTGCGCCGGCGATGTGCCGTAGTGCGCCGCTTGGCCTTGCCCACTCTGCCCGAGACCTTCCTGGCCCGCTCAGAGAAGCGCTTCATAACCTCGTCGAACTTCTGGCTGTGCTTCTCGCACAGGTCGATCTCATAGTCCCGGCCATCCAGGCTGAACGAACGAGTAAGGTGCTCCTCGCCGCTGGGAATTTCCTTGGAGTCGTAGTCACACGCAAATGTGACTGAGACCTTCTGAGCCACGTCGGTTTCCCCCTTCCCCAACTGCCACGATATTCCCGGCGGACCACGGTTCATAACAGAGTGCGATCGAACAATTCCCCAGAGCTACACAATGACCCTGAGCCTGGATCCACCGTCGAACTGTGTAGCCATTTAGGTTTTATTGGTCAGTTCGGGCATGAAGAGGCCCTCTGACCTGGGATAATCGGAGTTGCGACACACCGGGAGATCCCAGCCGAGAGGGC
>JAJYTW010000106.1:0-13418 GCA_021792855.1 Actinomycetes bacterium
TTCATGGCTGGCCGGGCCGGGCAGCGCGGGTTCGCCCCGCCCTGGTTCGCGGCCCCGTAACTTGCCCGCATCGACCCGGGCGGCCCCGGGCGGCCCCGGTCCGAGGCGCGGCCCCGGGCGGCCCCGGCCCGGTCCGAGGCGCGGCCCGGACCGAGGCGCGGCCTGGCGGCGGCTAGTTCAGGTGGGCGGCGTTGGACTGCTGGCGCGGGATGACGACCTGGCCGGTCACGTCGGCGGCCAGCCTGATCGTGTCGCCGTCGACGATCCTGACCTCGGTGCCCGGCAGCAACCGGTCGCCGTTGACGAACGTGCCGTTGGTGGAGTTCTCGTCCCTGATGGTGGCCCGGCCCGCGTCGTCGACGGTGATCACCGCGTGCCGCCGCGAGACGTTCTCGCTGCCCGCGAAGGCAGCGGCGACCAGGGACTCGGCCGGATCGCGGCCGAGGATGACCGACGTCCCGGCCGGGACCTCGACGTTGCCCGCCGGGAACGAGATCCGCAGCACCGTGTCGGAGATGCCGCGCGCGGCCCGTTCGGCCGAGACCGTCTTCTGCGCGGCGGTGACCGCCAGCGGCGAGTCCTCCTCGGCCGCCTGGAGCCTGGGCAGGTTGGCGCCGCACGTGAAGCAGATCAGGTCGTCGCTGCCGACCTGTGCCGCGCAGTTGGGACAGGTCAGGGTCGCCATCTCATCACCATCCTTGCGATACCGGGTCGTGAGTCCCGCGTGCCTTGGACCGTCGCGACCCGCGAGCGAGTTCCCTTGGCTTGTCCATGCCGATGACGGATACCTAGGCTATGCCGGGCAGCGCGTCGGTTGGCACGAGATATGTCCTATCCCGCACCTTGGCTTTAGCCTAGTGCCCGGCGGTGCGGTAGCCGGTAACATCATCTGGTGTGATCGGCTTCAGTCTCGATGATGAGCATGAGGCTCTGCGCCGGACCGTGCGTGATTTCGCCCGGCAGGCCGTGACGCCGGTGATCGGCGAGTTCTACCAGCGCGGCGAGTTTCCTTACGAACTTGTCACGGAGATGGGGAAACTCGGTCTCTTCGGGCTCCCGTTCCCCGAGGAGCACGGCGGCATGGGCGGCGACTTCTTCGCCTTCTGCCTGGCCCTGCACGAGCTCGCCAGGGTCGACTCCTCGGTGGCGATCACCCTGGAGGCGGGCGTGGCCCTCGGCGCCATGCCGATCTACCTGTTCGGAACGGCGGAGCAGCGGGAACGCTGGCTGCCGCCGCTGTGCCGGGGGGAGCGGCTTGCGGCGTTCGGCCTGACCGAGCCGGGCGGCGGGTCCGACATTCCCGGCGGGATGCGGACCACGGCCAGCCTTGACGACGGCTCGTGGGTGATCAACGGGAGCAAGTCGTTCATCACGAACTCGGGGACCGCGATCACGTCGCTGGTGACCGCGCTCGCGATCACCGGCCGGTCCGATGACCGGCCGGAGATCTCGGCGATCATCGTGCCGTCGGGGACCCCCGGCCTGACCGTCGGGCCGGAGTACTCCAAGGTCGGCTGGTGTGCCTCGGACACCAGGGAACTGTCGTTCAGCGACTGCCGGGTTCCGGCGGCGAACCTGCTCGGCGAGCGGGGGCGCGGTTACGCCCAGTTCCTGCGGATCCTGGACGAGGGCCGGGTGGCGATCGCGGCGCTCGCGGCCGGCCTGGCGCAGGGCTGCGTGGACGAGTGCGTCAGGTACGCGGGGGAGCGGTCGGCGTTCGGCCACGCGATCGGGCATTACCAGGCGATCCAGTTCAAGATCGCCGACATGGAGGCGCGGGCCGCTACGGCCAGGCTGGCCTGGTACGACGCGGCCGCGAGGCTGGTCGCCGGCGAGCCGGTGAAGAAGCAGGCCGCGATCGCCAAGCTGACCGCCGGCGAGGCCGCGATGGCGAACGCCAGGGACGCGACCCAGGTGTTCGGCGGCTACGGGTACATGAACGAGTTCCCGGTGGCCAGGTTCTACCGGGACGCGAAGGTGCTGGAGATCGGCGAGGGGACCTCGGAGGTCCAGCGCATGCTGATCGCCCGGGAGCTTGGGCTGGGCCGGCCCGCGCGCTGAGCCCGGCCCGGTCCGGCGGTCCGGACTGCCAGTCCGGGCCGCGTTCAGGACCGACTGCTGACGATCATGGCGGCGACGTTGAGCCGGTGCCGGATCATCCCCTCGGTGTCCATCAGGTCCGCGGTTCGCTGCACGCTGGCCGCGATGGTGGACAGCGGGTAATTGCCGATCGTGGCCAGCGCGGCCTCCTGCGCGGTCGCGCCGGTGTACGTCGGGAGCACGGCCTGCACCGGCCCGGGCATCGCGGCGCTCGCCGCGGCCTGCTCGATCGCGGACCGGAACGCGAGCACGGTCGAGTCGTTGCGCCGGGCCCAGGAGTCCGTGGTGAAATAGCCGGCCAGTGGCAGGCCGGAGGTCGGGCCACTGGCCGCGTCGACCAGTTCGATCGCACCCTTCTCCTGGGCCAGGTAGATCGCCGGCTCGGTGGCCAGGATCGCCGCCACCTTGCCCTGAACCAGCGCGTTGACCTCCTGCTGCGGGGACATCGGCGTCCAGGTGATCCCGGTGAGGTTGACGTTGTAGCTCTGCAGCACCGAGGTGGCAGCGGCGAGTGCGAGGCTGTTCGGCGCGCTCTGCGGGGCGCTGACCAGTTCGGTGTTCGGCATCGCGATGACCTTGTTCGCCAGGCCCGCTGGGCTGGTGATGGGCGAGTTCGGCATGGTCATGATCTGGATCACGCCGGAGGCCGCGTCGTACGCGTCAGCGATGATCTTGTACCGGTACCCGCTCGAGTTGGCCTGCCGGGAGAAGATGCTGCCGTAGTCGGCGGCGGCGATGTCCGCGGCGCCCTTGTTGACGGCGGAGATCGCCGCGGCCACGGTCGGGTAGCGCACGATCTTAACGGTCAGGCCGGCCTGATTGAAGTAGCCATTGTGCCTGGCCAGGTACAGGGTCGCGTTGTCAATTCCGGGAACGGCCGCCACCGTGACCACCTGACCGTGACCGGGCGACGCGGCGCTGCTGGCCGGCCCGCATCCGGCGATCAGGGCCGCGGCCGCGACTCCGCTCAGCGCGGCCAGGCGCCGGGACCGGCGGCCCGGCCGGCCGGTGACCGGTCCGAATGGTCGTCGCCGCAGTGCGGCGGCCGAAAGCCTCATGACCCTCCTCGCCCAGGTTCGGGTGAACCTGACCATGAGTTCCGTGTGGCTCCTGCCGCTACCTGGGGTTACATATCACCTGTGATGCGGACAGTTTTCGGAACACGGACGATGGGGCAGAGAGTACCCTAATGAGGCTGGCCTGCAGGGCGAAGATCGCATGACTGCGGCGTATCGGATAGGAGCTGATATAGCTGCATGTCACATGATCCGCAGATAGAGTCGCCCTTGACTACGCAGCGTCTGACTACGTGGAGTCCGTCGTGCGCAGCGTCGACTTCCCGGGAGGTGTCGGTCATGCCAGGTCTGGTGGCCCGGAGCGGTCGTCGCCTCGTGGCAGCCAGGTAAGGGGAGCACCGACCGTGCCTGCCAGAAAGAAGAAGGCCCAGGCAGCCGAGTCCGGCCCGCAGACGCAGTCCGGGTCGCCCGGTCAGCCTGCCAGTCCCGGCGGTCAGCCGGCTCGGGCCGGTGGCCAGCCGACGGCGAACGGCGGCCAGCCAGCCCTGGCTAACGGCCAGCCGGCGGCGAATGGCGGCCTGCCGTCGGGCGGCCCGCCGTCCGGCGGTGCGCCGCTGGGTGATGCCGCCCCGCCGGGGGGCGCCCGGCTGCCGATCGGGGCCGCCGGCCAGCCGACGCCGTCCGGCGGCGTGCTCCGCTCGCTGCGCAACTGGCGAGTGCGGTCCCGGCTAATGGCGCTGATCGCGATCCCGACCATCGCCGCGGTCGTGCTCGGCGGGTCAAGCATCGTGGCCTCCTGGCAGAGCGCAGTGGCCTATCAGCGCGTCGCTCAGCTTGCCTCGCTGAGCTCGCGGCTCACCGGAGTCGCCTACCAGCTTGAGGCCGAGCGCGACTACACGGTCAGTTACATCGCGGGCGGCAGCACCAGCGGACGGGCCGCCGTGCTGGCAGGCCACCCGAGTGCCGGGCAGAACGCCCTCAGCCTGGTGAAGCTGCAGTACGCCGAGACCAACGCGAAGGTCGCCCAGGTCCGCGCGGGCCTGGGGGTGCTGAGCTCGGGCTATCCGGCCGCGGTGACCCTAGCGGCGCGCTCGGTGTCGCTGGAACTTGCCAGCCTCAACAGCTTGCGCGCCGCCGCGCTGCACACCGACCTTCCGCCGCTGACGGTGATCAACGACTACTCCAACATCATCAACGCGCTGTTCGGCCTCGACGACCAGGTGGCCCTGAGCAGCAGCAACTCCCAGCTGGCCTCGACCGCCCGGGCGTTCGGCCAGATCGCCCGGGTCGAGAACGAGTACTCGATCCAGCGCGCGATCGTGATGTACGCGCTCACGGCGGGCCAGTACGCACCCGGGATGGAGACCCTGCTGACCGGTTCGGTGCTGCGCTATGACGCCGACTACAGCGAGTTCCGTAACTTCGCCACGGTCCAGCAGCAGAACCAGTTCAGCTCGGCGATGTCCGGGTCGCTGCAGGGCACGTTCAACTCCGACCGGCAGATTGTGATCGCCTACGGTCAGACCCACTCGTCCTTCTCCGGGGCCCCGATCGTCGCCCAGGACTGGTTCGGCGCCGCCAGCGAGACCATCAGCCAGGTGCACCTGTTCGAGCAGGAACTGGTCCAGTCCGCGCTCGCCCGGGCCACGCAGTTGCGCCAGAACGCGATCATCTCCGCGGTGGTGGTCGGCGCCGCGGTGCTGCTGCTGTTGCTGCTGTCGCTGCTGCTGACCGTCGTGATCGGCCGGTCGCTGGTGCGGCCGCTGCAGCGACTGCGCGCGGGCGCGCTCGAGGTGGCCGGGATCCGGCTGCCCGAGACGGTCCGCCGGATGAGTGAGAGCAGCGGGGAGGACATCCCGATCGACGTCGACCCGATCGACGTGGACTCCTCCGACGAGATCGGCGAGGTCGCGCGGGCGTTCGACCAGGTCCACCGGGAGGCGCTGCGACTGGCGGCCAACGAGGCGGCGCTGCGCGGCAACGTGAACGCGATGTTCGTCAACCTGTCCCGGCGCAGCCAGTCCCTGGTCGAACGGCAGATCCGGCTGATCGACGAGCTAGAGCAGGGAGAGCAGGAACCGGAACGGCTGGGCAGCCTGTTCCAGCTTGACCACCTCGCCACCCGGATGCGGCGGAACTCGGAGAACCTGCTGGTGCTCGCGGGTCATGACTCGTCGCGCCGGTGGAGCCAGCCGGTGTCGCTGGTCGATGTGCTCCGGGCGGCGATCTCCGAGATCGAGCAGTACGAGCGGGTCACGCTCAACGTGCAGCCCGGCATCTCGGTTCGCGGCCCGGTCGTGAACGACGTCGTGCACCTGATCGCCGAACTGGTCGAGAACGCCACGTCGTTCTCTTCATCGGACACGCCGGTGGCGGTCTCCGGGCATGTGCTGTCCAGCGGGGGAGTGCTGCTCGACATCACCGACCAGGGCGTCGGGATGGCCAGTGATGAGATGGCGCACGCTAACTGGCGGCTGGACAATCCGCCAGTAGTCGACGTCGCGGTGTCCCGGCGGATGGGCCTGTTCGTGGTCGCGCGGCTCGCGGCCAGGCACGGCATCCGGGTACGGCTGCGGCCGGCCGATGAGGCTGGCCTGACCGCGTTGGTCTGGCTGCCCGATGACGTGATCGTGGGCGACGATCCGGTTCGGAGCCCCGCTACGGGGTCCGCGTTCGGCGAGCCGGGCACGAGGCCGGCGATCGAGTCCGCAGCGGCGGTTACGTCCGCCGCTGGCGACTGGCCGGGCGACTGGGCGGGCGACTATGCCGCGGCGTCCGGGGCCGCCGTGCCAGGTGGATTCGGAACTCTGGCGGCGGAGTATCAGAATGGCCGCGGCGCCCTCGGCCCGCACCGGATTCCGGGCGCTGGACTGCACCCGGGACACTTCGGGATAGCGGCCACCGGGCCGATCCCGGCGATTGACGCGGGTAGCGACGGAGGACATGGCGGGTATCAGCCAGGCTTCGCCGACGGTCCGCCGGGCATGTCGACCGATGCGATTCCGGTCTTCGATCCCAGCCAGACGCCCGCCTGGCGGCGTCAGCCCTGGCGCGACGATCCGCCCACGATCGAGCAGTCGGCGGTAAGGCAGGACTTCCAGTACCCGGCAATCCAGCCGCAGGCCGGGCAGTACCCGGCGATCCAGCCGCAGGCCGGGCAGCCCGAGTCCGGCGTGCCGGGCCTGCCCAGGCGGCCGGTTCCTGGTCGTGCCGGGTCGGCGTCCGCAGGGGCCGGTGAGCCTGGACCCGGAACTCCCGGCTTCGCCGGAACTCCCGGACCGGCCCGGCCGAGCCTGTTCGACCCGGCCGGGTCCACCGCGGCTGCCCGGTTCGGCGAGAGTGGCGATGCCGCCGGGGCCGGGTTCCTGCCGCAGTCGCCCGTCGCGGGCCAGACGAGTGCGGGCCAGTCCGGTGCGGGCCAGTCCGCCGCCGCTCAGCCGGGCGCGCCGGACAGCCAGTCTCGCGCCATGGTCGGCGCGCCGGTTGACGGGCTCGGGGGACTAGGTGGCACGTTCCGGGCTCGCCCCACCTCGGGCGGCGACGTGATCGTTCCCCCCGCCGTGTCGCTGGCTGAGGCGAACCGGCTGCCGATCTTCGAGGCCGTGGAGTCGGACTGGTTCCGTCGCGGCCGGCCGCCGGCCGAGCCGCCGGTCGGGCCGGGCAACGGCGTCCAGGCTCTGAGTCAGGGCGTCCAGGCGCCAGCTCAGGTCCCCGGTGCCGGTTCCGAGCCAGGCTGGTCATCGCCTGGCGACGAGGGCTGGCGGGCCGCGGCCGCCGCGGTGGTGCCAGCATCGGCCGGAACCACGGTCGCCGGCTTGCCGCGGCGGGTGCCGCGCGCCAATCTCATTCCCGGGTCGGCCGCCGAACCCGCGGCGGCAGCGCCGGTCCGGTCGGCGGCGGCGACCCGGGACCGGTTCGCGAGCCTGCAGCGCGGGGTCAGGCAGGCCAGGGCCGAGAGCAGCGGGGAACGGCAGTCCGGAGCCGATGATGGCGCTGGCGAGGAGTGACATGAGGGCGCGACCACGGTGATGCTAGCTATCCGAACTCGGCAGAGGTCGCCAAAAGGGCGGCAATCGTCGCAGAATGGTTCCTGCGACGCGGCGGCGAATGTCCGTCACGACAGGAAGGAGCACTGGTGAGTCCGCTAACCCGTCCGGCACAGGATCTGAACTGGCTGGTCACGAACTTTGTCGAGCGGGTCCCATCGGTCGCGCATGCCATTGTCGTTTCCGCCGACGGGCTGCCGATGGCATTCTCGCAAGGCTTCCCGGCCGACCGGGTCGATCAGCTCGCGGCCGTGACATCGGGCCTGACCAGCCTGACCCAGGGCGCATCGCGGGTGTTCGAAGGCGGGCCAGTGTCCCAGACGGTGGTTGAGATGCAGCGCGGCCTGTTGATCGTGATGGCGATCAGCGACGGCTCGAGCCTGGCCGTGCTCGCGGCAGCCGACTGCGACATGGGTCTGGTCGCTTACGAGATGGCGCTCATGGTCGAGCGGGTCGGCAGTGCCCTGACTCCCGAGGTTCGTGGTCCCATCCCCCCGAGCTGGCCTGGTGCCGGCGGTTGATGACAGGAGGGGGCGGTGTCGATACCCCGCCACGATGAGTGGATGGCGGGTGGTGGCATGCCCGAGCTGAGCACGGGCAATCACCGGCCGCCGCCATTCGAGGCGCGCGACGGCGGTGTGCTGCCGCCGGACGGATTCGATCCGGGCGGGCTGGCGGCTGCCTTTGACGCCGAGGAGCAGACCAGGTCGCTGGTGCGGCCGTACGCGGTAACCAGGGGGCGGACAAAGCCCAGCTACCAGCTGCAGATCGAGGCAATGGTGTCGGTCGCGCACCATGGTGCCAGGGATCTGTCGGTGCTGAGCCCGGAGTGCCAGTCGATTCTCGGCTACTGCCGGGACTGGCGATCGGTCGCGGAGATCTCGGCCGTGCTGCGGATGCCCCTCGGGGTCGCGCGGGTCCTGATTGGTGACATGGCGATGGAGGGGCTGCTCAGGGTCCACCAGGCGGACCACGGGCAGGGCCGGCCGGATCTCAGCCTTCTTGAAAGGGTGCTTAGTGGACTTCGCAAGCTCTAGGGCCATGCCGGGCTCGGAGGCGGACACCGCGGTGACGTCGGTGAAGATCGTGGTCGCCGGCGGGTTCGGTGCGGGCAAGACGACCTTCGTCGGCTCGGTGTCGGAGATCACGCCACTGACCACCGAGGCGCAGATGACATCGGTGAGCGATGGCGTTGACGACCTGTCGCACACTCCGGACAAGACCACGACCACGGTGGCAATGGACTTCGGCCGGGTCACCCTGGACGCGGGGCTCGTGCTGTACCTGTTCGGCACGCCCGGCCAGCACCGGTTCTGGTTCATGTGGGACGACCTGATCCAGGGCGCGATCGGCGCCGTGGTGCTGGTAGACACCCGGAGACTGGCCGACTCGTTCCCCGCCGTAGACTACTTCGAGTCCGCGAACCTCCCGTTCATCGTGGCGATCAATGGTTTTCATGGCGACTTCCCGCACGCTATGGAGGACGTCCGCGAGGCGATGTCGCTCGGCCCGGCCGTCCCGGTCGTGCAGTGCGACGCCCGTAGTCGCGCGTCCACCAAACAGGCGCTGATCTCGCTGGTCGAGCACGCGATGACCATGCAACTCACTATGCGGTAGCTGATCCGCGGGCGGGCCTGTTCCATGCGAGCGCGGTCGGTGCGGGCGTGCCTGCTGCGCGGTGCTGCGACGGAGGCCTGCGGTGTCTGCGATAGGGTGCACCCCGATGCAGGGGGCGGTAGCTCAGCTGGTTAGAGCAGCGGACTCATAATCCGCCGGTCCTGGGTTCGATCCCCAGCCGCCCCACCTAGTCTGAACTGCGGAAACGCGGGTGCTGGACGCTCCGTTGGGGGTCGTCGTGGAACCATTCGTGGAACCATCTCGGTTTTCCGGGCTAGCGTTGAAGTATGGGATCGTCCAGTTATGGTCACATAGAGTTACTGCCGAGCGGGTCCTACCGGGTGCATGTCTATGTTGGCACGGACCCCCTGACGGGCCGCCGGCTGCGGTACCGGAAGACGGTGCGGACCGAGCAGGAGGCGCAGATCGCTCTCGGCCGTCTGCTGGAGCAGGCGGCCGACGGGAAGCGGCCGGACAGCCGGGTGACGGTCGGCGAGCTGCTGGTCCAGTATCTGGAGGTCGCGGAGCTGGACGTCTCGACGCGTCACACCTACGAAGGGTATATCCGGCGCACGATCGGTCCGGCGCTGGGCGGGGTGGAGCTGCGGAAGGTCCGCGGCCCGATGCTGGACACGTTCTATGCGCGGCTGCGGCGGTGCGGCGATGTGCGGTGCACGGGCCGGTCGTTCTCCGAGCATGTGCTGTTCCCGCCGCTGACCGTCAGGCCCGGTTTGCGCCCGGCCTGGAGGCAGGTCGCGGATCAGATCCGGGCGGCGATCCGGTCGGGGGATCTGGCCCCGGGCGGGGACCTGCCGTCGGTGCCCGCGGTGGCGCGGGTGAACGGGCTGGAGCCGGGGACGGTACGGCACGCCATGCTCACCCTGGACAAGGAGGGCCTGATCCGGATGCGCCACGGCCGCGGCGCCCTGGTGCTCGGCGAGCCTGCAGTTGACGCGCCGCCGGGACGGGCCGGGCGGATGCCGGCTGGTCATGACTGCGCGCGGTCCGGGTGCCGGCGGCATGTGTGCCGGCCGATGTCGGCGGCCACGATCCGGCAGATCCACGCGATCCTGTCCGGGGCGTTCAGTACCGCGATCCGGTGGGAGTGGATCGAGCGGAACCCCGCCGCGTCGGCCCGCCTGCCGAGGTCCCGCTACCGGGCCCCGTCCTCGCCCGACCCTGATGCGGTTGCCAAGGTGATCGCCGTAGCGCGGGAGCGCGGCCTGGAACTGCTGGCGCTGTACCTGTGGCTGGCCGCGACCACGGGGGCGCGGCGCGGCGAGTTGTGCGCGCTGCAGTGGGCCGACCTGGACCTGGACAAGGGCGTCGTGCACATCGCCTACAGCTACCTGGTACGGCCGGGCGTCCGCGCCCGCAAGGACACCAAGACCCATCAGGACCGCTACCTGGCGCTGGATGACGTCACGGTCGCGGTCCTGGCCCAGCGCCGGCGAGCGGCCGCGGAGGCACGGGCCAGCGTCGGCAGCCAGCTTCCGGAGGACGCGTACATCTTCTCCCACGACCCGGCGGCCGCGAGCCCGTGGAACCCGGACTGGGTGACCAGGAAGGTCGCCGAGGTAGCTGATGCCGTCGGCGTGAAGCTGAACGTCAAGGCACTGCGTCACTACTCGGCCAGTCGCCTGCTAGCCGGCGGAATCGACCTGCGTAATACCGCGGCCAGGCTTGGACATGGGGGAGGTGGTGCGACGACCCTGCGCCACTACGCCGACCCGGTCACTGAGATTGACCGCCAAGCTGCTACATACCTGGCCAGAATAACTGCACCTTCGCCGTTCGATGGGTCCGAGGAATGACGGAGTTGCTTGGGAGTCTATGTGCTGGGCATGCGAACACTGAGTGCTGAACATGGCCAATAATTAGGTACCAGATCATACAGTCTGGGTCACGGTGATATTCTCGTTCTTCAATTCGCTTAGCCTAGCTGTGATCGCCCCGCAGTCAAATGCGGGTGTCAGATGACTCCAGGATAGTCGTAGCGCACCTGCGATTTGGGCAGGCGGAAGATTCATCGCGGCAAGGACGTGGCTAGGTTCATATTTATGAGAAGTGCAGGCAGATCCGTTGGAGATTGCCGCTATGTCCTTCAGCGCAATAATGGCAGCTTCGCCGTCGATGCCTGCGATGGAAAAGTTGATCACATGAGAAATAGTTCGCTCCTGATCACCGTTAAACGAAATACCCAGGGGCGCTATGGCCGCGATGATCCGTCGCCTGATGTCCGCGCTTTGCGATGCTCTTTCAGTGTTCTTGTGGAGGGCAGATGTCGCCGCTTCTCCCATACCCGCGATTAGATGAACAGGAAGGGTACCGGGACGAAGACCGCGTTCCTGCCCGCCACCATATAGAAGAGGCTGGAGCGGGATTCGCCGGTAGCCGCGCCTCCTGATAACTAGCGCTCCCACTCCCTTAGGTGCATAAATCTTGTGGCCTGAGATACTAAGCATATCGATCCTCTTCTTACGGAGTGGCTCGATTAGCTTGCCGAACGCCTGTGCGCCGTCAACGTGGAAAAACGCATCGTGATCCCCGATCTCAGCGGAGATCTCGTCCAGAGGTTGGATGACACCCGTCTCATTGTTTACACCCATGACTGATACAAGCAGAGTGTCAGGCCGCAGCGACTTACGGACCATTTCGGGCTCGATCCATCCGCCGATGTTGGGGGGGAGCAGGGTTACTTCGAATCCGCGCTCTGCGAGTGCCTGGAGCGGTTCGAGGACGGCCTTGTGCTCGATCTGAGTGCTGATGATGTGCCGTCGGGCGGTCTGCTCGCCATATGCGGCGAGGCCAAGGATGGCAAGATTGTTGCTCTCCGTGGCACCGCTGGTGAAGATCACCTCGTCGGGACGGGCATCTACAACTTCAGCGACTTGCTGGCGTGCCAGGTTGACGCGTTCCTTCGCGGCTTGGCCATAGGTGTGCGTCCTGCTGCCTGCGTTGCCGTACTCCTCGACCATGTAGCGCATGACCTCTTGCAGGACCTGCGGGTCGACAGGGGTAGTCGCGTTGCAGTCGAGGTAGACAGGGCGTGCGGGCTGGCCTGGGCTCGTAGATGTCAGAGCGTCAGTGGGTGTCGCTACGGTCATGATCGGCAGGCTACTCGTACCATCAGACACATGTTTGGAGGCTCGCGTGGTCATGTACGGAAGTTGCGATCCGAACACGGATGCCGGATCGGACGCTTCGTTAGCTCAGGTGGCTGGAGTGCCTAGAGGCCAAGCTGGGGTCTACGAGTACGTCTTTCCTGCTATCCGTGGGATCCAGGCGGGACGTGAGTACTACGTCACGATGTGCCCGCTGCGGCTGATCCCGCGGCTCTTCCTGTTCGACGAGGGGGAACTGCTTCCGGAGATGCGCGCCCAGCGGACGCTGAACAAGGCCCGTGTTCCGGAGATCGCCCGCTACATCCTGGACAACCCGAAGTCCTATGTGTTCAGCGCCCTGACCGCTTCGATCGATGCGGATGTGCGGTTCGAGTCTTTCCAGGAGAATGGCCCGGGCGAGCGTGTGGGCGCGCTGACGATCCCGATGTCGGCGAAGTTCGTGATCAACGACGGTCAGCATCGGCGGGCCGGCATTCAGCAGGCTCTGACGGAGAATCCGGACCTCGGCGACGAGAGCATCGCGATCGTCCTCTTCCTTGATAGCGGGCTGGATCGGTGCCAGCAGATGTTCGCCGACCTGAACCGCTATGCAATCAGGCCCGCCCGGTCGATCAGCGTGCTGTATGACCACCGTGATCCGATGTCGTCGATCACCAGGCTCGTGGTCTTCCGTTCGGGTTTCTACAGCGATCTGACCAACACCGAGACAAGCAACCTCGCGACCCGCTCGAGGAAACTGTTCACGCTGTCGGCGCTGTACAACGCGAACAAGGCGCTGCTGGACGAGGTCGAACCGGACTCGCCCGAGAAGCGCATCGACCTCGCTGCCCAGTACTGGGAGATCGTCGCGGACCAGTTCCCCGAATGGCATCAGGTCCGCAACCGGGAGGTGAGCGCCGGAGAGATCCGACGGGACTTCATCCACAGCCACGGCATCGTCCTGCACGCGCTCGGCAAGGTCGGCAACAGCATGCTCCGGGCCCGGAAGGATCCGGGGAGCTGGGAACGCAAGCTCCGTCGTCTCTCTAGGATCGACTGGCACCGGTCCAGCGCGTCGACCTGGGAGGGCCGGGCGACCATTGGCGGCAAAGTCTCCAAGAACGCCGGGAACGTCCTGCTGACCAGCGCACTGATCCGCACCACTCTTGGAATGCCCCTGCCTCCTGACGAGCAGCGGGCCGAGGAAGCATTTCAGCGAGGAGAAAAGTGACCCGCAACCTGCCGATCCGCACCCGATCTGCCTTCGACGGCGCCGGATTCGCCGCGACAGTGGACGCGCTGGTGACGCAGACCCAGCAGCTCTACCTTGCCGATGGCGTGCCGTGGGTCGTCGGATACTCCGGCGGCAAGGACTCGACGGCCGTGCTGCAGGTGGTCTGGCTGGCGCTCGCCGGGCTGCCGGCCGACCAGCGGACCAAGCCGGTGCACGTTATCAGCACGGACACGCTGGTCGAGAACCCGGTCGTGGCTGCCTGGGTGACCCACTCCCTGGAGGTGATGGAGCAGGCGGCGCG
>JAJYTW010000106.1:13428-14254 GCA_021792855.1 Actinomycetes bacterium
GGCGCGCGAGCAGGGCCTGCCCCTGGCCCCGCACCGCCTGACGCCGGCGACGACTGACACGTTCTGGGTCAACCTGATCGGCCGCGGCTATCCTGCCCCCCGGCACAAGTTCCGGTGGTGCACCGAGCGGCTCAAGATCAAGCCGTCCAACACGTTCATCCGGGACATGGTCCGCTCCCATGGTGAGGCGATTCTCGTCCTCGGCACCCGCAAGGCTGAGAGTTCCGGCCGGTCCCACCGGATGACGGAGCTGGAGTCGAGGCGGGTCCGGGATCTGCTGAGCCCGAACGAGTCCCTGCCGAACTGCCTGGTGTACTCACCGCTGGAGAACTGGTCCAACGATGACGTGTGGACGTTCCTCATGCAGCGCCCGAACCCTTGGGGCTATTCGAATAAGGAACTGCTGACCATGTACCAGGGAGCGTCCCCGGACGGCGAGTGCCCCCTGGTCGTGGATGCCAGCACGCCGAGCTGCGGTGACAGCAGATTCGGGTGCTGGACGTGCACCCTCGTCGACCAGGACAAGTCCATGTCGGCCATGATCCAGAACGATGAGGAGAAGGAGTGGATGCTGCCGCTCCTTGATCTGCGGAACGCCCTGGACATCGCTGACGACCGGCATCTGCGGGACTTCCGGCGGATGAATGGCAGCGTGCAGCTGTTCCACGACCGGCCCATCCCCGGCCCCTACACGCAGGAGGCGCGCGAAGACTGGCTGCGCCGTCTGCTGGAAGCCCAGGCATGGATCCGGGAGAACGGCCCGGACTACGTTCGGGGCCTGGATCTCGTCACGCTGGCCGAGCTGGAGGAGATCCGGCGGAGCTGG
>JAJYTW010000107.1 GCA_021792855.1 Actinomycetes bacterium
TTCAGCCATCGGCTACCGGACCCCGCAAGAGGCACTCGACGAGTACCTGGACCGGCAGGCCGCAGCATGAAATAACATCAATTCCGTAGTCCGGAAAACGCGGGGCGGCCCAAGTCGCATAGCTGGCTGATCTGGGTCGCGCGACGATCGGCAGCTTTCCTGCCCCCGACGAGCCCATGATCTGCGGTTATGCGCGTGCCACTACATGATTATGGGCAGCTTACCGAGACTAGAAATGAGACTACGCCGAGCGGAAAACGATCACTAGGGCCACGTTTGCGCTGGTCAGAAGGGGTGGTCAGGGGCGGGGTCGAACCGCCGACCTTCCGCTTTTCAGGCGGACGCTCGTACCAACTGAGCTACCTGACCGGGGACGACTCAGACGCCGACTGACGCCCGGGACGACCGGAGCGGTCCTGACGGGATTTGAACCCGCGACCTCCACCTTGACAGGGTGGCGAGCACTCCTAGCTGCTCTACAGGACCATGCTGTACTGCCGTGCCTCGCTGACTTTACGTCAGCAGTACCCCCAACGGGATTCGAACCCGCGCCGCCGCCTTGAAAGGGCGGTGTCCTAGGCCGCTAGACGATGGGGGCTCGACGGTCTCGCCCGCCTTGCCCGTGGCGCCCGCCGTCGGGGACCGACTCAGCATAGGGGACGAGTGCCACCTACGGCAAAGCGGACCCCCTCTTTCGGGGCTATGCCTACACGCTAGCGCCTAGACGCCGGTCGCGGCGGACCGGCACCGCCACATTCCGCCCGCTCAGCGCTGCCGGTTCTTGCCGATCAGGTCCTCGGCGATCGAGGTCGAGTGCCCCTCTTCCGGGATCAGCGCCCACGCGGCAGCGTAGGCCAGCACGCCGGTGCCCGCGGTGAAGATGGTCAGCACGGCCAGCACAAGCCGGACGATGTTCGCATCTACGCCCAGGTAGTTGGCGACGCCCGCGCACACGCCCGCGATGAGGCGGCCGTCCTTCGGACGGACCAGCACCCTGCTGCCGTTCACGGTCCTCATGAGATTATCTTTCCGCAGTTCGCGGCTGCGCGAAACGGGACCTGCGACCCGCCGGAACGGGACCATCCCCGGGCCATGCGGGCATACCGGCTCCGAATACGCTGGCCGCTGGGCGAGCCCGCAGGGTAAGCCCGCAGGGCAAGCAGAGAGGATCCACCCATGCCGCGCACCGCCGAGCCTGTCGGCACTGACCTGCTCCGGATCGACGACGAACTCAGTGACGAGGAGCGACTCGTCCGCGACACCGTCCGCAAGTTCGCGGCCGACCGGATCATGCCGAACATCGCGGACTGGTTCGAGGCCGGGATGCTCCCCAAGGAACTCGCCCCCGAGCTTGGCCGGCTGGGCCTGCTGGGGATGCACCTGAAGGGTTACGGCTGCGCCGGGATGGGGCCGATCGCCTACGGGGTCACCTGCCGGGAGATGGAGGCCGCAGACTCTGGCCTGCGCAGCCTGGTCTCGGTGCAGGGCTCGCTGGCGATGTTCCCGATCTGGAAGTACGGCTCTGAGGAGCAAAAGAACGAGTGGCTCCCCAGGATGGCGGCGGGCGAGGCGATCGGCTGCTTCGGGCTGACCGAACCCGACCATGGCTCCGACCCGTCCAGCATGAAGACGCACGCGGTCAAGGACGGCACCGACTGGGTCCTGAACGGCGCGAAGATGTGGATCACCAACGGCTCGGTCGCGGACGTCGCCGTGGTGTGGGCCACCACCGAGCAGGGCATCCGCGGCTTCCTGCTCCCCCGCGGCACCCGCGGCTTCACCGCGCGGAACATCCACAAGAAGCTGTCCCTGCGCGCCTCGGTGACCTCCGAACTGCACTTCGACGACGTCCGCCTGCCCGCCGACGCGGTACTGCCCGGCGTGACCGGGCTCAAGGGCCCGCTGTCCTGCCTGTCCGAGGCGCGGTTCGGCATCGCCTGGGGCGTGACCGGGGCAGCCCGCGCGTGCCTGGAGGCGGCGATCGACTACGCGACTACCCGCGAGCAGTTCGGCCGGAAGATCGGCGGATTCCAGCTCACCCAGGGCAAGCTCGCCTGGATGGCCGCTGACCTGCAGCGCGCCCAGTTGCTTGCGCTGCACCTGGGCCGGCTGAAGGAGGCCGGCCAGATCACCCCGCAGCAGATCAGCCTCGGCAAGATGAGCAACGTCCGGACCGCGATCGACATCGCCAGGACCGCGCGGACCATCCTCGGCGCCAACGGGATCACGCTGGAGTACCCGGTGATCAGGCACGCCAACAACCTGGAGTCGGTGCTGACCTACGAGGGCACCGAGGAGATCCACACCCTCGCGATCGGCCAGGCGCTGACCGGGATCTCGGCCTACCGCTGAACCCCGGCCACCCGCAACCAGCGCGCGTAACGAATTCGCCGTGCTGACCCCGGTCCAGCAGCGCTGGTCACCCGGCCGGCCAGGCGGACAGGAGCCGACTCGTGCGAGATGAGCTTGCCAGGCTGCTCGCCGACGCGGCCCGCGGGCGGTTCCCGCCCGCCGACGGCGGCGTGACGATCCTGCCGCAGCCGACGGCCAGGGACGCCGGGGTCCTGGACTTCACCGCGCACGCGGTGGTCTTCGCCGACCTGGACCCGGCGTGGATCCGCCGCCAGCTTCCGGCCGGCGACCTGGCCGCGCCGATGAGCCCGCCGTTCCTGACCGCGCTGTGCGCGGCGACCGGCCGGCACGCCGGGCCGGTGGACCTGCTCTGCGTCGCCCCGTCCCGTCCCGGCCCGCCGCCCCTTGACCTGGCTCCGGAGCCGGCCGCCGAGCACCCGCGGATCGCCCGCGCGCTGAACTTCCGGGACGAGATCTCGGCCTGGCGCGCCGACGGCGGCGTCGTGCTGGTCGGCCGGGGCGTGGCGGGGCGGTGGGAGGTCGCGATCGAGGTCGATCCGGACCGGCGGGCCCGCGGTGTCGGCCGGATGCTCGCCCGAGCCGCGCGCCATCTGATCCCGGCCGGAACGCATCTGTGGGCCCAGGTCGCCCCCGGCAACGCCGCCAGCGTCCGGGCATTCCTCGCGGCCGGCTTCGCCCCGGCCGGCGCCGAGGTGCTGCTCACCGAGCAGCCGCCTAGCTAAGCGCCCGGCCCGCCGGTCTCGTCCCGCCACCGGCGCGCCGCGCCGATCACTGCCTCGATCAGGCTGGTCACGACCGGCCCGAGCCCGGCCCGGTCCAGCAGGCTGCCGCGGCAGCCTGCCAGCATCAGAACCCGGGGAGAGGTGCGTTGCAGCCAATCGGTGACCAGCGGGCCTGCCGGGCTCGCCTCGGCCGGGCTCGCCTGCGCCCGGCGGCCCGCCAGCCCGGACAGGTCGAGCAGGGGCCGGCCCAGGCACCGCGCCGCGCGGGCGGTCTCCCGGCAGCCGTCGCCGCCGGCCGGGTCGATCAGGATCACGGCGTCCGCGAGGTCGACGCAGGTCCAGGTCCGGTCGGTGAACTCGGCGGACCCCAGCTCGTCGATCCGGGCCCCGCGGAGTCGTTGCCGCCGTTGCGGGCTGAGCGGTCCGTCCTCGGTACGCAGGCCGCGCGGGTAGACCAGGTGTACCGGCAAGCCGGCGGCCAGGGCCGCGACCGCCGCCGTCAGGTCCACCCCGGTCTGGCCGCCGGTCAGCACGCGCAGCGCCGGCCCGGTGCGGACAGCGGAGACCAGCAGCGGTTCCGCCGCGCAGGCGGGGCGCCAGCCGGGCGGCGGAGCGTCGTCCGGGGCCCGTTCAGGCGGTCCGGGCATGCTTGGGGATGGTGATGAAGTAATCCTCGATCACCGCGATCTCGTCCGGCGTGACCCCGCTCTCCAGGCAGAACTCGCGCGGCCCGGTGAACTTCTCCCGCAGCAGTCGCAGGAATCCTGTGATCGTGTCCTCGTGCAGCAGGATCACCTCGGGGCGGTGCGAGTCGCCGTTCGCGTACAGCGGGTTCTCGGCCAGCTTCCTGGTGACCCGGAGCGCGTTCCGGTTGCTCTGCACGTAGTCCATCGCGATCTGCTCGTCGGTCACGCCGACCAGGCTAAGCAGCACGGCGGCGATGATGCCGGTCCGGTCGCGGCCCGCGGCGCAGTGGAACAGAGTCGCGACCCCGGCCTGCAGGTTGCGCGCGATCACGCTCATGGTCCCCCGGACGGCCGCCCGGCCGCCGTCGATGTTGCTCAGGTAGACCTTCGCGAGTTCCGCCGGGTCGTCGGAAGGGAACGGCTCGAGCCCGAGCTTGCCCTCGCCGAGCACCGAGTAGCGATACCGCGGAACGGCGAACAGCAGGCCGCTGAGTTCGGTTTCCGCCTTGGTCCGAAGATCGACAATGGCGCCGATGCCGAGCCTGCCGAACAGGATCTCGGCATCGGCGGGAGTGATGCTGTCCAGGGAATCGCCGCGGTAGATGACGCCGTGCCTGGTCCGCCGGGCGTCCTTGGTGCGCAGGCCGCCGAGATCACGAACGTTGTACGCGCCCTTCAGTTCCACGGCGGTCATCGGCATCGCTCCTTACGGTCGACGGGCGCCCGCGGCGTAGCCCGGGCACCCAATTCAGCCTATCCGCCGCCAGTCGATCTCCAGGTAAACGCAGTTCATCGGCTCGCCGCACGCTGGGCGAAGCGCGGTGATCAGCGACCGGACGCGGGCTGCGCGGTATCGCGGGCGGCCCGCGCGACCAGCACCGTCCAGGCGGCGAGGATCACCAAGGCGGCGGGTTCGGCCACCAGGGCAGGCACGACCTGGGACGTGCTGATCACCTCGCGGAAGCCGAACAGCCCGAACTCCAGGCTGATCACCAGCGCACCGATGGTGACGGCCGTGAAGCAGGCGCCGGCCAGTCCGGCGAGCGGCCGCGGCCATACCAGCAGGATGACCGCGAGCAGCACCGCGACGACCGCGTCGGCGAGGAACAGCGGGCCGAGCGTCGGCAGGTCCCCGTAGCCGATCTGCCAGAGCCGCCAGTGCAGGTCACCGATCCAGCCGAGCAGTAGCACGGCGGCGAGCCTGAGCACCAGTGCGACCATGAACACCGGGCTGCGCCAGCCCAGCCGCGCTGGGCGCACCCAGTAGGCCAGCGACCGGGCCGGCACCGGGCGGCGCAGCAGCGGGCGGCGCGCGTCCGCCGGACTCCTCGGCTCCGTCATGACATCCCCGCCGGTCGGCGATCTCGGTCCCGCGATCTTGATCCCACGGGGACGATCCCGCGGGCGCGGGCACTCCTGGCGAGGGACCGCGTCGTAGCCACCGCGTCGCTCGCCGCGACCGCGGCCCCCCGGGGCGCTGCGCGCCACACTGCTATCCACGGATGCGGCGCCGGTCTGGTTCGCCCCCCGCCGCCGGTCTCTCCGGCGTTACCCGAAGACTTGGGGGCGCCGATGGCGACGTTCTCTTCGGCGTAAGCGGGTCGCCCGGCCCCTCGCTAGCGCGGCGCGACCAGCAGGGTCTGCCATCCGGTCCCGATCGACCCGAGTTGGTCGTGCAACCGGGTCGTGGCCAGGCCGGTGCCGTCGGCGCCGACCATCGTGGACGACTCAAGCCTGATCCACTCTCCGGCGGGGTCACGCGGCAGCACGACGGTGAGATCGACGTTGATGTAGATGAACTCGCTGATCGGTAGCGCCGCGCCGATCCCGCTGCCCGTGTCGGCGACCAGCAGGGTGCGCGACATCGCCGACGGCTCCTCGTCCGGCAGCAACGGGATCCGCGGCCTGGCCCAGGCGGACCGAACCGGCCCTGGCTTGCCGTGCTCGCCGCCAGGCTCGTCGAGTCCGGCGGCCAGGAACCGCCACTCGATCATCCCGAGGTACCCGTCCTGGTGGTCGCGGAAGATATGCGGCGGAAGCCCGGCGCCGGCCTCCGGCACGGGTTCCGGCCCGCCGGAAGCGTCGGTGATCTCGGGCACCTCACCTGCGGGCCGCTCGATCCGCCAGCCTCGGGCCTGCAGCACCTCGTGCCCGTCCGCCTCCATGACGGTCTCAACCAGGGCGATCCGCCGGCCCGCCCGGACCGTCCTGGTCCGCAGGGTGAGCTTGCCGACCGGCACCGGGCGCAGGATGTCGACGGTGACCCGGCCCAGTCGCTGCCGCGGATCAGGCTCGTGCAGTTCCAGCGCCCGGGCGGCCAGGGCCGACGGCGGGCCGCCGTGCTGCGCCCCCGGGTACCACGGCCCCACTGTCGCTGGCGTCGCCAGGAAAGTACCCGGTCCGGTCGGCTCAAAGAAGACACTGGCCACGCCGCGGGATGCTACCGGACGGTAGGCCGACGGACGCAACCCCGCAACCGCCCAGAAGACCCGCTGGCGGCCCATTTCGTCGCGCGCGGAGGGGATCGGAGTCGGTACGCTTCGTTTCGCGGGCTCCGTGATCCCGGGGCCGGGGGGCGTTAGCTCAATGGCAGAGCAGCGGACTTTTAATCCGTGGGTTCAGGGTTCGAGTCCCTGACGCCCCACCTGACCGTTTTACCCGTCACCGCTGCGGGTGCGGCGTCAACGAACCGCGCTGGTATCGGCTCCAGGGGGCGTAGTAGCCGCCCCCGGTCGACCAGAGGTAGCTCTGCAACATGGTCAGGCACCGGCCGCTGACCAGACTGCCAACCGACGGGCAGGTGACTCCCTGAGGTGCCGCCGAGATGACCCCGTACGGGGTCTTCTCGCCCATAGTGGCGGGGCTTGCGACGTACTGGCTCGGCTGCGCCGGCGTTCCGATCGGCACATCTCGCCACGGCAATCCGCTGTGCTGCGGGTCGCCTGGCGTGCCGTAGTAGCACGGCACGCCGGGGACGCTGCCGTAATAGTCCGACGCCGCCGCCTTGACGCGCACGAGCATGTTCGCGCCCGTGAGCGGGCCCCGGGTGCCGCCCCGGACCAGCGCCCAGTGCCGGTGCTCGGCATAGGCCGCGACCCGGGCCCGTGCCGTCCGTGACAGGGTCCGCGGCCACACGACAATGGTCGCGCCGCCCGTGGCGTCGACCTTGAGCTGTTCATCCGCGAGGGCGTTGGTGTCCGGACTGCCCGGCAGGTACAGGCCGGCCGACGCGCCGTACACGACGACGGACTCATACGAGGCCTGCCAGGGCAGTGCCGGGTTCACCGGGTTCGGGAATCTGGAGAACGGCGTCACGTTCCGGCCATCGGTGTAGTTCGCGACGTGCGGGATCCGGATCAGCGAGATCACCCTCGGGTCGAGCGAGGTGCCGAGGTAGCCCGAGCAATTGTCCGGCGGGGGGACGGTGGTCACGTCGGCGCCAGGCTCGATCGGCGGGCGGGTGAACAGCACCAGGCCCGGCGGGTTCGGCGGCGCGAACTGCGCGGCCGGCGAAGCCGCGGCCACATCGACTCCGCTGAACACCGAGCCGTTCTTGAGCACGATCCGCACCGGGACGCGGCCGTAGCTCAACCGACTCGGCGGGTCCGTCGGCAATCGCTGGAGCCAGTCGGGGACCTGGTTGTACTTCTGGCAGTCGACCGGCTTGCCGGTCGCGAGATCGACGGCCGTCACCGTCGGGAACGTGTGCTTCAGCGTTCCGCCCGGGTTGTATCCGGGAAGCGCGACATAGTTTCGGTTCGCCAGGATCCAGAAATCACCGGCGTTGCCGTGCCCGGCCGTGGGGTAGGGCCTGATGTTCGGTTCCGGGATTCCGGCTGTGCGAACGCCATCGAGAACAGCCGCAATCCGGCCGTTGTAGCCCTCGGGGAGAAACAGCAGCCGGAAGTCGCGCGGCCTGCCGAGCATCGGCTGGCCGCTGCCGAACGGGTCGATGCTGCCCGGATCCGGCAGGACCGGAACGTTGCTGTTCGCCGGAGGGTCGTTGACGAAGTTCGCCGCCGAGTACGGCCGCACCTTCCCGGTGTAGGTCATCCAGGACGTCCACACCGAGTGCACGAACTGACCGCGGACCAGGAAGCCGATGCCGTCACGGCCCGCCTGGTTCGACGGAGCCACGTAGGTGTAGGTGGCGTGCGGGTCAGGCTGGAGCGGGAAGCGCACGTTGCCCAGCCACTCGTAGTAGTAGTTGCAGGCCGTCGCGGTGACCGATGACCGTGCCGGATGCCGCGGCTTCGCGGCGACTGCCGCCGAGACCACCGATGACGTCACCAGGGCGGCGCCCGCGATGACGGCGCCGCGCCGAACGGGCCGCGCAAGGGCAACCAGTCTGCGGTGCATCCGTCCGCTCCCCCGAGTCCGAGTCTGGCCTTCGATCCGGGTGATACCCAGGATGAGCGCCGGCGCGACGGCTGATGCGACCTGATCGCGAGCGTGCTGGCCGCTCGGTGCTGCTAGCGCGCCGGCGCGCAGCGGCCAGGGCCCCGGCTACATCCCGGTCCGGCGGGCGGCGGGAACCGGATCCTGCTCGGCCCGGACGACGGCGTCGAGGTCGCGCAGGAAGTCCGCGTGGCTGATCTCGCCGCGGGCATACCGCTCGCGCAGGTCAGCGAGCGGATCCGTCGGGGTCGCCGGGCCGTCGGCCGTCAGTCCGGGCGCAGGGTGCTGCTCGCCTGGCACCGGACCGACCGCGCCGCCGCGCCGGCCCCGGGCGATACCGACGGCAGCGGCACCAGCGGCGGCCAGCGCGGCCACCACGACGATCACCGTGATCAGGACCGGCACCCAGGTTCCGGTCGATCCCATCATCGATCCCATCGGCATGCCTCCAGACTCACTACCCCCAGGGGGTAGCGGGGAGAGTCATAGGCCGGCACCGCCGCGGGACCTTCGTCATCGTCGCGCCCAGCGTGAGATAGGTCATAGTCGCCGGTTTTCCGGATGCACCGCCCGCACGACGCGAGTTGTAGAGGGAGGTGCTCACATTCCCCCATCTGAGCCAGGGCCACCCGTGAGCAACCCCCTGTGGCCGCTGGCGGCGAAGCCACGCCCAATACCTGCTAGTCGCGGCACTCCCGCGAAGCGCTGAGGGCGGGCAATGCAAGGGCTACCCTCCGATGAGAATCAAGAAGTTCACCGCAACCGCGCTCGCCCCAGTGGCCGTCGCCGGCGTGGTAGTCGCGGGTTACGCGATCACCCAGGCCGCGACCAGCCACCAGGCCGCCCAGGCGGCCGTCCGGCAGGTCTCGAACGTGCGGGCGGTCAGCCTGCCCGGCAAGCCGGGCGACGCCCTGGTCACCGGCCGGGAGGCACACCATCTCGTGGTCCGGGCGCAACTGGCCGCCTGGCATCAGCAGTCCCGGCGCGCCGCAGCGGTCGCCGCGGCCAAGCGGGCCGCAGCGGCACAAGCCGCAGCACGGGCCGCTGCGGCCGCCCGCCAGGCCGCTGCCGCGCAGCAGCCCGCGGCCCAGCCAGCGGCGGCGCCCTCCTCGGGCTCACTGTCTGGCATGTCAGCCTTCGAGCGCTGCGTCGCCTGGCGCGAGAGCGGCAACAACCCGACCGCGTCGTCGGCGGGCCTGTTCGGCATCCTGCCCTCGACGTGGGCATCCCTCGGTTACCCGGGAACGGCCGGCTCCTCGCCGGTGTCGATGCAGATGGCCGCGTTCAACAAGCTGTACGCGATGTACGGGACGTCACCGTGGGCGCCGTATGACGGCTGCTGAGACCAGAACGCTGACCCCGGCGCGCTGATGCCGGAGCACCAGGCCGGGCCCGTCCGCGGGCCCGGCCTCATGCTTGCGCGCGCCGTAGCAGGTTCATCGCCACCAGGCTGAGCACGACCTGATCGTCCTGGTTGAACAGTTCCGCCCGGGTCCGGACCAGCCCGCGATCGGGCTTGGACCGCGACGGCCGGGCCTCCAGGATCGAGGTCCGCAGCCAGAGCGAGTCACCCGGCCGGACCGGCGCGGGCCAGCGCAGTTCATCGATGCCCGGCGAGGCGAGGCTGGCGACGCTGGACAGGTAGTGATCGACGATCATGCGCATGGCGATTCCGCCGGTGTGCCATCCGCTGGCGATCAGCCCGCCGAACGGGCCCGCGCCGGCGAACGCGGCATCGACATGGATCGGCTGCGGGTCGTAACGCTCGGCGAAGCCGACGATGTCCGCCTCGCTCACGCTGACGTAGCCGTACTCGTAGACGGCGCCGGGCAGGTAATGCTCGAAGTAGCGATCCGCCGTGCCCACCGCGAAGTCCGCCTCGCCCAGCGTTCGAGTCGCGATTTCCTGCCCGTCCCTGTCCGCCATCGTGCTCCGATCCCTCTGCCGATCCTGCCTGCCACTGTGCCAGGCGCCCTGACCGGCGGCTACGCCAGGACACCGCTCCCGGGGCACCGCTGTCGTTCCGCGCACCGGATTATCCGGTTGCCGCAATCGCGCGGCGGTGCTGGAATCGCGTTACCGGCACCGCATGCGGCGGGCCGTCCAGGGCCGGGGAGGTGTGCTTGGGCAGTTGCGGCGTGGCGGTACTCGCCAGGCTCTAGGGCTAGGGGACGGCGCCGACGCCAGTGCGGGCGGGATGACACCTACCGCTGGCGGCTGGGGAAGCTTGGCCGACAGTGACCGGGGCAATCAGGCAAACCCGGTCGAGGTAACGGATCCGGTGGCTGAGACAACGCCCCGGTGAAGCAGGAAGCGGAAGTAATCGCCGATCCCTGACGAGGGGAAACGGGCGGTGAATCGGTCCAGCACCCGCGCCAAGCCTGGGATCAGCGCGGCCGGGACGCACCGGCGCGACTGGGAGAGCCGAACGGAACCCTGCACTCCGGTTGAAGATCACTTCTTCAATCGAGGGGCAGAGCCATCAGCAGGTCCGCCGAGAATCAGGAATTCACCTGCGCGAGTTGCGGCATCACAGTACGGCCGGTCACCAATGGCGGCTACCGTAATCACTGCCCGCGGTGCCTGTGGTCGATGCACGTCGACGTGGCACCAGGCGACCGGGCGGCCGACTGCGGCGGCCCGATGCGGCCCGAGCATCTTGAGCACCGGCCGGGAAAGGGCCTGGTGATCGTGCATCGCTGCGTGCGCTGCGGTCACCGGCGCGCCAACCGGATCGCCCGGGACACGGTCCAGGCAGACGACATCGACGCGATCGCCGAACTGCTGAGCGCCCCGGGCCCTGCCGGTCCCCGGGGTCAGCCGAGATGGACGACCGTGGAACCGCCGTTCACGCAGTTGAACCGGTAGTTGCCATGGCCAACCGGGGTGCCGGAAGCCCCGGGAACAGGCCCACCGACACACGGCCCGGAGTGGCTGACCTGCGGGGCGGAACCGGCTACCGCGGCGACGCCGATGATCCCGATGACGAACTGCACAGCCAGCCAGGAAGCACTCGCGATCACCCAGGTCCGCAGCACGGCCCGGCGGGCCTGGTTAGCCTCCGACGTCCTGAGCACGACGGCGATGACCAGCGCGATCAGCGGCGCGCAGATCGTCAGTATGCCCGCGCCGATTTTCGCGACCGTGCTGTATTCGGGCTGCCCAATTCCGCCCTGGCCGTTAGGCGGAAGGTAATCCTGATATCCGGGCACCGATTCAGAACTCACGGCACGATAATAGGCAAATTCAATCTTGCCCGTCAAGAAAAGCTATGCCGGGCCGGCAATCGGCGAACTGAAAATCTAGGCGAGTGGACGGCGTGCCATGACGAGCACGGGGATCGGTGCGCCGTCGGCGGCGTCCACAAGCACCCTGGCGCCCAGGGGCGCCGGGAGGACCGTCGTCACCCGGACCGGAACCCCGACGGCGGCGCACGTCACGCCGCCGCCGTAATGCATCCGAGTGCGGACGGCAACCGCGACCGCCGCCGGCGAACTGGCCGCGAGCAGGTGGTACGTGGCGGTGCACGGCCCGGTGCCCGACGGGGCACCGAAGAACCGGACGGTCAGCGTCCGGCCGTCCGGCCCTAGCCGCGCGCTCCACCCGGTCGCCGATCCGGGGACCGACCGGCGGACGGGTGACCAGGTAGCCGGCGGCGCCACGGCCAGCACCGCCGCCGTGCCCCCGACCCCGCGGAACGCGAACAGCCAGGCGGGCAGCCGTTCCTTACCCCGGTCGGTCCAGAAGGCAGCCGCGCCCAGGCGCACGCCAGTCACAGCCAGATCGGCCCGCGCCGCCGGAACCGGCGCCGGGCCCGCGCCGAACGCGCGGAACGCCCGCCGCGCGCCGATCAGCGGGTAGCCATCCGCCGCACCCGGCCCGGGCGGGAACGCACGCGGGGCCCGGATGTCCGCGCGCAGGAACGCCGTCTTGGCAGCCGCGGACAGCGCTCCGCCCGGTCCGAGGACGGCCGGCCCGACCAGCACGACTGGCCGGCGTGCCGCGCTCACCGGAAAGCCGGACCACTCCCGCAGCGCCAGTCGCAGTTCCCGGCCGGGGCCACCCGTCCTGGGCAGCCCGTACCCGGGACCGCCCGCTGCGCACCCGGCCGCGGCGAGCGCGGCAGCGACCACGACCGGGAGCACGCGAATCCATGCGGCCGGGCCTTCCGCTGCCTTTTCACGTGCCCGCATTGTCCACGCCCTCGATTGGCCGCCATTCCCGCTATCGACATCAGATGTCATCAGCTATGACGCCGGACCAAGCGGCGCGGTTCCCGCCAGTTGCTCACCGGGGCACGCGAGGCAGGCCGGCGGTGACCCACTGCCGGATCAGCGCGGCCGCCTGGTCGGCGACCGGGTTCCCCGCCGGGCGAGTGACCAGGTCGCTCAGCGCGAACATGTCCAGCACCCGCCCGACGTACTCCCAGCCGTCATCCGGCGGCAGACCGGGCGGGCGATGCGCCGCGACGGCGGCGGTGAAACCAGCCAGGAAGCCCGGCGGGTACCCGGCCCCGAACCTGGCCATGTTCGCGGCGTCGCCGTACGGACAGCCGGAGTAGGCGAACTCCCAGTCCAGCACCGCGTCCACCCGCCAACCCGAGTCCGCCTCGCTGACCAGGATGTTCTTCGGATTGACGTCGGCGTGCACGAGATGGGCCTGCGCGTCCACCCGGGTCAGGGCCGGGGCGTGCGCCGCGCACAACTCCGTCCAGGCCAGTCGGGTCTCCTGGTCGAGCCTGGCTGCCGCCCCGGGCGCCGCCATGCAGGCCGCGGCCATTCCGGGAAGCTGCGCCGACCACGGCGGGCCGGGGCGCACGGCCAGGCTCGCGCCGGTGAAGAACCCGGGCCGGTCGAAGCGCACCGCGGCGATGCCGGCGACCACCCGCCCGACCTCCGCGCCAAGCTCGCGCATCCGGCCGGCCCCCGCGCCGGGGGAACTGGCCAGCACCGCGCTGAGCGGGGCTCCGGCCACGTACTCGACCAGCATGATCGGCCGGGCGTCGCCGACCGCGGGCAGCACCAGGAGCACCTCGGGGACCGGGACGTGCGGTCGGGCCGCGGCCATCACCGCGGCCTCGATCTCCTGGTCGGCCCCGCCGAGACGCGCGACCAGCGCGCCGTCGCCGACCGTCAGCAGGCAGGTCTCATGCGAGAACCCGCCGGCCAGGGTCCGGCTACCGCCGACGTCCCGGCCGAGCGCCCCGGCGATCCGCTGCATCTCGGCTTCCCGCATCGGCCCCAGTCTGGCCGGCCGGCACCGACCCGCGCCGCCGGCCGTTGAGACTGACCGGCCGACGCCGACCGGCCGACGGATCGACGTCGACCGGGCCGGTCGTCGCGACCGTTACCGCCCGGCGATCCGGTCGGCGATCCGCGCGACCAGCGCCGACCGCGGCCGGGGCGCCGCCGCCTCGCGCCGGTCGGCGTACCGGTAGGCCGCGTACATGGCCTGGACACCCAGCCAGCGCAGCGGTTCGGGCTCCCAGTCCTGGCTGGCGTGGCCGACCCACGGCAGGCCGGTCAGGTCCGACGTCGTCCCTGTGATCAGGTCCGTCAGGGTCCGCCCGGCCAGGTTCGCGGTCGCCACGCCCTGGCCGACGTAACCGCCGGCCCAGGCCAGGCCGGTCTGCCGGTCGAAGCCGACGCTCGGGTTCCAGTCCCTCGGCACGCCGAGCACGCCGGACCAGCACCATTCGATGGCCACCTCCGCCAGCGGCGGGAACATCCCGCGCAGGATCCGCGCCAGGGCAGCGCTGGTCTGCGCCGGGGTGGTCCCGGCCGGGTCGAAGCCGTTGCCGAACGCATACGGCCGTCCCCGGCCGCCGATCGCGATCCGGTCGTCCGCGGTGCGCTGCAGGTACACGTAGGCGTGCGCCAGGTCGGACAGGGTCTCGGCGCGCTGCCAGCCGATCTGATCCCAGACCGAGCCGGGAATCGGCTCGGTGACGATCATCGAGCTGTTCATCGGCAGCCAGTGCCTGGC
>JAJYTW010000108.1 GCA_021792855.1 Actinomycetes bacterium
AGGATCTGCCTGTCCCGGATCCAGGTCCGGACCACCGCGGCCGTCGCCTCCGCCCCGAACCGCCAATGCCAGCCCAGATCCCCTGGGTGCAACTGCACCGGCGCTCCGTCGTGCTGCCAGTCCCGCAGCACGCTCACTACCTCGCTCAGCCCGGTGGCACCCGGCGTCCGCAACACGGTCGGCATCCTCTGATCGAACTCCGCTCGGACCGGGACGTCGAACGATTTATCGGCAGCCTTCCGGACCCCCTGGCGCCGCACGCCGGCGGGGCGGCACCCCGCCAGGGTGCCGCCCCGCTGGGCCGACCATCGGCGGCCGGTTAGCCGGGAAGGCCCGCGTAGGAGTGCAGGCCGGTGATCCACAGGTTCACGCCGACCAGGTTGAACAGCAGGCAGGCGAAGCCGACCAGGTGAATCACCGCGGCGCGCTTGCCCCGCCAGCCGGCGGTGGCCCGGGCGTGCAGGAACGCCGCGTAAACCAGCCAGGTGATGAAGGACCAGGTCTCCTTCGGGTCCCAGCCCCAGTACCGGCCCCAGGCGTGGTCAGCCCAGATCGCGCCGGCGATGATCGCGAAGGTCCAGGCCGGGAACGCGAACAGAATGGACCGGTAGGAGAGCCGGTCGAGGGCGGCGGCGCCGGGAAGCTGGGACATGATCCCGCCGCCGCGGGCGGTGCCCGCCGCGACCCGGCGCTCGACCCGGGCCGAGATCAGGTACAGCACGGTCACCACCGCACCGAAGATGTACATCCCGATCGCGATGATCATCGCGGTGACATGGATCGCGATCCAGTAGGACTGCAGCGCCGGAACTAGCTGCCCGGCCGGGGTGTAGATCACGACGACATCGACGGCCAGGGCTACCACCACCGGCAGCAGCACGAACAGGCCCATGTAGTAGGCCCGGAACTTGATCGCCGCCAGCGTCAGGATGAGCACCGCGGCGCAGGTGATCGCCGCGATGAACTCGTACATGTTGCCCCACGGGACCCGGTGCTCGTCGATGCCCCTGGCCGTGATCGAGCTGATCTGCAGCAGCAGTCCGAAGCAGGTCAGCCCGAACGCCGTGCGCAGCCAGGTGCCGGTCGGCCAGCGCGGCTGCTCCCCGGCCAGATAGGTCGGGATCGTGACGGAATCGCCAGGGCCGCCACCGGCCGGGCCGGCGTCCTGCTCGGATAGGTCGGCTAGCTCGGAGGGATCGCCTGGATCCGCGGCGAACGACAGGCCCGCGCGGTCGGCGCCGGCCCCGACCAGCGCGGGAGATTCGGCCTTGCTCGGCGCGGTGGCCGGCGCGACCGCCGCCCTGGCCGCCCGCTTGGTGAACGCGAAGTCGAACGCGTAGGCCACCATCGCCAGCCCGTAGACGAGGATGGCAAGCACCAAGGTCACGTTGCTGTACTGCGCCAATCCGGAATTAGCCATCTGCCTTTCACTCTCCCTGTGCCTGGGCAACGGCCGCTTCGTCCCCAGCGGGCCGGCCGGAGTTCGGCTGGCTCGCCTGGAGCGCCGTCCTGATCTCCTCGGTGAGCTCAGCGAACTCCACTTCGAATCCCCCAGCCGCGTCGGACCTGGTAAGCCCGCCGACGGCGACGACCGATCCGCCGCTGCCGTCCCCCGTCACCCGGATGAACATCCGGCGGCGGCGGATCAGGAACGACAGGATCAGCCCGGCCAGCGCGGTCAGCGCCGAAAGCAGCGCCGGCAACTGGCCCGGATCGTAGGTGATGGCCAGGCTCATCCACTGCCGGTAGCCGACGAAGGTCAGCTTGCCGAGGCCGTGCGGCAGCGTGATGGACTGGCCGGGCGCCAGCGGCCGCGGGGCGACCGGAAGCTTGTGCATCTGCCTGGTGACCAGGCTGTACACCGACTGCGGAACCCCGTTGTTGAGCCCGAGGTTGCCGGCGTAGGCGACCAGGCTCAGTCGGGGGTAGATCGCCGCGGGGAAGGCCGATGCCAGCCGTCCGTTCACGTCGATCGCGGTCGGCAGGAAGATTCCGGCGAACCCGAGTTGCTGCGGCGAGGCGTCGGGGACCTTGATGACGCCGGCCGAGCTGAGGCCGGACTGCTCGATCGGGATGAACGGCACCGGCTGATCGAAGCTGACCTGCCCGGTTCCGTCGGTGACCTTGATCACCGGGGCATAGCCGTGGCCGATCAGGAACACCTGCACGCCGTCCACGTTGAGCGGGTGATTCACCTGAAGGTTGTAGGTGCGGGACGGCCCGCCCGGCCGGGACGTGTAGCTGACCGCGCCGTTGAAGGACAGCGGTTCGCCGCGCTGCGGGCCGGACATCACGTAGCTGGCGGTGAACCTGTTCAGGGTGACCGTGAACGGCTGGAGGTCCGACGGCGCCACCAGCCGGCCGGGCCGGAAGACGTCCAGCGCGGTCGGCGTGTTCGCGAAGGTCTGGCCGTCGATCAGCAGCCGGTTGCCCTTGTAGCCGAACAGGCCCCCGAGGGCGACCGAGGCGAGCAGGCCGAGCAGTGCGACGTGGAACAGCAGGTTCCCGAACTCGTGCAGGTAGCCCTTCTCACCGGCGGTCCAGCCGTCGTCGCTGCGTAGCCGGAACCGCCGCCGCCGCAGCACGGCCGTTGCGGAGGCCAGTGCCTGGTCCGCCGGCATCGCCACGGTGAACTGCGCGGTCTGCGGCAGCCGCCCGAGGTAGCGCGGCGCGCGAGGCGGTGGCTGCCGGACACCACGGGCGAACCGGTAGGCCCGGGGCAGCACGCACCCGGCCAGCGAGGTGAACAGCAGCAGGTAGATGGCGGCGAACCAGGGCGCGCCGAACACGTCGAACAGCGACAGCTTCGCCAGCAGTGGCGCGAGCGTGGGGTGCGCCGCGTAGTACTGGCTGACCGCGGCCGGATCGATGCCCTGCTGCGGCAGCACCGATCCCGGGATGCTGGCCAGCGCCAGCAGGAAGAGCAGGACCAGGGCGGTCCGCATGGAGGTGAGCTGCCGCCAGCCCCAGCGCAGCCAGCCCACCGCTCCGAGCTTGGGCCCCCGTCGGCCGGTCGCCTCCTGGGCGGATCCGGCGGCGGCCACCGCGGCGTCCGCGCCCGGCGCGGTGCCGCCGTCATGCTCGGCCAGGCCGGCCTGGCCGGCCACCGTGCTGTTCTGATCGGCCACCGTGCTGCCTCCGGGGGGATCCGCTGTCATGACTTACCCGCCAGCACCTGGTCGATCAGCGCCTGTAGTCCGCTGTAGGAGACCTCCCCGACCACCCGGGCCGCGATTCGTCCTGACCGGTCGATCACCAGCGTGCTGGGGATGCCGTCCGGCGGCAGCGTCGAGTGGAAGGCCAGCGCGACCTCGTCCGCGGGGTCGTTGATGCTGGGGTAGGTGATCCCGAAGGTCTGGTCGAACGCCTGTGCGGTCGGGACAGAATCCCGGATGTCCACGCCGAAGAACCGAACGTCAGCGCCCTGGAAGTGCCGGGAGAGGGCGGCCAGCCTCGGCGCCTCCTGCCGGCATGGCGCGCACCAGGAGCCCCAGAAGTTGAGCACCACGACGTGCCCGCGCTGCGCGGCGAGGCTGAAGCGCTGCCCGGTCAGCGTCTTGCCGGTGACGGCGGGCGCCTGCGGGCGGGATCCTGGCTGGTAGAACGTGCTGCTGTAACTGCCCTCGACGAAGCTCTGGCCGGAGCTGAGCTGATTGTTCGCGGCAATGGCGCCGCCCGAGCAGGCCGCCACCGCGAACAGCACCGAGGCCGCCAGAACTGCCCGGACGGCCGTAGCCGGGCGGGCAGCGCCGCGTGCTGATCTCTTCAGGCCGGTCACAGAGCGATCTCCTACAAACGGTAGTACCGCAACCCATTGTGCAGGATACGACCGGGCGTGCGGGCTGCGGCCCGGGAATTAACCCGCCAGGCTCCGACCAGGCTACGCGCCGGCGACCTGTGCGCCCGCTGATCCGGACGGTTCGGCGTAGCTGACGCCGATCACCCGGCCGCCGGAGAATGTGAGGCTTGTCACGCTGCCGAGCGCGCACTGGCGACGCCGCGGATCGTGCCAGAGGCGGCGGCCCTCGACCTGCCGGCGGGTCACCCAGATGGGCAACTGGTGGCTGACGCAGACGGCCTCGTGCCCGCGGGCCGCGCGGGCCGCGTCCGCCGCCGCCGCCAGCACCCGGTCGGCGACCGCTCGGTACGGCTCACCCCATGAGGGCAGGAACGGGTTGCGCAGGTGGATCCAGTACTTCGGCGATCGAAGCGAGCCATCGCCAACCCCGACGGTGAGGCCCTCGAACTTGTTCCACGGCTCGATCAGCCGGTCGTCGATCTCGACCGGCAGGCCAAGCTCGGCGGCGATCGGCGCCGCGGTCTCCCTGGCACGGTCCAGCGGGGAGGACCTGAGCACCGTGATGTCCCGGCCGGTCATGAAGTCCGCGGCGGCCTTCGCCATCGTCTGGCCGTCCTCGGACAGGTGGAAGCCCGGAATCCGGCCGTACAGCACGCCGCCGGGGTTGGCGACCTCGCCGTGCCGAACCAGGTGGACGATCGTGATCTCGTCGGCACTCGAGGGGGTGCCGGAAGCTGATGTCGCAGTCATGGCGCGCCCAGCCTACTCGGCCAGCGACCTTGCGCGGCCCGGCCGTGAATCGGCCCGCCCGGGCCACTCACGGACCGGCCGCTAGGCGATCTCGATGAATCGCTGCCGGTCCTCGATGATCTGCCGGACCTTCCTGACCCGCGCCTCGAAGGCCGCCACGTCGAGTTCGTCGAGGGCGGCGACGGCCTCGAGGTCCTCGGCCAGCAGATCGGACTCGCCGACCATGGTCCAGTCGAACTGGATCAGGTCGGCGAGCCCGACCCGGCGGACCCGGTCCCAGACCTTGTCCGAGCCGAGCACCGGCAGTCCGCGCACCGCCGTCGTGACATCCTCGATGAGCCGGATCAGCCGCTCCGCCTGCCGGATCGGCTCCATCACCGCAGCCGGCGGGAACGGCTGCTCCCTGGTGGACGGCGGCACCCGCTCGGCCCGCCACCTGCTGACCAGGGCACGCAGCGAGGCGGCGGCCGCACTCAGGCCACGGCCCACCCGCTCGCGCACAAGCTGGTCATCGGATCGCAGCCGGCCCCGCTCCGTGTAGACGTCGGAGGCGAGCAGGCTGCGCAGCCGGTCGGCCAGGTTGTCGGTCACCCCGTCAGGCTCCCTGGCCGGCCGGCCCGCCGCCGTTGGCCGCGGCCGGGGGCGCCATCTCGATAAGGCCGGCCGGCATCGTCCCCGCGCCGGTCAGGCCGATATTGAACGGCTCGCCGACGGCCATGTTGGGCGCCGAGAGCAGCCCGCGCTCGGCCATCTTCATCGCCACGTAGTACCGCACCGCCTCGATCTCGGACAGGCCGAACGCGCGCAGTGAGATCAGCTCGCGCATCCGCTCATCCCGCGGCCGCATCAGCACCTTCACGTCATTCAGCGTGATGCCGTAGATCGCCAGGAAGTCCTGCAGATGGCCGCGGACCAGGTCGGTGATCTCGTGGATCCGCTCGTTGATCTGCTCAAGCGGGGTGAGCTGGACGATCTGGTTGATGGCCTGCTCGACGACCGGCCCGGCATAGGAGTTCAGGGCCTCGGTGGTGAGGAAATGCCCCTGGTAGGGCATGTGGGTCACCAGCTTGACCGCGTCCTCCTTGCTGTCGATGTGCACGTAGTAGTCCACGTCGTAAACCAGTTCGGCAAGCTCGCGGGAGAGCGCGAGCCCCTTCGCCTTGGCGACGCTCTTGGCACTAGAGACGAAGATGGCCTCGTACTGCCAGGGCGACTGGCCGCTGTAGAAGGCCTGCTGAATGCTGCCGATCAGCGGCCGATCGGTGGTCTGCACCGGATACTGGCCGCCGGCGTAGACGTTGAAGATCGCGCCGCGCGACTTCAGCACGCAGAAGTGGTTGCTCTCGACCGTCAGCAGGCTGCCGGTGGTGATGTCGTTGCCCGGGTGGTGGTACATCAGGACGCCGGGGCCCATCACCTCGGTGCCGTCGTTGTTCAGGGTGCTGATTACGCTCCTAATCGCCATTTCCACTCCCGAGGCGCGACGACCTGATTGGTTCACTACCGCATGCCTCATCGTCGCACCCGGCAATGACATCTCAGTGCTTTAACGCTGATCGGTACCGAACCGTGCCAGAACCGGCCGAGCCCGGCCGCTAACCCGTTCGGGCGGCTAGCCGAGCACGGCGGCGGCCGCCGCGGCCGCGGCCGGCAGTGCGTCCGCGATCGTCCCGATCGCCCGGTCGTCGTGCGCCGCCGAGACGAACCAGGCCTCGAACGGGGATGGCGGCAGGTAGACGCCGCGGTCCAGCATGGCGTGGAAGAAGGCCGCATAGGCGGGCGAGGACTGGGACCGCGCCTGGGCGAAGTCGCGGACCGGTTCGGTGACCCCCAGGAAGAACGAGAAGAGATTGCCGGCTTGCTGGAGCCGGAACGGGACGCCGGCCGCGGTCAGCGCGTCGGTCGCGAGGCCGGCGATGGTCGCGGCCACCTGGTCGACCCGCTGGTAGACCTCGGGCCCGCAGGCCCGCAGCGTGGCGAGGCCAGCGGCGGTGGCGAGCGGATTGCCCGCCAGCGTGCCCGCCTGGTACACCGGCCCGGACGGGGCCATCAGGTCCATGATCTCGGCCCGGCCGCCGAAGGCCGCGGCCGGCAGACCGCCGCCCATGACCTTGCCGAACGTCATCAGGTCTCCGGGCACCCCCTCGCGGCCGTACCAGCCGGAACGAGTCACCCGGAAGCCGGTCAGCACCTCGTCCATGATCAGCAGCGCCCCGTACTCGCCGCAGAGCGCGGCCAGCAACTCGTTGAAGCCCGCCGACGGCGGCACGATGCCCATGTTGGCCGGGGCGGCCTCGGTGATCACGCACGCGATCTCGCTGCCGCGCTCGGCGAACACCTGCCGGACCGCGGCCGCGTCGTTGTACGGAAGCACCACGGTGTCGGCGGTGACGGCCTGGGTCACGCCCGGCGAGTCCGGCAATCCGAAGGTCGCGACCCCGGACCCGGCGGCCGCCAGCAGGGCGTCCACGTGGCCGTGGTAGCAGCCGGCGAACTTCACCGCCACCCGCCGGCCGGTGTAGCCGCGGGCCAGTCGCAGCGCGGACATCGTGGCCTCGGTGCCCGAACTGACCAGCCGGACCTTCTCGACCGGCGTCCTGGCGACGAGTTCCTCCGCGAGTTCCACCTCGCCGACCGTCGCGGTGCCGAACGAGGTTCCCCTGGTCACCGCCTGGCTGAGGGCCTCGACCACGGCCGGGTGGGCGTGGCCAAGGATCATCGGCCCCCAGGAGCAGACCAGGTCGACGTAGCTGTTGCCGGCCGTGTCGGTCAGATACGGTCCGGACCCTGAGGCCATGAACACCGGCGTGCCGCCGACCGCCCCGAACGCGCGGACCGGCGAGTTCACCCCGCCGGGCAGCACCGCACAGGCGCGTTCGAACAGGGCGGCGGACTGTTCCGCGGTGCTCTGAGCTGTCATCAGGCCATCTCCTCGCATGCGTCGGCCAGAAATTCAAGCAGCCGCAGCGCGTCCGGCGGCGCGGCGGGTCCCGGTTCGCGCACCCAGCGCGCCGTTTCTCCCCTGGCCAGCGGGGACGGCGGCGCGACCACATAGCTGTCGCGGCAGTGCCAGCGCAGCCCGGTCACCGCCGGGAGGGTCTCGGGGACGCAGTCCAGATGACATGACCACCACTCGTCGTCGTCGGCCACCGCGGCGGCCCGGGCGGCGACGAAGAACAGGGCCCGGTCGTCCGCGCTGACCGCCACCGGCCCCGGGGTGATCCCGGCCCGGGCCATCCGGTCCAGGGCGAGCAGTCCGGCCCGTGCCGGGACGTCCAGCACGTCGAAGGCCCGCCCGGTGACGAGCACGATGCTGGCCTGGGGCAGGACCGTCCACCAGCCGGCCACGATCGCCGGATCGGTGCTGGCCTGGATCTGCCAGGCAGGGGAGAGCGGGTGCCCGCCCGGCGCCGGGCAGCCGACCCGGTCACACGAGCAGGCCCGCCCGGACGATCCGGGCTGCCGTGATCGCAGGTGCGCCCCCGGGCAGACCGGCCAGCCACGCGCCGCGTAGGCCGCCGCGGCCACCGCGAGCCGGTCGCCGCCACGGCGGCGCCTGACCCGCTGCATCGCGTCCACCATGGGCGGCCCTCCCCCCGCAAAGGCGCGCACGCCTCGCGTGCGCCAGCGTGATGACCGGTGCCATCGGCCCGGCCGCGGCCCGGTCGCTGGTCCCGCGCTTGCTGGATCCGCGCGCTCACTGCCAGGTTCCGCCGGGTGGTACTTGCGACCATACCGCGCCGCGCCGGTCCGCTGACCGAACCGGTCCGCTAGTGCGTGCATGCTTGTGGGGTGCCGCACGCATCCGACATCGCGTCGTCGACCACGCCGGGGTCTCCGGCCACGCCGCCCGCGCAGCCCAGGCGGCTGGCCCTGCCGGGCCCGGACAGCCTGTGGTGGCTCGCCGCGGTCAGCGCCGCGTTCACCATCCTGCAGCTCATCTCCTTCTCCCTGCGGACCGGCCTGAGCTGGGATGAGGTCGTCTACGTCAGCCAGGTGAGCCCGCACGCCCACGCCGCGTTCTTCGATCCGGCCCGGTCCCGTGGCGTGCCGGTGCTGGTCGCGCCGGTGACGCTGGTCACATCCTCGGTAGCGGTGCTGCGCGGCTACCTCGCCGTCATGTCCGGGCTGGCGCTGTTCGGGTCCCTGCTGGCCTGGCGCAGGCTCCGGCCGGCCTGGATGCTCGCCCTGGCCGGAGTCATGTTCGGCGGCCTGTGGGTGACGCTGTACTACGCGCCGCAGGCCATGCCGGATGAGTGGATGGCGTTCGCCGCGCTGGCCGCCGTCGGCATGTTCGCCAGGCTGGCCGGCCCGCTGTCCGGCGAGCACGGGATCCCATCGCCTGGCCCGCGGGCCAGGCGATGGCTGCTGGCCGGACTGGTCGCGGTGCTCGCTGCCGCCGGGCTGATGCGGATCGGCGACGCGATGATCCTGGCGGCGGTGCTCGCGGTAGCGGCTCTCGCGCTCCGCCCGTGGCGGAACTGGCCGCTGCTCGCGGCGATCGCCGGCGGCGCGGTGCTCGGCGCGGCCGAGTGGGTCATCGAGGCCTACGCACGCTTCGGCGGCCCGCTGCGCCGGCTGCACCTGGCAGGCGCCGAGCAGGGCGGGATCGGCGTGCACCTGTCCGGCATGTGGGCCGAACTGCGCGCCCTGAACGGCCCGACGCTGTGCCGCCCGTGCACGATCGGCTGGCGCTACCCCGAGCTCAGCCTGTGGTGGCTGGCGATTCCGGTCCTGGTCGTGCTCGGGCTGCTCGCGGCCCGCCGGGCCGGCCGGCTCAGCTCCGCGCTGCTCGCCGCGGTCTGCGCCGCCGCCGTGGGCGCGCCGTACCTGTTCGGCATCGACTACGCGGCCCCCCGGTTCCTGCTGCCCAGCTACGCGCTGGTCGCGATCCCGGTCGCCGACCTGCTCGGCGCGATTCTGATCACCGCGCGGGCCACCCGCCGCCCGGCGATCATCGGCGTCGTCGCGGCCGGACTCGCCCTCCAGGTGCTTTCCCAGCTTGTGGTGCTCACCCGTCAGGCGTCCGGCACCGCGAACTTCCACCGGGACTACACCAAGATCGCCAGCGAACTGCACGCGCTCGGCGTCCGGCCGCCCTGCCTGGTCAACGGCGCCCAGGCGATCCCGGTCGCGTTCTATGCGGGCTGCGCCTCGACCCCCGAGGGACGCGGCAGCCACCGGCCGTCGCTGACCGCGCTCGGCGGATCAGGACGGCTGGTCGTGCTCGAGTGGCGGCACGAGCGTCCGCCGGCCTTCGCGGCGGGCTGGCAGCGAACGGTCCTGACCGGGACCGGCCACCTGCGGCTGGTGGCCTACCTGCCCCCGGGCGGCTAGGGCCGCCCCGGGCATGGAGGGCCCGGCAGCCCGCCGGGCCGGCTAGCCGAGGCGGCCAGCGACCTCGGTCGCCCAGTAGGTCAGGATGATGCCCGCGCCGGCCCGCTTGATCGCGGTCAGGGTCTCGGTAATGACCCGGTCCCGGTCGATCCAGCCGTTCGCGGCCGCCGCCTCGACCATCGCGTACTCGCCACTGACCTGATAGGCGGCCACCGGGACCCGCACCGACGCGGCGACCTCGGCGATGATGTCCAGGTACGGCAGCGCCGGCTTGACCATGACAATGTCGGCGCCCTCGTCGATGTCGAGTTGCACCTCGCGGAGCGCCTCCGGCCCGCTGGCGTAGTCCTGCTGGTAGGTGGACCGGTCCCCGAACGAGGGCGCGCACTCGGCGGCGTCCCGGAACGGCCCGTAGAACGCCGACGCGTACTTCGCCGAGTACGCGCAGATCGCCACGTCGGTGAAGCCGTCCCCGTCCAGGGCATCCCTGATCGCCGCGACCTGGCCGTCCATCATTCCGCTCGGCGCCACCACGTGCACGCCGGCCCGCGCCTGGGCCAGGGCGACGGCCGCGTAGCGTTCCAGCGTCGCGTCGTTGTCCACCTCGCCGGCGCCGGTCAGGATGCCGCAGTGCCCGTGGTCGGTGTACTCGTCCAGGCACAGGTCGGCCATCAGCACGGTGTCGTCGCCCAGGTCGGCGGCGAGGTCGGCGAGGGCACGCTGGACGATGCCGTCCGGGTCGTCGGCACCCGATCCGGTGGCGTCCTTGCCGGCCGGGACGCCGAACAGGATCAGCCCGCCGACGCCGGCCCGCACCGCCTCCTCGGCGGCCTTTCGCAGGCTCTCCCTGGTGTGCTGGACGACGCCGGGCATCGAGCCGACCGGCTGCGGCTCGCCGATGCCCTCCTTGACGAACAGCGGCTGCACCAGATCCTGCGGGCGCAGGCTGGTCTGCGCGACCAGGCGCCGCAGCGCGGCGGTCCGGCGCAGCCTGCGCGGCCGGGCAATCGGAAACTCAGCGGCCATCACGACACTCCTTCGCTGTCAGAACCGGACGGCTTCGCTGGTCAGAACCGGACGGCCGGGCCGCCGGGCGGGACTGGCCCGCCCGGCGCCAGCCAGCGCCAATCTGACGGCTACCGCAGCCTCCGGCGCGCGCCGCGACGGCGCTCGCTCGGCCGCCGGACCGGCTCGCCGGCGGCCACGGCGGCATCCCTGATCGCCGCACCGTGGTCGGCGAGGGCGTCCACCAGCAGCGCGGCGGACGGCGTCGGGGCCACCACGTCGACCCGCAGCCCGAACTCGGCCGCGGTCTTCGCGGTCTCCGGGCCGATCACGGCGATCACGGTGACCGCGTGCGGCTTGCCGGCGATGCCGATCAGGTTCCGGACGGTAGAGGACGAGGTGAACAGGACCGCGTCGAAGCCACCGCCCTTGATCGCCTCGCGGATCGGGGCCGGCGGCGGCGAGGCCCGCACGGTCCGGTACGCGGTCACGTCCTCGGCCTCCCAGCCGAGGTCGGTGAGCCTGGTGACTAGGCCCTCGGTCGCGATGTCGGCCCTCGGCAGCAGCACCCGGTTGATCGGATCGAGCAGGTGGTCGTAGGCCGGCCAGCAGTTCGCCAGGCCCTCCGCCGACTGCTGGCCGTCGGGCATCAGGTCGGGTGCGATCCCGAAGGCGCGCAGCGCGGCGGCCGTCTGCTCGCCGACGGCGGCGATCTTGACCCCGGCGAATGCCCGGGCGTCCAGCCCGTACTCCTCGAACTTCTCCCGGATCGCCCGGACCGCGTTGGTGGAGGTGAACGCGACCCACTGGTACCGGCCGGTCACCAGGCCGCGCACCGCCCGGTCCATCTGCTGGGGCGTGCGCGGTGGCTCGACCGCGATCGTCGGCACCTGCTCGGGGACCGCGCCGTAGGACCGCAGCCGGTCGCAGACACTGGCCGCCTGGTCCTTGGTCCGCGGCACGAGTACCCGCCAGCCGAACAGCGGCTTGGTCTCGAACCAGGAAAGCGCGCGCTGCGAGGCGACGCCATCCCCCACGATCGCGATCGCGCGTCCCTGCGCGGTGAGCGGACTGACCCCGGCGGCCTTCAGATCCGCGCCGACCGTGCCCAGCGTGCCGGTGACGGTGAACTGATCGGTGGTGGTGCCGTTCCAGACGATGGCGAGCGGGGTGACATCCGGCCACCCGGCCGCCAGCAGCATCTTGGCGATGTCGGTCACGCCGGTCTCGGCGCCGAGGACGACCAGTGTCCCATCCGCCACCGATACCCGGCTGACCTCGGCCGCGTGCACGATCCGCACATCGCCGGTGACATCGGGAGTGAGCGGGACGCCGGCGTAGGCCGGAACCGCGGTCGCGGCGGGCAGGCCCGGCACGATCTCGAACGGCACCTTCGCCTTGGCCAGCGCGGTGGCGTCGGCCGCCGCGGCGCAGAACATGAACGGGTCGCCGGAGAACAGCCGCAGCACCGTCTGGCCGGAGCGGGCTGCCTTAATCAGCGGCTTGAGGTCATTCTCCAGCGTGCCCGAGTCGATCACCGTCGCCTCGGCGGGCAGCAGGTGTGCCAGTCGCTCGGTGATCCACGGTGCCGCCACCACCAGGTCGGCCCTGGCCAGCAGCGCCGCGGCCCGGACGGTCAGCAGGTTCTCGTCGCCCGGCCCGACACCGACCAGCGCGACCAGGCCGGACCGGCGGTCCGCCGGCGTGCCCCTGCCCTTGCCGTCGGACCGGCCCGGACTGCTGCCCGGCCCGGTGGCCGTCATCTCGTCCGCCGCCGTGGCGGCGGCGTCCTGCTCCGCTCCCGTCATCTTCGTCACGGGCGTGGGGTTCACTTCACATCGTCCCCGTCGCTTTGGTGTCCACCACCGGACACGTCCGGATAGCTTGCCGCGCCGCGGCCGAGCAGATCGGCGGCGACCTGGCGGCCCAGGCTCTCCGCCTGGTCGGCCGGCCCGGCGGCGCTCGCGCGTAGCGCTGCTCCCCCATCGGCCGCGGCCACGATCGCCGCCAACCGCAAGGTACCGGCTCCGGCAGCATACGCGCCGACCGGCGCGCTGCAGCCCGCCTCAAGCGCGGCGAGCAGCGACCGCTCGGCACCGGTAGCCGCCCGGCTGGCCGGATCGTCCAGCACCGCGAGCAGCGTGGCGAGATCGGGCCGGTCCGTGGCGCACTCGACGGCGAGGGCTCCCTGGCCGGGGGCCGGGAGCATCTCGTCCGGCTCGAAGTACTGGCTCACCAGGTCAAGCAGGCCGAGCCGGGCCAGACCGGCCACCGCGAGCACCACCGCGTCGACCTCACCGGAATCGAGCTTGCCCAGCCTGGTGCCGGCGTTGCCGCGGATCGGCACCGGCCGCAGGTCCGGCCGCAGTAGCAGGAGCTGGGCGGCCCGGCGCGGCGATCCGGTGCCGATCCTGGCCGCCCGGGGAAGATCGGCGAGCTTGGCGCCGCTGCCGGTGACCAGGGCATCCCTCGGATCGTCCCGGGCCGGGACGGCCGCCAGGGTCAGCCCGGGCGCCGCGCCGGTGGGCAGGTCCTTGAGCGAATGCACCGCGAAGTCCACCTGGCCGTCCAGCACAGCCTCGCGCAGGGCGCTCACGAACACGCCGGTCCCGCCAAGCTGGGTCAGGTGCGCGGTGCTCACGTCGCCGTGGGTGGCGATACCGACCAGTTCCACCGGACGGCCGGTGCGGGCGGTGAGCAGGTCGGCGATGCCCTGGGACTGCGCCATCGCCATCGGGCTGCGCCGGGTTCCGAGCCGCACCGGCTGATCGTTCACTGGGTGGCCTCCTGCGCTGGCCACGCCAGCATCTCCTCGTCGGGTCGCCCGACCGCGTCGATCGCCTCGGGATCGAGGCCGAACAGGACGCGCAGCGCGCTGTCGTAGCTATCCGCGCCTGGCGCCCCGGCCAGTTCCTTGACCCGGATCGTGGGCCCGTGCAGCAGCTTGTCCGCGATCCGGCCCATCGCCTGCGCGATCTCGCGGCGCGATCGGGCGTCCAGGTCACCGAGCCTGCGCTCGAGCCTGGCTAGCTCCGATTCCACCACCGTGGCCGCCTTGGCACGCAGGGCCACGACCGTGGGCGCGACCGAGGCGGCCCGGTCGGCCTTCAGGTAGGCGGCGAGTTCGGCGGCGACGATGGCCTTGACCGCCGCGATCTCGCGATCGGTGACGTAGCCCCCCGATCCGGACGGAGCGGCACCGCCCGGTCCGGCGTCC
>JAJYTW010000109.1 GCA_021792855.1 Actinomycetes bacterium
GCCGAACTGACCGCTCGCGTCCGGGCACTCGGCCGGCGCACCGCAGTGCCGGTGCCGCCCGTCCTGACCTTCGGTGACATCAGGCTCGATCCGGCCGCGCGGGTAGCGTCCCGGGCCGGACGGCGGCTACCGCTGAGCGCGAAGGAGCTTGCCGTGCTTGAGTACCTGCTCGCCCGGGCCGACCGGGTCGTATCGGCCGAGGAACTGCTCGAGCGGGTCTGGGATGAGGCCGCCGACCCGTTCACCACGGCGGTCAAGCAGACGATGTACCGGCTGCGGGCCAAGCTCGGCGATCCTCCGGTCATCCGCACCGTCCGGGACGGCGGCTACCAGGTCACGGAGGAGCCGTGAGCGTTCCGAACTGGCTGAGACGGCCCGTGCCACGCGGAATGCTCACCTGGCCGCCCCGGCCCGGTCGGCGGGTACCCGGCCTGACCCTGCGCTCGCAGCTCACCTTGCTGTATGCGGGCTTCTTCCTGGCCGCTGGCGGCGCCGTGCTCGCGGTCCCGATCTTCACGATCCGGACCGCGCTGCCGGCCGGGGCCTCCGCCGCGACGATCGCGGCGACGGACGCCAGCGCCCACGCGCAGCAGGTCCGGGCGGCGATCGTGCTGGCCGGCCTGGTCGTCGTGTCCTTCGCGGTCGGCTGGCTGATCGCGGGCCGGTTCCTGCGGCCGCTGCGGACCATCACCGCGACCGCGCGGGAGATCTCGGCGACCAACCTTGGCCGGCGCCTGGACGCCCGGGCCGGCGGCAACGAGTTCGGCGAACTCGGGGACACGCTGAACGACCTGTTCGGGCGGCTGGAGGCTGCATTTGAGTCCCAGCGCCGGTTCGTCGCGAACGCCTCGCACGAACTGCGAACGCCGCTGGCCGCTGGTCGCGCGCTGCTCCAGGTCGCGCTCGCCGACCCGGATGCGAGCAGCGAGAGCCTCCGCGCCGCCTGCGAGGAGGTGCTGACACTCGGCGATCAGCAGGAACGGCTGATCGGTGCGCTGCTAACCCTGGCCATCAGCCAGCGCGGCCTGACCCGAGCCGAGCCGCTCGATCTCGCCGAGATCAGCCGGGCGGCGCTCACGGCCCGCCGGTGCGAGGCGGAGCGCCGCGGCATCGCGATCACGTCGGCTCTCCGGCCGGCGCCCATTGCCGGTGACCCGAGCCTGGCCGAGAGCCTGGTCGTGAACCTGATCGACAACGCGCTCCGGCACAACCTCCCGGGCGGCCGGGCCGAGGTCAGCACCGGGGCAGGTGACAGAGGAACGGTCCTGTCGGTCATCAGCACCGGGCTGCTGATCGAACCGTCGCAGGTAGCTGGGCTGTTCGAGCCGTTCCGGCAGCTTGGCGCCGACCGTGTCGGGAACTCCGAGGGTACCGGGCTGGGTCTGGCGATCGTCCGTGCAATCGCTACGGCGCACGGCGGCACGGTCACCGCCCTGGCCCGCCCCGAGGGCGGCCTGGAAGTCACGGTGCGTCTTCCTCCGGCTGGCTAGCGACGCCCCGCACCACGGTCACTCCCGGCCCGTCAGCGCCGCCAGCAGCGTGCTTACCCCGGCCGGCTGCGGCTCGCCCGGCCGGGTGCACGCGAACCAGGGTTCCTCCGGGATGAGGTCGGTGACCGGGTAGGGCTCGACGATCCGGCCCTCGGCGAGCGGTTCGGCGCAGACGAAGGCGGGGAGCAGGCTCACGCCGATGCCGAGTTCGACGGCCCGCAGGACGGCCCGCAGGTCCGGGGCGACGAGCCGGGGGCGCATGGTGAAGGGGCGCCCGAGTACCGACTGCCAGAAGCGCCTGGTGATCGGCAGTTCGAGGCTGTAGGAGACCCAGGGCTGGGTCATCAGCCAATCGGCTAGCTCGGGCACGGATCCGAGCGGCCCCGGCGGGAGAGCCCCCGGGGCGGCGGCGAGACTGAAGCGCCTGGCCCCGATCGGCGTGGCCCGCATGCTCCGCCGGGCGGGCGTCGTGCTGGTCACCGCCAGATCCAGCTCGCCGTGATCGAGCAGGGCCAGCAGGGACTCGTCATTGCCGAAGGCTGCCGTGACCGGCAGATCTAGCTCGGCCAGGCGGGGCAGCAGCACGGCAGCGAAGTACTCCGGGCTGGAGCCGAGGCGCACCGGGCGCCGGGGCGGGACCTCGGCCGATCCCCGAAGCTCGCCGAGCACCTGCTCCAGGGCCTCGACCGGCCCGGCTGCCCGGGCGTAGAGTTCCCGGCCGCGCTGGGTAGGCGTGACCCCGCCGGGACCGCGGATGAACAGGCGGGCGCCCGCGATCCGCTCCAGGGCGGCAAGCTGCTGGCTGACCGCTGGCTGGCTGATTCCCCGGTGCACGGCGGCCTCGGTCACCGATCCGGCCCGGTACACGGCGAGGAAGCTCCGCAGCAGCTCGCTGTCGGTCATAAGTCCAGCTTATCTAGGACTGCCGTGTTACTTCTTTGATTATCGTGCTGACCTCGTTGATCATGTGTCTCATGACAACCGACCCTTCCGCCTCGCCCACTTCGCCCGCCGCGCCGGCCGGCCGCTACGCCCACGGCCACCACGAGAGCGTGCTGCGGGCGCACAGCGGCCGGACCGCCGAGAACTCGGCCGCCTACCTGCTGCCCAGGCTCCGGCCCGACGCGCGGGTACTCGATGTCGGCTGCGGCGCCGGCACGATCACCGTGGGCCTGGCCGACCGGGTTCCGGACGGTGAGGTGGTCGGCATCGACGCGGCCGCCGAGGTGATCGACCAGGCGCGCGGCACGGCCGGCGCCGGGCGGGAGAACCTGCGGTTCGAGACCGGTGACGTCTACCGGCTCGGCTTCGCCGACCAGAGCTTCGACGTCGTCCATGCCCATCAGGTGCTCCAGCACCTGACCGATCCGGTCGCCGCACTGCGGGAGATGCGGCGGGTCTGCCGTGCCGATGGCCTGGTCGCCGTGCGTGATGCCGACTACGCGGCGATGACCTGGTATCCGGAGTCCGCCGGGCTGACCCAGTGGCAGGCGGTGTACCGGGCTGTCGCGCGCAGCGTGGGCGGCGAGCCGGACGCGGCGCGCCACCTGCCCGCCTGGGCCCGGGCGGCCGGGTTCTCCCGGATCGAGCCGTCGGCCGGCGCCTGGTGCTTCGCCACGCCGGAGGCCCGGCAGTCCTGGGGCGAGACCTGGGCCGAGCGCATCACCCGGTCCCGGGTCGCCGAACTGGCCATCAGCGCCGGACTCGCGGACCAGTCCGACCTGGAGCGGATCGCCGCCGCCTGGCGGGACTGGAGCGCCGAGCCCGACGCGGTCTTCTACGTCCTGCACGGGGAACTGCTGTGCACCCCCTGAGCCATCGGCGGTCCTGGGCGACGTGCCACGGCCCGGCTGACCGGCATCCGGCAGCGGGCGGGCTCTGTCGGCAGCGCGCCGTACCGTTCGGAGCATGAGCGAGATCGCCGATTTCTACCGGAGCCCCAGCCGGACGACCGACCTCGGCCGGCATCAGGATGCGGTCCGCGCTCTTCCGGCCGGCGCCGAGGAACTCGGCGCGGTCGTGCGCGGCCTGCTGATCCACGACTTCGACGCCAGTGTCCGCGGATTGCCGTTGTCGGCGGAGCGCAGATCGCAGATGCAGACCGCCGGCGCCAGCGCGATCCTGGACACCGTCGTCAGCCTCGACCCGGCTCCGCTCCACCGCGAGCGACCGCCCGAGCGGAAAATGGTGGGCTTCTGCTACCACTTCGCTCTGCTGCACTGTGCCCTGCTGCGCGCCACGGGCACGCCGGCCCGGGCCAGGTGCGGCTTCGCCAGCTACTTCGGGCCGGGACGGTGGATCGACCACTGGGTGGTCGAGTACTTCGACGGCGACCGGTGGCGGCTCACGGACCCGCAGATCGGGCGCGGCGGCCTGACCCGTGACGACTTCCAGGATGGCCTGACCGCCTGGCGGCTGTGCCGGGACGGCGCATCGGATCCCGCCAGCTACGGCAACGGCCAGCTCTGGGGCTGGGATGAGTTGCGGGGCACCCTGATCAATGACGTGGGCGCTCTCAGCAAGGTCGAGATTTCCGGGTGGTACTGGTGCGACCGAATCAGGGTGGACCCGGTCGACCAGCCGCACGCCGATCTGGACGCCGCGCTCGACATGCTGTGCAGTGACGCCGAGGCGGCGCAGTCGGGCCCGGTGCTCCGCGACTGCCTCGACCGGTACCCGGACCTACGGCCGCCCGCGGACGCCGTCGCACGCTGACCGCCGGGCTAAAACCTCCCAACCAACCTAACAAACGACCTAGTCTCAGCGGCGATTGGCATGTTTAGAAGGTTGGAATAGTGAGTTTCCGGCTGCGAGGGGTGAACGGGAGACGGACTCCCGTTCACCCCTGCTACCTGGGACTACTGCGCCGACCAGGGAGGCGCACCGGACGTTGCAGCTGATGCAGCACCACTCACTGTGCTGGCGCAGTGCAGTTATTCGGAGGGTGCGGTATTCGCCGTCCGCCGCGCGGCTGGGCCGGTTCCGGGTCTGGCGACGTCGATGAGGCGCTGGATGCAGGATTCGAAGACGTCATCCTCGCTGCGCGGCGGCTCAGCGGTGGCGAGCGCTGCGGCCAGGTGGGGGTAGGCGCCACTGGCCGCGGCTCGGGTCAGTGCCTGGATCTGCGCGGTGGCGTGGTCGTCCACGCTTGACTGCTCGCTGGCGAGAGAGCCTTGCAGCGCACCGTAGCTGGTGGCGAAGCCGCTGATGATGGCGATGATTTCCAGCTTTCCGCCGGTGTCCAGGCCGGAGCCTTCCAGCAGGCCGAGGAAGTAGTCCAGGTAGCGCAGCCCGTTGGGGCCGGACGGCAGCGGGCGGTTCAGGAGCCCGGGCAGCCACGGGTGGCGCCGGGCGATGTCGCGGGCCTGCCGCGCCAGGTCCGCGATGGCCGAGCGGGGGTCCGGAGCCGGCAGGCTGGCATAGGTGTACTCGGCGAACAGATGGTCGATCACCAGCTGGGCCAGGTACTCCCTGGCGGGAACGTAGTTGTATAGCGACATGTTGGCGATGCCCAGCTCGGCGGCGACCCGGCGCATAGAGAGTGCCTCCAGGCCCTCGGCGTCAGCGATCCGCACGGCGACCGCCGTAATGGCGGCGCGGTCGTGCCGGGGCCTGGGCCCCCGCGTCCTATGCTCGGGAAGGTCCCAGACCGATGCCTGCGCGCCCTGCGCCCTGGCGGCACGGTCAGGCGGGTGGGCGGGGGGATCACCAGTTGACGTCATTACCGGCACCCTACCTTTCGTCGTGCGCCGCACGTAGTATCCTGGGAAACAACGTGCGATGCACGTAGAAAATGACGGGACCGCGGCGTACCGCAGTCGACGAGACGACCGACAGGACAGCAGATGAAGACAATGTCCGCGACGATCCAGATCGACGCCCCGCCGATGACCGTCTGGGCGATCCTGACCGGCCTGGACAGCTACCCGGACTGGAACCCGCTGTTCCGCGAGGCATCCGGGCAGATCGCCGTCGGCAGCAGGATCACCCTGCGAAGCGTCCACCCAGCCAACGGCCGGATGATGACCGTCAAGCCGAAGATCACAGTGGCCGACCCCGGCGCTGAGCTGCGGTGGACCTCCAGCCTGCCGCCCTTCATCAGCGGAGAGCACAGCTTCACCCTGACCGAGGCCAACGGCGGGACCCGGCTGGTGCAAGCCGAGACGTTCAGCGGCCTCCTGGTGCCACTTTCCGGCAAGACGTTCGCCCGCACAGAAACCAGCTTCCAGAGCCTCAACGAAGCCATTAAGAAGCGGGCAGAAGCCAGCTGATATCAACTGCGACACACTCGAGGCCGAACCCCCGATGACTCAGGAGAGCACCGTGTTCGTTGTTGTCCTCGTCCAGGTCGCGGAGCGGCCTGTTCCGTCGGCCCGGACCTTGCCTTCGCCCCTCAACTGCTCCAGGACGAGCCGGATCGTCTGGTCGCTGACGCCTGGCACTGCCGTCCTGATGTCGGCGAAGGGGTGAACGGAAGGCGGACTCCCGTTCACCCCTCCTACCTGCGACTACTGCACCGCCTAGCGAGGCGTGCCGGATGTTGCATCTGATGCAATACCGCTCACTTTCAGCTGCAGCCGCTAGTGGAGCCGCAGCCCTCGCAGACGTAGCAGCTTCCGGCCGGGCGCATCTTGGTCCCGCAGGTCAGGCAAAGCGGCGCGTCCGCGACCCGGCCCTGGCGGGACTCGATCAGCTCGGTCGAGCTGCGCGGCGCCGCGCCGGAGCCGTTGGCCAGGGTCCGGTCCCCCGGCGCCGCGGCAGATGCCGGCCGGGCCGGGGCCGGCCGCTCGATCGGCGCGGACTGGGCAAGCTCCTCGGTGTCGACCTCATCCGCCAGCGCGGGGTGCTCGTCCGCGTCCAGCGCCGCCGAGCGCTCCGCGTTGGACAGGATTCCGAGGTCGGCCCGCACGTCGTAAGGCAGGTGGTCCAGGGCCAGCCGGCGGAAGATGTAGTCCATCACCGAGCTGACCATCCGGATGTCCGGGTCGTCGGTGATCCCGGCCGGCTCGAACCGCATGTTGGTGAACTTGGCCACGTAGGACTCCAGCGGGATGCCGTACTGGAGCCCGACCGAGATCGCGATCGAGAACGCGTCCATCACGCCCGCCAGGGTCGAGCCCTGCTTGCCGAGCTTGAGGAACACCTCGCCGACGCCGTCGTCCGGGTAGGTCGACGCGGTCATGTAGCCCTCGGAACCGGCAACCGCGAACCGGGTCACGGTCGCCGACCGCTGCCTGGGCAGGCGGCGGCGTACCGGCCGGGCCGGGTGCTGCGCCGGCTCGGGGGTCTCCGCCACGGCGGTGGCCTCGGCCGGCTTGTTCTTCGAGGCCGACAGGGGCTGACCGACCTTGCAGTTGTCCCGGTAGATCGCCAGCGCCTTCAGGCCGAGCTTCCAGCCCTCGAAGTAGATCTTCTCGATGTCCTCGACCGTCGCCGACTCGGGCAGGTTGACGGTCTTGCTGATCGCGCCGCTCAGGGCGGGCTGAACGGCCGCCATCATCCGGACGTGCCCCATCGGGCTGATCGACCGCTCCCCCATGGCGCAGTCGAACACCTCGTAGTGCTCGGTCCGCAGGCCGGGGGCCCCGACCACGTGCCCGTGCTCGGCGATGAACTCGATGATCGCCTCGGCCTGCTCCGGCTGGTAGCCGAGGTTCTTCAGCGCCCGCGGCACGGTCCGGTTGACGATCTGCATGGACCCGCCGCCAACCAGCTTCTTGAACTTGACCAGCGCGAGGTCCGGCTCGACACCGGTGGTGTCGCAGTCCATCATCAGGCCGATCGTGCCGGTCGGCGCCAGTAGGGAGGCCTGGGCGTTGCGGTAGCCGTTCTTCTCGCCCAGCTTCAGGCACTCCTGCCAGGCCTGGTTGGCCGCGTCGAGGATCGCCTCGTCCTTGCCCTCGGGCCGGGACATCGCCGTGCTGGCCGCGGCGTGCTTGGCGATCACCCGCTGGTGCGCGGCCGCGTTGCGGGCGTACCCGTCATACGGGCCGACTACCGCGGCAAGCTCGGCGGACCGTTTGTAGGCGGTGCCGGTCATCAGCGAGGTGATCGCGGCGGCGATCGCCCGGCCGCCCTCGGAGTCGTAGGCGTGCCCGGTCGCCATCAGCAGCGCGCCGAGGTTCGCGTAGCCGATGCCAAGCTGGCGGTAGGCCCGGGTGGTGGCGGCGATCTTCTCGGTCGGGAAGTCGGCGAAGCAGATCGAGATGTCCATCGCGGTGATGATCAGCTCGGTGATCCGCTGGAACTTCTCGACATCGAACGTGTCGTCGTCGCGCAGGAACTTGAGCAGGTTGATGCTGGCCAGGTTGCACGAGGAGTTGTCCAGGTGGACGTACTCGCTGCACGGGTTGCTCGCGGTGATCCGCCCCGACTCCGGGCAGGTGTGCCACTCGTTGATGGTGTCGTCGTACTGGATCCCGGGGTCCGCGCACTCCCAGGCGGCCTTCGCCATCCCGCGGAACAGATCCTTGGCCCGGACCGTCTTGATCGCCTCGCCGGTCTGCCGCGCCAGCAGGTCGAAGTCACCGTCGGACTCCACCGCCCGCATGAACTCATCGGAGACCCGGACCGAGTTGTTGGCGTTCTGGTACTGGACGCTGACGATGTCCTTGCCGCCGAGGTCCATGTCGAATCCGGCGTCGCGCAGGACCCTGACCTTCTCCTCCTCGCGGGCCTTGGTCTCGATGAACTCCTCGACGTCGGGGTGGTCCACGTCCAGGACGACCATCTTGGCCGCCCGCCTGGTGGCGCCGCCGGACTTGATCGTCCCTGCGGAGGCGTCCGCGCCGCGCATGAACGAGACCGGCCCGCTGGCCGTGCCGCCCGAGGCCAGCAGTTCCCTGCTGGACCGGATCCTGGACAGGTTCACTCCGGAACCCGATCCGCCCTTGAAGATCAGGCCCTCCTCGCGGTACCAGTCCAGGATCGACTCCATCGTGTCGTCCACGGCGAGGATGAAGCAGGCGGACACCTGCCAGGGCGAGGAGGTGCCGACGTTGAACCAGACCGGGGAGTTGAAGGCGAAGATCTGGTGCAGCAGCGCGTAGGTGAGCTCGTGCTCGAAGATCGCGGCGTCGCCCTCGGAGGCGAAGTAGCCGTTCTTACGGCCCGAGTCGCCGTAGGCGGCCACCACCCGGTCGATCAGCTGCTTCAGGCTCCACTCGCGCTGCGGGGTACCGACCGCGCCGCGGAAGTACTTGGTGGTCACGATGTTCGCCGCGTTGACCGACCAGAAGTCGGGGAACTCCACGCCGTGCTGCTCAAAGTTGACCGAGCCGTCCCGCCAGTTCGTCATCACGACGTCCCGGCGCTCCCAGGTCACCTCGTCGTAAGGGTGAGTGCCCTCGCGGGTGTAGATGCGACGGATCGTCAGACCCTTACGGGCGTTCTTGCCATCGCGCGCCGACCCGCTCGCCGTCTCGGTCATGTCTCCCCCTCTGGGACCGCTGAGCCCCGTTACGAGCTGTTTCCAGCTCTGGCTTCGATAATGTCTGCCGCCGCCCGGCTGATGCCCGGCGGCTCGATGCGGTTTCAGCTGGCTGGCGGCCAGCTTGCCGCCATGTCGTCGTGGCTGGACCGGTCCGACCGGCCGTCCCCGTCGGGCTGGCCTAGCGCCTCGCCCGCCTCCTCGGCGGCCGCTCGCGCGGCCTGCAGGTGCTGGGCACGCAACGCCCTGATCTCTTCCTCGAAATCGGTCAGCGATTCAAAGCCCCGGTACACCGAGGCGAACCGCAGGTAGGCGACCTCGTCGAGATCGCGGAGCGGGCCGAGGATGGCCAGGCCCACCTCGTGCGAGGGAACCTCGCCGAGTCCGCGGGACCTGATCGCGTCCTCCACCCGCTGCGCCAGGATCGCAAGCTGGTCCTCACTGACCGGCCGGCCCTGGCAAGCACGCCGGACACCGCGGACGATCTTGTCCCGGTTGAACGGCTCGGTCGCCCCGCTGCGCTTGGCGACCATGAGAATGACGGTCTCCTGGGTGGTGAACCTGCGCCCGCACTCCGAGCAGGACCGGCGGCGGCGGATCGCCGCGCCATCCTCGGCCGTGCGGCTGTCGATCACCCGGCTGTCGGGGTGGCGGCAGTACGGGCAGTACATGCGATCACCCCCTGCGAGCCGTTATGGACCGATTTCCTCTTGATCACAACTTGTAGAAGAACTACAGCGCTGTAACTACTAGATATTGTGGTCCATGGAGGCCCCGTGCGCAAGTCCCTTCCGTGTCGCCGGCCCGCCAGAAAGGCCGGAGTTCCCCCGCGTAGCGGGCCGCGCCCGCCGCGGATACCCGTCCCCGCAGCGCTCGTCCGGGCGTGTCGCCCGGGCCCGGCGTTCGCCACCAGGCCCGCTGTCGCCGTCCGCCCGGTCACCCCGATCCGGCACAGCGGCGAAGGCGTGCTCCCCGCACCGACCGGAAGCACCGATCCGGCCGGCAATTTCTGCTTGCGCCGGTCAGCCACTTTCATAGTTGAATGTCAGACCCTGGACGTAATCTTCGTAAGCACGCGGCGGATGAGCGGAAACGGGACCTGGCTAGGCTGACCGCCGAAGCCGAGGTCGAGGCGCCGCCGGCGGGGCGGCCGGCCGATGGCGCAAGGTGCGTGAGCCGCGATGAGATGGGACGGGCCGGACGGTTACTGGGCCAGCGACGACCGCTCGCTGATCGACCTGGGCCTGGTACATGACTGGATGAGCCGGGAGAGCTATTGGGCGGCCGGGCGGCCGCGCGAGGTCACGGCCCGGTCGATCGAGCACTCCCTGGTGATCGGGCTATACGCGCCGGACGGCCGGCAGGCCGGGTTCGCTCGGCAGGTCACCGACTACGCGACCTTCGCCTGGCTGTGCGACGTTTTCGTTGACTCTGCGCATCGCGGCGCCGGCGTGGGCTCGTTCCTGGTCCGCACGGCGGTCGAGCACCCGGACGTAGCGGACGTCCGGCAGTTGCTTATGGCCACCCCGGGGCGAACGCTGTACCGCAGGCACGGGTTCGGCGACCTGCTGAAACCGGAACGTTGGATGGAGCGCCCCGGCCGCTAGTAGCCGTACCGGGGCACCGGCCCGCGACGTAGCCCGCGAGGTGACAGCATCCCGGCCCCGCCAGACCGTGCCGCACGACCATCTGGGGCAGGTGTCACTGTGGAGGATCTACCTGCGCATCGCGACCGACCAGAACGCCGGGGTTGAGCACGCCGCGCGGGTCGAGCGCCGCCTTCGCGCCGCGCAGCGCCAGCGCGAACGGCTCAGGCCGCTGCTCGTCGTACCACGGGCGGTGAACTCGCCCGACCGCGTGGTGGTGGGTGATGGTGCCGCCGGCCGCCAGGATCGCCTCCGACGCGGCCCTCTTGATGACTGCCCACTGCGCCGCCTCCTCGCCGGGCCTGCCGGGTGCGAGCACGGTGTAGTAGGGCGCCACCCCGTCCGGGTAGGCGAACGCCAGCCGGGTGGTCACAACCGCCGCACCGCAGATGCTCGCCGCGGCCTCGCTCGTCGCGCCAACCACCGCCCCATGCAAGGCGGGGAACCTATCCCAGGTGACCGCCGTCTCCAGGGTCTCCGCGATGAGCCCCAGAGCCGGATAGGCATTGCGCAGGTAGGGCATGCGCAGGAAGGCGGACCGCCACTGAGCGCCGGAGGCGTCCGGACCCGGCCCGGCGCCGCCGGGCGGCCTGTCGCCGGGGCCAGATGCAGCGGCGGCTCGGGCAGCGGCAGGCTCGGCCGGCTCCTGCACCCTGATCTCGCCCCATCGGCCACCTGCGGCGCGCGCTAGCTCAAGCGCGGCATCCAGGCTGACTCGGACCGGATGGTCGGCGGACTCGAAGCCCAGGACCAGCAGCGCCGCTCCGCCGTCGCCACCCGCCGTCAGCCTCGCCTCAGTCGGATCGAGCAGCCGGCACGCGGCCGGGCGCAGCCCGGAGGACACGATCGCGCGGACCGCATCCGCCCCGGCCGCGAACGAGGGCAGCCGCACGGTCACGCTCGCGCGGAATGCGGGCGGCCGCTGGACGCGGATCCAGGCCCGGGTGATGACGCCGAGCGTGCCCTCTGAGCCGAGCAGCAGGCGGTCCGGCGAGATGCCCGCGCCTGAGCCCGGCAGCCGTCGCGACTCCCAGGGGCCGCGGGGAGTTATCGCCCGGATCGACTCGACGAAGTCGTCGATGCGGGTCGGACCGGTCGCGTAATGCCCGCCGGCCCTGGTCGCTATCCAGCCGCCAAGCGTGGAGAACTCCCAGGACTGCGGGAAGTGCCGCAGCGTCCAGCCGAATCCGGCTAGCTGCCGGTTGATCTCCGGGCCGGTCGCGCCAGCCTCGATGAGCGCCGCGCCCGAGATGCCGTCCACTTCAAGAACGCGGTTCATCCGGCTCAGGTCCACGCTGACCACGCCGGCGTAGCCGCCGCCGACCAATGGCGTCACGCCGCCGCTAACGCTCGTGCCGCCGCCGTACGGGATCAGGGCCAGCGCAGACGACTGGCACCAGTCGATCAGCGCGCTGACATCGGCATCGCCGGCGGGATAGGCCACGACATCCGGCACGGCATCGAAACGGCCCCGGAATGCCGTGACCAGGTCTTCGTAGGACTGCCCGTGCGCATGCCTGGCGCGATCCGCCGTGCTTGTCGAGCAGATCGCCGCGAGAGCGCCCGGCGGGCGCACACCAGGCTCGGGCAGCGCGACCTGGTTCAGCGAGACTGGCAGTTCTATCCAGCTGGGCAGGTCGAATCCCAGCAGGCCGGACATCAGCGAAGCGATCGATCGCAGTTCGCCTTCGGCGGGAAGCTCGTCGTCATACCCCCAGGCCCAGTGGCTGCGCTGCCGCCCGGCCTGGTGCGGCACGGAGGACTCCCCGGACATCGCACTCATCCTGGCCCCATTCTCGCTAAGGCGACGTCAGCAGGATGGGTCAGCCCTTAGGCACCCAGAGGACCTGGCCGGGCTGAATGGTCTGGCCGGTCAGCGAGTTATCGGTGATGATCTCGGCGACGATGATCCGCGGATCGGCCGTGGGATCGACCCGCAGGGCAATCGTCCACAGCGACTGCCCCGGGGCGACGACCACCCGCGCCATTCCCGCTGTCCCGCGGCCGGGGTACTGAACGTGACCGGCCGCCTCGGCACGACCCGCGACCGCCAGCCACATCGCCGCGGCCGCGGCGATCGCGCCGAGGAACGCCACGAGACCGACGACGAATCGGCCACGACTGGTCAGCCGCACCGGTGCCGGCGTGCTGATGACCGTCGGCCTCCGCCGGGCCGCGGCAGTCGGGCGAGTCGCGGCCGGAGGCACTGGGTCATAGGACCGCGCCGCTCCATCGGACCGCAGCGCGCCATCGGACCGCACCGCGCCATCGGACCGCACCGCGCCATCGGGGACTGGGGCCGCCGGGCGGACCGGGCGCGCCGGCGGGCGCGCCAGTGTGCCGTTCACCGTGGCCAGGACCGGCCGAGCCGGATAGCTCGTGCGGGTTCGGTGCAGTGCTAGCTCTGGTCGTACCCGGGCGTCCAATGTTGCCTCGGCCGCGCTCACCATGCCCATTGCCTGCCTCCTCGCGGTGAACGACTGTTCGATAGTATCCCTGTTCTAACGGACATACGTTCGATCGAACGAAGATACGATTGCGTTATACCGCGAGGGTCCGACACTTTCCAGACACTGTCGAACAGATGTTTGATGTCGTCGGTGGTAACCGCTAGCGTCGGCCCTAACAACAAGCCATCTAGCCGGAGGCCCGAAGTGAGCAGCGAGACCGAGAGCGGCGGGACACCCGGGGGCGAGGCGCGCCGGGGTGCCGATTCCGCCGGCCAGCGCGCGCAGGGCAGCACCATCGAACACGCTTTTGACGACCGGCCAAGGAACCGGCCGGGCCGCAAGCCGCGCGGCAGCGCCCCGGTCCCGGTGAGCGAGGTCCCCGACCAGCCCGATCCGGACCATGTGCTGACCTGGCGGCAGCGCAAGGTGCTTCAGGTCATCAGAGACTCCGTGCAGCGCCGGGGCTATCCGCCCTCGATGCGGGAGATCGGCGAGGCCGTCGGGCTCACCAGCACCTCAAGCGTCTCGTACCAGCTCTCGACCCTGCAGAGCAAGGGGTACCTGCGACGCGACGCAGGCCGGCCGCGCACCGTGGAGGTGCGCCTGCCCGGGCATCCGGCGGTCCGGCCCGAGCCCGGGCCCGGGCCCGAGGACGACATGCCCATGGACATCACCTCACAGGAGGCCGCCTACGTCCCGGTCGTGGGCCGGATCGCGGCTGGCGGGCCGATCCTCGCCGAGGAGTCCATCGAGGATGTGTTCCCGCTGCCGCGTCAGTTGGTCGGGACCGGGACACTCTTCCTGCTCAAGGTCGTCGGTGACTCCATGATGAACGCCGGAATCGTCGACGGCGACTGGGTTGCCGTGCGCCAGCAGCCGGTCGCCGAGAACGGCGACATCATCGCGGCGATGATTGACGGAGAGGCGACGGTAAAGACGTTCAAGCGCTCGGCCGACCACGTCTGGCTAATGCCGCACAACCCCGCCTACGACCCGATTCCCGGAGACGAGGCCGAGGTGCTCGGCAAGGTCGTGGCCGTGCTGCGCCGGGTCTAGGCGGCCCGGCGACTACCCC
>JAJYTW010000110.1 GCA_021792855.1 Actinomycetes bacterium
GGCCGAGGCGCACCGGATGGCACTGGAGCACGTCAGCCAGCAGACCGGCTTCGGCGTCCTGAACCTCGGCACCGGCCGCGGCGTCTCGGTACTGGAACTCGTGGCCGCCTTCGAGGCCGAATGCGGGGTCTCGGTGCCGTACGTGCTCGCCGACCGGCGGCCTGGCGACGTGGCGACGCTGGTCGCCGATCCCGGCCGCGCGGCCCGCGAGTGGGGCTGGCGAGCCACCCGAGACCTCGCGGCGATGTGCCGCGACGCCTGGCGCTTCCAGCAGCGGCGCCCGGCGGGTTATGAGCCCGATCGCGCCGAGTCCGGAACGCGGGGGTGAGGCGGCACGACCTCGGACCAGCCCGGCGGCCCGCCGACACAGCGTTGATCAGAACCGCGCGCCAGGACGGCGCGCACCACTAACAGGGGGAAATCACAATGCGTATGACCGTCATCGGAACCGGATACCTGGGCGCGGTGCACGCGGCGTGCATGGCCGACCTCGGCCACGAGGTGCTCGGCGTGGACACCAACCGGGATCGGATCGAGATGCTGGCCAACGGCCTGGCGCCGTTCTACGAGCCCGGCCTGGACGAACTTCTTGACCGCGGCGTGCGTAACGGCTCGCTCCGGTTCACCACCTCGATGGCGGAGGCCGCCGAGTTCGCCGACGTGCACTTCGTGTGCGTGGGCACGCCGCAGCAGGACGGCGCGGACCGGGCGGACCTGCGCGGCCTGCACTCGGTGGTCGACGAGCTTGCGCCGCTGCTGCGGCGCGACGCCCTGATCATCGGCAAGTCGACCGTGCCGGTCGGAACCGCGACCGACCTCGCTAGCCGGGCCGCCGGTCTGGCGCCCGCCGACGTGCGGGTCGAACTGGCCTGGAACCCGGAGTTCCTGCGCGAGGGCCTGGCGGTGGAGGACACCCTGTACCCGAACCGGATCGTGGTGGGGGTGACCTCCGGCGCGGCCGACGCTACGATCCGGTCGATCTACCGGCCGCTGCTCAGCCGCGGCACCCCGTACATCTCCACCGACCTGCACACCGCCGAACTGGTCAAGGTCTCGGCCAACGCGTTCCTGGCCACCAAGCTGTCCTTCATCAACGCGGTCTCGGACATGTGCGAGGCCGCCGGTGCGGACGTGGTCACGCTGTCCGAGGCGCTCGGCTACGACGAGCGGATCGGGTCGGCCTACCTGTCGGCCGGCCTCGGCTTCGGCGGTAGCTGCCTGGGCAAGGATGTCCGGGCGTTCATCGCCCGGGCCAGGGAACTGGGCATCGAGGACTCGCTGTCCTTCCTGCGCGAGGTGGACGAGTTCAACCTGAGGCGCCGGCAGCGGACCGCCGAGATGGCCCGTGACGTGGTCGGCGGATCGTTCGCCGGACGGAACGTGGCGGTGCTCGGGGCGGCGTTCAAGCCCGACACCGACGACATCAGGGACTCGCCGGCGCTGGCCGTGGCCCGCGCCGCGCAGCGGGAGGGCGCCCGGGTCCGGGTGCACGACCCCAAGGCGATGGACAACGCCCGCGCCGCGTACCCCGAGCTTGACTTCTCGCCGAGCGCCGAGAAGGCCTGCGAGGACGCCGACGTGGTGCTGCACCTGACGGAATGGCGCGAGTACTCCGACATCGACCCCGAGATCCTCGGGTCGCTCGTCCGCGAGCGTCGGCTCATCGACGCGCGGAACAAGCTGCCGCTTGACCGGTGGCAGGCAGCCGGCTGGTCAGTGCGCGCTCTGGGGCGCAAGGCCAGCTAGCCGGGTGGACCGTCGCTGCCCGGCAGGCCGCGCCGGATCGCCTCGGGCGATCCGGCGCGGTCCCTATTGCGCCCCGATGTTCGGCCGCGCGGACGGGACCGGCCGTCCGGCGAAGGTGACCTTGCCCGGGTCGGTGCCGAATCTGGTCAGGTCAAGACCGGCGCCGATCAGCGGCGAACCGGGCCGCAGCAGGAACCCCGCGCCCGCGTTCGACTCGGTGGCACTGGCGGCCGACAGGCCGCGCACCGGGCCGGCGAAGTCCGGGTCGACGGCCAGTCCGGTGGCGTTGCCGCCGACTCGTTCCTGGCCGGTGGCCGCGCGCCAGGCGGCCAGCGAGGGGTAACTGATGTCCAGGCCCCACAGCACCGACCAGGGCGGCCGGGTAGTCACGTAGTCGTTGCCCTGGAACAGCGCGTCCTGCGGCCGGAGGTCGTGCTGGGCGACGATCACCGGCCCCGGGTGCTCGATCATGAAGATGTTGTTCCGCACCGTGACGCCGCTGATCTGCCCGGCCCACAGTGCCGCGTGCGCCACGCCGGACTCCGGGGCCATCACCACGGTGTTCTGGTAGATGCTGGCGTTGGTGACGTTCCCGGCCACGATGATCCCGGCGGCGTTGATCGTCTGCCTGGCGTCGCCGCTGGTGATGTTGTAGCGGACGACGTTGCCGTCGCTGATCGCGTTGCTCGGCGCGTAGACCTGGAAGCCGCCGCCGTCGTTGCCGTAGGACAGGTTGTACTGGAGCACCGACGCCGTGGTGTTCTGGTCCAGTCCGAACCCGCCGCCGTCCCGCCGGTTGGCCGTCCGGTTGCCGTAGGACAGGCAGTGCTCGATCAGGACGCCGGTGGAGTCATAGGCCCAGATCCCGATCGGGCCCTCGTGCCTGGCCCCGCCGGCGCCGCCGTTGTCGTAGGCGGTGCTCCGGTCCACGACGGCGTTCCGCACGCTGCCGAGCACGATGCCGTTGCCGCTGTTGGACCTGGTATCGGCCGGGTTGCCGCGATTACGGTAGGCCGTGACCTTGCTGATCGTGAGGTTGGCGTGGGCGAACGACGGCGCGGCGGCGTTGTACGCCGGGCCGTAGGCCGCCAGACCGGCCGCGATGTTGTCGTGCAGTGCGGAGTTGGTGATCCACACGCCGGCGAAGCCGCCCGCGGGGTGCGCCGCGCCCAGCGAGATGCCGTTCATGAAGCCGCTGACGTTCACGTGGTCGATCACGATGTGCCAGAGGCGGTGATCGGCGGGGAGGTCGCTGTACAGCTTGATGCCGTCCGCGCCGGCCCGGGCCGGGGACTGGCCGGCGACATTCAGGTTCCGGATCTCGATCCCGCCCGCGTCGTAGACCACGACGCCGGGCCCGCCGGTTCCGGCGATCGTGGCCCGGCCGGTTCCGTAGGAGCCGATCACTACCGGCTTCGCCGGGCGGCCGGCGTCCTGCGGCCCGAGCCTGAGCGATCCGGCGAAGCGCTTGCCGCCCTGGAGCAGCAGGTGGTCGCCGGGCCGCAGTTTCGCGGCGTTGGCCCGGTCCAGCGTCCGCCAGGCGGCGCCTGGCGAGGTTCCGGCCGCCGAGTCGCTTCCGGACGGGCTCAGGTAGAAGTAGTCATGCACCGCGGTCCCGAAGATGCCGCACGAGGTCAGCGACGTCGCGAGCAGGCCGGCCGCGCCGAGTGCGCCGCCGGCGCGGCGTACTGCCTGGATGACGCGGCGTGGCATGGGTCCCTTCGCGGCGAGGCGAGCGAGGCTGGCCGGTCACGGCACCGGCCTGAAATGAATACCCGCTGTGCATACTCGGTAACACGCTGACGCCGCGCGTGCCGGGGCGCGCGGCGGCCCGCCCGGCGTGGCTGGCGCGGCTCATAGCCCGCGCCGCAGTGCGGGGATCGGCGCGGCCTGGCAGACCGAGGCGGGACTGCCGCCGGTGACCGAGCAGATCGCCGCGGTGAGGTAGTTCGCCGCGCCGAGTGCTGCCCGGGCCACCGGACTGGCCGGGTCGTGCAGGTCGGCGGCGACCTGGGACCAGGTCAGCCCCGCCAGGATCTTCGGGTCGAACATCGGCGCGGTCGCCACATACCGGCCGCCGATGTCGATGAACGGGTAACTGCCGCTGGTGTACTTCAGCCAGATCGCCTGCTGCTGCCCGGTCAGTGGCTGCAGCGCCGCGTGGGTCACCGACTCGTTCTCCACCGGCGTGAACACCAGGTACCGGCTGGCGTAGCGGACCCGGTAGAAGGTCAGCGTGGGCGTGTTGGGGGCGTAGTCGGTGGCGGAGGAGTGAATGCCGGTTAGCGGCCCGAACCGGCCGAACCGGCTCAGCGCGACGGCCATCGACCAGCGCATCGCGGCGCAGTACGGGCAGAACTCGGCGCCGATGTAGAGCATCTCCGGCTTGCCGCCGCTGGTCAGCGGCTGATCCGAGACCGCCCGCAGCGGCCTGGGGTTGTAGGAGAGGACGCTGCCCGCGCCGACCGCCGCGAGGGTGCTGGCCGGGACGCTGGTCAGGGCCCGGACGGTGCTGACTGGCAGTCTGGCCGACCCGGACTGCCGCCCGCTGCTCCGGTTCAGCGCGAAGACGACCAGCACCGCCACGATGACCACGACCAGTCCGACGGATCCGACCGCGATCGCCAGCGCGCGCCGGCGCTGCGCGCGCCGGGCGGCGGCCTGCTGGGCGGCGATCCGCTCCCGCGCGCTCTGCTTCCTGGTCCGCTCCGCCTTGCCCATCAGCCCCGCTGGCCTTCCCCCGACGGCATGTCCCGGGAGGTTATCTACCCGGTATCGGCCCGGACAGGCTCCGGCCGGGCCGGGGTCAGGCGGCGGTCCCGGCTAGGCAGCGTCGCGCTTCGGCGCGACCCCGTAGAGCGTGGCCTGCACCACGATCAGGGCGAACAGGATGAACGTGATGATGTGCACGGAGGTGCAGTACACGCAGATCGCGTTGATCAGGAACAGTTCGGCGTAGACCAGGTACAGCACGAAGACGATGCCGACCACGATCGAGGCGAGCCTGGCCCAGTGCACGGCCGGGAGCTTCGACCGCCACCCCCACGGCGAGTTGATCCCGGTCATGAACAGGTAGAAGGCCAGGCCGAGCACGGCGACCGGGATGCCGAGGATCACTGACTCCGGGCTGGTCGTCACCTTGGCGCAGTTGAAGGTGGCGTTCTGCGGGCAGCCCGCGTACGCGTTCTGGGTGTAGTGCTCGATCACCATGTAGATCGAGACCCCTAGGCCCGCCAGCGAGAACAGCAGCGTGCTGAGCTCGAACTTATGAGTCGCCAGGTAGCCGGCCAGGCCGCCGCCCTGGCCCGCGGCGGGTTTGCCGGGGCGGGCGGCCTGCTTCTGGCTGGCCATCAGATGCTCCCGGCGGCGGCGGTCACTCCCGGGGAGGTGCACACATTGCCGGGCTGGCCGCCGGTGATCTTGCAGATGGCCGCGGTGATGTGGTTCGCGGTCCCGTCGATCGCCTTCGCCACCGTGCTGTTCGGGTTCGACAGGTCGGCGGCGACCTGCTGCCAGGTCAGCTTCGCCAGGGTCTGCGGGTTGTAGCTCGCGCCGTCGATCACGTACTGGTTGCCGAAGTCGACGAACGGGAACGAGCCGTTATAGCCGGAGGGCACGTACGGCGGAGCGTCATAGGTGGCCATCAGCGTCTTGTCCAGCGCGGTCAGCGGCTGCAGGGTCGCGTGCGTGACGGTCTGCGCCTCGGTGGTGTTGAACACCACGTACTTGCTGGTGTAGGAGGACTTGTAGAAGCTCAGCGTCGGGGTATTCGGGTACACGTCGGTGCTGGAGGAGTGGATCAGGCTCAGGTTAGAGAACGTCCCGAACCGGCTCAGCGCCACGGTCAGCGCCCACCGCTCGGCGGCGCAGTACGGGCAGTAGTCGGCGCCCACGTAGACGACCTGCGCCTTGCCGTTGCTCTTCAGGATCGCCGGCGGCGACTTCACGGTCTGGATGGCGTTCGGGTAGATCCCGCCGGCCGCCGGGTAGGCCACGCCGGCCCCGACCTTGTCCAGGGTCGCCGCGGGCACGCTGGCGATCTTCTGGCTCACGCTGGTGGCCACCGGGGTGTTCGCGCTCGCGGTCGCGGCCGTCGACCCCGACGAGGACTTGCCCGCCGAACCGCCGCCCGAGGTCTTGACGATGACCAGCACGACCACGATCACCAGCACGGCGAGGACGCTGCCGCCGGCGATCAGCGCGCGCCGGCGCGTCTCGGCGCGCTTGGCGGCAGCCTGCTGCGCCGCGATCTTTTCCCTCGCGTTCTGCAGACGGTTTCGCTCCGCCTTGCCCATTGCTGACCTGCCTAACCCGTGCCGGATACGTAGAGGTGCGATTGCCGAAGACCATGCTATGACCCCGCGCATGGTGGGGCCGCGCAGTTATCCAAGCGCGGCCTCCTGAACGTTCGCTGAATGCGCGCTGCGACCTGGCTGCGGGTGGTCACCGCCGCCCGGACGGGTGTCCCGTGACGTAGGCTGATGTCAGGAGTTCTTGCGTGACGCAACCTAGAATGGCTATCGTCCGTCTCATGACTTCTCCAACTCGCCGGTGGCAGGTTCGGGTCGCCGCGCTCGCCTGCCTCGACCTGGCCGCGGCCGGCTGCTCGTCCGCCTCGTCCGCGTCGGCCGGCCAGGGCAGCGGGTCCGGTGGCGGCTCCCACAAGGTGTCGGGCACCGCGAACGTCGCCTACGCGGGCTCGCTCATCTACCTGAACGAGAAGGTGATCGGGCCCGCCTTCACCAGGGCGACCGGGTACGCCTACTCCGGTCAGGGCAACGGCGCGGACGCGCTGTCGGCGGAGATCGCCTCCGGCGAGATCCACCCGAACGTCTTCATCAGCGTCGGCGGCAAGCCAATCACCGCGCTGGAGCCGAAGTTCACTAGCTGGTACGTGCAGTACGCGGCCACCTCGATCGTGCTCGCCTATAACCCGGCCAGCAAGTACGCCAGCCAGTTCGCGGCAATCGCCGCGGGCAAGAAGCCGATGGCCGACCTGTTCGCCCTGATGGCACAGCCCGGCTTCCAGCTTGGCCGGACCGACCCCAACGTGGACCCGCAGGGCCGGGCGTTCATCTACATGCTGGAACTGGCCCAGCAGGCGTACCACCTGCCGGCCAGCACGGTCACCAGGATCCTGCGCGGCCCGGCCGCCTCGGCGAACTCGGCGCAGATCTTCTCGGAGACCTCGCTGGAGGCGCACCTGCAAGCCGGGCAGCTAGACGCGGCCAGCGCGTTCCGGTCCGAGGCGGTCCAGCTGCACCTGCACTACATCGCGCTGCCGCCGGCGATCAACCTCGGTGACCCGGCGCTCGCAGCGAACTACGCGAAGGCGTCCATCACGATCGGCGGCAAGACCATGCACGGGGCGCCGCTGGCCGTCGACATCACCACGATCGGCACGGCCGACCAGGCCGCCGCGGCGAGCTATGTCGCCTACGTGCTGTCACCGGCCGGCCGGGCCATGTACGCCAAGGGCGGGTACGCGCTGCTGAAGCCGACCGCGGTCGGCGACACCGCGGCGATCCCGGCCGCCGTCCGGCATGCTCTCGGCGGCTAGTCAGGTCGCGCCGACCGCCCCGCGGGGCCGCGAACCCGGGGGGGCGGCGGTCCCGCGGGGCCTGCGCTCGCTGTCCGGGTGGCTCGGCGTGGCCGGCGCCGCCGTGGTCTGGCTGGCGCTGCTCGGACCGGTGATCGCGCTGGCCACGCACCTGTCGTGGCACGCGATCGGCGCGGCGCTGACCGCGCCCGGGGCGCTGCAGCCGCTGGTGATCTCCGCCGAGACCGGCGGCATCGCGCTGGCGGTGCTGCTGCTGCTCGGGACGCCGCTCGGCTGGGCGCTGGCCAGGGGCACGCTGCCGTTCCCCCGGGTCTGGGAGGCCGGGGTGCTCGCCGTGCTGCTGCTGCCGCCGCTGGTGATCGGCCTGCTGCTGGTCTTCATGGTCGGGCCGTATACGCCGATCGGGCAGTGGCTGGCCGCCTTCCACCTGTCGGCCAGCGACACGTTCCTGGCGCTGGTGATCGCCCAGGTCTACGAGGCGGCCCCGTACTACGTGCTGGGCGCGCAGGCCGCTTTCGCGTCGGTCGACCCGAGGCTGGAGCAGCAGGCCGCGCTGCTCGGGGACCCGCCGCGGCGGGTGTTCCGCCGGGTGACCATCCCGCTGGCGGCGCCGGGCCTGGCGATGGCACTCGCCGTGTCCTGGGCACGGGCGATCGGCGCCTTCGGCGCGGTGGTGATCATCGCCTACCACCCGACCGGGCTGCCGATGCAGATCTGGACCACGCTGCAGGAGACCGGGCTGGCATCGGCCCTGCCGTACGCTCTGGTGCTGCTGGTAGTCGCGCTGCCACTGCCGCTGGCGGCCTACATCTGGAGCGCCCGTGCTCGAAGCCGACGTCGAGGTTGACCGCAGGGACTTCGCCGTGCGCGTGCGTCTCACGGTCGCGCCGGGAGAGCGGCTAGCCCTGTTCGGCCCGTCCGGAGCGGGCAAGACGACCCTGCTCGAGGTGATCGCCGGGCTGGTCGCCCCGGCCCGGGCCCGGATCGTGCTCGGCGGACGGGTGCTCGTCTCGACGCAACGGCCGGCCGTGGCCGTGCCCGCCTGGCGTCGGCGGGTCGGGCTGCTCCGGCAGGATCCCGGCCTGTTCCCGCACCTGTCGGTCCGGGCCAACCTGCGCTACGGCAGCGACGGAACGGACGACGTCGCACAGGTCGCCGAGGCGCTCGGCGTCGGCTCGCTGCTGGACGCGATGCCCGCCCGGCTGTCCGGCGGCCAGGCGCACCGGGTGGCGCTCGGCCGGCTGCTGCTGTCCCGGTGCGCCGCGCTGCTCCTCGACGAGCCGTACACCGGCCTGGACGGCGGTCTCCGGCGCGGCCTGACCGACCTGGTCACCGGTTTCGTGGAGCAGCGCGCGATCCCGGCGATCCTGGTCGCGCACGAACTGGCCGAGGCACAGGCCTTCGCCGACCGGCTGGCGGTGATCGACGCCGGCCTGCTGCTGCAGGACGGGCCGCCGGGCGACGTGGTGCTGCGGCCCGCGATCCGCCGGGTCGCCGAGCTTGTCGGCTATACCGCGTTCGTCCCGGTGCCGGGAATGCCCGCCGGGACGGTGGCCGGCGTGCACCCGGATCGCGTACTGACCGGCGCTCATCCCGACCGAGGCCTGGTGCTGACCGGGCCGGTGCGGTCCTGCCGGCCGTCCGGCGCGCTGTGGGAGGTCACGGTCGAGCCGCCCGGCGGCGTGCCGGTGACCGGCCGGCTCGGCGAGCCGGTTCCGGCCGGGCAGTCCGCGGCGTTTACCGTTGTCGCGCCGCCGATGTTCGACGCGGCCGGGGTGGCGGTGCCGGCCGTCGGACCGGCCCCGGCGGTGCGGCGGGAGGTGCGATCGTGATCGGCGGGGGACTGCGGCTGGCACGCCAGGCGCGCGGCTACTCCCAGCAGCAGCTTGCCGGGATGGCCGGGATCTCCCGGCAGGCGGTCTCGGCGCTGGAATCCGGCGTGTCCGACCCGTCGCTGCGGGTCGCGCTGGCGCTGGCCAGGGCGCTCGGGATGACGGTGGAGGAACTGTTCGGCCCGGAATCCGCCGCGCCGACGCTGCTGGCCCGCACCGTGCCGCCGGAGGCTGGCCCGGACCTGCCGGCCGGGACCCGGGTCGCGCTCGCCCCGATCGGCGAGGCGTTCGCCGCGCTCCCGCTGACCGGGCCGACCAGCAGCCGGGCCGGCTTCCTGCCGGCCGGCGGGCTGATGACCGGCCGACCCGCTACGCCGGGACAGCCGGTACCAGGCCCGCCCGCCGGGCAGGCCGAGGTGCAGCCGATCGGCCCGCCCCGGCCCACCCTGATCGTGGCCGGCTGCGACCCCGCGCTGCCGCTGCTCGAGGCGCCGCTCGCCCTGCTCGACCCGCCGATCGGGTTCACCTGGTGGCCGTGCACCAGCAGCGAGGCGCTGCGACTGGCCGCGGCCGGCCTGGTGCACGCCGCCGGAGTGCACCTGCGGGGCCGGTCCGGCGGCTACAACACCGGCCCGGCGGGCGAGTCGCTCGGCGCCGGGACCGAGGTGATCGGCTTCAGCGCCTGGCGGGAGGGCCTGGTGGTCCGCCCGGACCTTTCTGACGCCGTCGGCGGCGTCGCCGACGTGGTTGCCGCCGGCCTGCGGCTGGTGAACCGGGAGCCCGGCGCGGAGGCCCGCCGGGTGCTTGACCGGGAACTGGCCAGCCTGAACGTTCCCGGCGCGGACGTGCCCGGCTACCAGACCACCGCGACCGGCCATCTCCAGGTCGCCGACGCGATCGCCGCTGGCCTGGCCGATGCGGGCGTGGCCAGCGAGCCGGCCGCGCTGGCCTACGGGCTGGCGTTCGTTCCGCTCGCCGCCGAGCGCTTCGACCTGGTGATCCCGGCCCGCCAGGCCGCATCGCGCGAGGTGCAGGCCCTGGTCCGGGTGCTGTCCTCGCGCTGGCTGATCGATCAGCTTGCCAGCCTGCCCGGCTACGACCCGGCGCCGTGCGGCCAGCACGTCGCGACCCTGCCGGGCGCCGCGGCCGACTGAGCGGGCACCGCCCGGTTGCGCCGAAGATGAACGCCGGTGCGCCGGACCCCGGCAGCCGGCCAGGATGTCCGGCATGAGACTTCTGGTACTTGGCGGCACGCACCACGTCGGCCGGGCGGTTGTGCAGGCCGCCCTGGAACAGGGCGATGAGGTGACCACGCTCACCCGCGGCGTCAGCGGCCCGCCGGCCCCCGGCGCGCAGGCCAGGCATGCCGACCGGACCGATCCCGAGCAGTTGCGGGCGGCGCTCGGGGACGACACCTGGGACGCGGTGATCGACACCTGGAGCCTCGCGCCGCGCGTGGTCAGGGACTCGGCCAGGCTGCTGTCCGGGCGGGCCGGCCACTACGGCTACGTGTCCAGCCGGTCGGTGTACACCTGGCCGATCCCGCCGCGCGGCGACGAGAGCGCGCCGGTCGTCGACGGCGACCCGGCCAGCGCGGACGCCGAGGACTACGCGGCCGCCAAGCGCGGTGGCGAACTGGCCGTGACCGAGTTCTTCGGCGGGCCATCGGTGCTGGCCAGGGCCGGGCTGATCCTCGGGCCGTATGAGATCGTCGGCCGGATGCCCTGGTGGCTGCGCCGGATCGAGCGCGGCGGGGACGTCCTCGCCCCCGGGCCACGGGACCGGCCGCTGCAGTACATCGACTGCCGGGACCTGGCCGCCTGGCTGCTGCATGCCGCCGAAGCGCACCTGACCGGCGCGTACAACGCGGTCAGCCGGCCCGGTCACGCGACCATGGCCAGCCTGCTGGACGCGGCGGTCGCGGCCACCGGCGCCGACGCGAACCTGGTCTGGGTCCCCCCGGAGGTGATCGAGCAGGCAGGCATCGAGCCGTGGACCGAGCTTCCGATCTGGGCCCCGCCGGACGGCGAGATCGCCAGCCTGCACGACGGCGACGTGTCGAAGATCTACGCGGCCGGCCTGGCCTGCCGGCCGGTCGCCGAGACAGTCGCCGACACCTGGGCCTGGCTCCAGGCCGAGGGTGACCCGCCGGCCAGGCCGGGGCGGCCCGCGCACGGGCTTGACCCGGCCCGTGAGCGCGCGGTGCTCGCCGGCCAGGCCGGGTCGGGCGCTACCGGCTAGCCAGCAGATTCGGGGTGTTCACCTTCAGCGGCGCGATCACGAAGACGATCCGGCCGTCCGGTCCGATCGGGGCCGCGTAGTCGGTGCCCACATACCGCCGGGACAGCTCGTCGATGTGCGCGCGGGCCTGGTCGCCGTCGATGGTGCCGGTCGCCGTGCCGCGCACCTCAGCCCAGTCGAACGGGTTGTCGGCGGAGTGGATCAGCACCGTGACCCGCGGGTCCCGGGCGATGTTCTTCGAGCGCTGGCGGCTCGGCTCGGTGTTGACCAGCAGGTTCTCCCCGTCGGTGTCGATCCAGGTGAGCAGCGCCTGCGGCTGGCCGTCCGGCATCAGGGTCACCACGGTGGCCAGGTTGGGGCCCTTCGCGAGGCGGACGACGTCGGCGTCGAGAGGCATGCGATCACTCCTGAGTTCGTGGATGGATGACATCGGTCGGATCTAACAACGACCCGGACCCGAAAATGCCGACGGCCGCCGCCGGGGCGGGCAGCCTGCCCGCCGGACCGGCGACGGCCGGTTTCGTTACGTAACGAAACCCGGCCCGTCCGTCCGGTGCGCCGGCCGCGGACGCCGGCGTTCGGTGTCAGTGGCCGAAGACCGGGACGATCAGCGCCCGCGCGATGGTGTGGAAGCGCAGGTTGAACCCGGCGACCGCGGGTGAGACGTCGGAGTCGACGCCGAGCGTCGCCACGTCGAGAGCGTGCACCGCGAACACGTACCGGTGCGGTTCGTCCCCGGCGGGCGGCGCGGCGCCGCCGAAGTCCTTGGTCCCGTAATCGTTGCGGACCGAGAACGCCCCGGCCGGCAGCCCGGAGCCGCCCGCGGCGCCCGCTCCGGCCGCAAGTTCGGTCACCGAGGCCGGGATGTCCAGCACGAGCCAGTGCCAGAACCCGGACCCGGTCGGCGCGTCCGGGTCGTAGCAGGTCACGGCGAAGCTCTTGGTCTCGGCCGGGAACCCGCTCCAGCTCAGCTGCGGCGAGATGTTCTTGCCGGACATGCCGAAGCTGTCGAACACCTGGTTGTCGGTCATCATCTGGCCATCGGCCACGTCGGCGCTGGTTACCGTGAACGCGGGGACCGCCGGCATGAAGTCGTAGGGCAGTGGGGCCCGATCGGACATAAATCCTCCTAGGGTTGGGTGTGGTTGGGTGCCGAGCGCGTTCGTCTGGCTGCCAACGTTACTGGTGCCGCGCGGCCGGCCGCTATGGCGGCCGATCGGGCGGTCTGGCGGGAGCGGACCGGTTCGGACCGGACCGGGACGGGAGGATCGTGGCTGGCCTGTCGGTGCGCCAGTGGACGTCACCGCGCGCGCGGCGGATCGCGCTCGCGGTGCTGCTCGCCGCGCTCGTGCTGGTCCCGTACGGCAGGTCCGCGGCGACGTCCCGGGCCTGCCGGGGCGCGGACTGCCCGGCCGACGGCCAGGTCCGCTGGTCCGCGCCGCTGCCGGGAACCTGGCTGGCGGAGAACGGCACTCAGGGCACGGTCTACGCGGCCAGCCAGCCCTACGCCGCGGCCGGCGACGGAACCGCCGCCGTCGGTTTCGGGCTGACCGTCTACACGCTCGGCGAGGCGACCGGAGCGCCGCGCTGGACGGCGACGCTCGCCGGGATGTCGGCCGGGGCGTCGATCGTGTCGGTCCGGTCCTGGCCCGGCGTGCTCACGGTCGGCGTCGACCTGTCGCCGGCCGGGTCCAGCGCGATCCAGTCCCCGGTGCGGGCCGGGGCCGGCCGGTCCGCCGCATCTGGGTCGTCCGGTCGATCCGGGCACGCGGGCGGCGGCGCCCCGTGGGAGGTGACCGTGCTGAACGCGCTGACCGGCCGGACGCTCCGGTCCTACCCGTCGGCGGCCTACGGCGGGGCGGTGAGCGCCACCCTGACCCGGACCGTCGTCGTCGGCACCACGGCGGTGACCTGCTACGACAACGGATCCGGCCGGGTCATCTGGCGGGACCAGATCGGCGCGGCCGGGCAGGCCTGGCACGTCGATGCCGGGTACCTGTACGTCACGGTGTCGGCCCGGGGGGTCATCGGCACCGCGCCGGTCACCGCGGTCCGGCAGATCAACCTGCGGTCCGGCGCCGAGCGGCTGATCCAGCCGCCGCACGGGCCGTTCGCCGGTGGGCTGAGCGGCGTCGTCTACGGCGACCTGCTATTCACCAGCGCTGCCGGCCTGAACATCTACAGCGCGGGAACCGGCCAACTGGTCGCCAGCCAGCCAGGGGCCGTGCCGCAGGGTGTTGACCCGGTGCGGCACGTCCTGTACGTCGACGCCGGCGGCATCCTGATCGGGATCGACCCGGCTACCGGGGCCCGGGTGCCGCACACGGCCGTGCCCGGTCCGCCCGGCATCTACGGGGTACGCGACGGCGTGGCGCTCGGACTCGACCCGGGCGCGTCGGGTGCGGCCTGGGGCTACAGCATCGCCAAGCGGCGGGTGGTCTGGACCACCCGGTCGCTGCCCTGGCCGCACTACTTCCTCGACCCGGCCGGGATCGGCGGCAGCGCGGACCCGGCGAACAGCACCGTGCTGATCGCGACCTGCGCCCGGGTCGGCCCGCTGGTCCAGGCCGCGGCCCCGGGCGGCCGTTCCGCCTACGCCTGCCTGCGGCCCAGGCTGGTGGCGATCTCGCGGTGACCGGCCTGTGCGCCGCGC